>CAMJLB010000021.1 GCA_946406555.1 uncultured Prevotellaceae bacterium | reverse complement strand
AACTGATTCAGAAGGTACGGCTTCCACTCGCAAATATTAATTTTTAGAACTCACCAATAGTTAAACCACTGTTCTGGATATTTCCTCAGCACAAGCTCTAGCTCACGGGCGAAGTGCTGCGCCAGACTGGCAGCCTGCTCACGGCGTGTGTTCAATCCCTCGTCGGCCTTCACCTCCCTCACATATATCTTATAGCGATGGGTATCCTCTTTCATCACCATCATCGCCACCACCGGCACGCCGCGCTGAAGCGCCATGGCAAAAGGCCCTAAGGGGAAACGGGCCTTGGTGCCAAAGAACTGGCACTCGATGAACCGTGGCGAGCCGAAGATGCGGTCGGCGGGTATGCTGACAATCTCGCCGTTGGCCAGTGCCTCATTGGCCAGGAAGATGTGCGACAGGTCGTTGCCCACGGGAATCATGCGCATGTTGTTTCTGCTGAGCATGCGATTGCGGTTTTCCATCACCACGGCAGCCTCGCCGGCGTAGACGAGGGCGTTGAAGCGCTTCTGCCTGGAACGGAAGGCATAGCCCGCCAGCTCGTAGTTGCCCACATGGCTGCTCAAGACGATGATTCCCTGCTCGCTGGCCTGAAGGCGGTCGAAATGCTCGCCTCCCTCTACGTCGGTATGGAACTGCTGTCCTGCATAGACGGCAAAGCGGTCGAGGATTATCTGCCCGAAACGGTAATGGTTCTGATAGACTTTGCAGAAAGCCTTTACTGGCCCATAGTGTAGCCGGCGGCGGAAATAATGATATATGGATATGTAGCCCTGGTGGAAGAACAGCATATAGAACGGCACCACAAACACGGCCATGAACAGATAGACGAAACGCAGGTTGACATAGCGGAACAAGACGATGAGTGTCTGGTGCATCCATTGCGTGCCATCGGTCCGGCCCTGCCACGGCCCCTGCTCTTTCCCGGTCGCCGAAGCGCCGCCCCTCATACTGCTCATGACTTGCTGCAGACGATGATGCTGTGGCCTAAGCCCAGCTGATCGTGGATAGCCTCTACGTGGAGCCCTGCCTGAGAGATGATGCGCTCCAGATCGTCGGTGTTGTACATCTTGGAGTTGCCATTGGCAATGGCCGTGAAATAAAGACTGGTCATGGTAAGGCAGAAAGCTGCCGTGGCATAGCGCTGACGGTCCCAGAGGGTCTCCATGATGTAAAACCGGCTGTCAGAGTCGACGATGCTGGCGGCACGCTGTAAGATGCTGAGCGCCTCGGCTTCGCTGAAGCAATCGAGGAACTGGCTCATCCAGATGGCATCATAGTGACGGTGAGCAGGAAACTCGGCGGAAGGGTCGAGCAAGTTGGCGGCATAGGCATCGATGCGGTCGCTGCCGGGCTGCCCTGCGATGTGCTGCCGCATCAGGGCTATCTGTTGTGGCAAGTCCATCACGGTGACGCTCACATGCGGGTCGTAGCCTACGCACTGCAGGGCCCAGCGACCAGTGTTGCCGCCCACGTCGAGCAGGGTGCGGGGCTTGCGCTCGAACACCAGCTGCAGGGCCTGCGGAAAAGAGCCGTCGCTATAGAAATGGTCGAAGCCGAACCAGCTCTGCTGAACCTCTGGAGGCAGCGACGAGAGACCTTCGTAGACCGTCGGCCAGTCGCCGAAATGACGAAGCCCGACGGGTTTTCCCTGAAGCAGGGACTCTTCCAGATGGAACATGCCCTGATAGTTGACATCGTGGTTGAAGTTGATGTTGGTGCGGGTGGACGCATCGGTGATGAGAAACCACCCTGTCTTGGTGAGCGTAAAACGCTCGGAAGCGGGATCAACCATCACCGTGCCGACAGACAACGAGGCCTCCATCAGCACTTTCACGGCGTAGGGTGAAAACCCCTTCTGGCTGGCCACCTCATCGATGGTGAGGCCTGAGGCATCGGCATCGCGCAACAGCTGTAGAATGCCGAATTTCAGCATGAGCCGCGACACTTGGAACACGACCGGTGCCCAGGCTATGCGCTGGGCCATCAGCTGTGCTTCGGGGGCAGTGAGGTGCTCCTGGGTGTAGGCTTGTCGTAAGGCTGGTGACAGATGCATGGGGTAATGGGGGTATGCCGAAAAGTTAAATCCTTACGTGTAAAGTCCACCGTTGATGGATATCGCCTGCCCGGTGATATAGGCAGCCTCGTCGCTGGCGAGGAAAGCGGCCAGGGCTGCCACCTCTTCGGGCTTGCCGAAGCGGCCGGCGGGGATGGTCTTCTTCAGTTCCTGCTCGTTCAGGTCGCCAGTCATATCGGTGGCGATGAAGCCCGGAGCAATGGCGTTTACCGTGACCTTGCGGGCGGCCACCTCTTGTGCCAGGGCTTTCGTGGCGCCAATGATGGCGGCCTTGGCAGCCGAATAGTTGGTCTGGCCCGGCAGACCCTTCAGACCCGACAGCGAGGCTATGTTGATGATGCGGCCACCACGACGGGTGAGCATGTTCTTCAGCACACGGCGGGTGAGGTAGAAGAAGCCATTGAGGGTGGTGTCGAGCACCTGATGCCATTCTTCGTCTTGCATGAATATCATGACATTGTCGCGGCGGATACCGGCGTTGTTCACCAGCACGGCCACATAATCATCGGGGTACTGCGACTCCCATTGGGTCATGGCACTTTCCACTTCCTGCGGGCTGGCCACGTCGAAGGGCAGCAGCTCGCCCTGACCGCCAGCGGCCTCGATTTCGCTGAGCGTGGCCTGAGCCGCCTGCTCGTTGCTGCGATAGTTGATGACTACTGGCATGCCTTGGGCGGCCAGCCTGAGTGCTATGGCCCTGCCTATGCCGCGAGAGCCACCCGTAACTAATGCGTATTTCATTTTCAAGAACTTTATTTTTACATAAACATGGCGCAAAGATACAACTTTTCCTCGAATTACGCAAACAACTTATTGATTATTGATTCAAATTTCCTTGGTTGTTAACATAAAATGCGGGAGTTAGAGGTTAAGTGGTTATCGGCCTTTCAGCCTAAGAAGTTCTTGGCTTTCGAAATTCGAATGAATAATTCATGTTTATGCAATCTCTTACTGCATAAATATCCGGTGAAAACTGCTGAGATTAAAAAAATCGGAAGCACACGGCTCCTCGTTCAAAATTTTTGAATCTCAGAAGATTTCGTAAGTTGCTGATATTCTTTTTGTTACAAAATGGTCAAGATGTCGTATTGTAATTCAGCCTATTTTGGGGGGCAATTCAGGCTGTTTTGCATCTCAATTCAGCCTGTTTTAGGATGCAATTCATGCTGAGTTGCGCCCTAAGGAAGGCTGAACAAGCGGTCAACATGCAGAGTGCCAGCGCCCATGGAGCCATTCCGATGGTGCAACGGAGGCTCGATTGCGTCGCAGCGGTCTTTGGGGGCTTTTCGGGCGGGAGCCATGACAGTCTTCAGCCGTTCTAAAACGCAAATTTCTTTTGTCTTGAAAATCGAAAAATGAAATGTATATTTATGCAGTCCGATGGTGTCGAATTTAGTTTATAGTCAGAAAAAACGCAGATTCTCCACATTAACGGTGGAAAATCTGCGTCGAAGGGGTGTGTGCGCTTCTATTTTACAGCCTCGAGCAGGTCTGCCTCTACGATGCGCAGTTCGGTCTTACCTTTCTCGCTCTTCATGCGGTCCATCTCGTTGGCGGCTCCGCCTGCCAGTTCTTTTATCTGTCCGAACTTACGGCTGTCTTGTGCGGGTGCCACCATGCGAATGGTGATGTCGCGAGCAGCCACTGGCTTGTCGATGCGGAGGTGGACATAGCCCAGGGTGGCTGGAGTGACACCCTCCCACACCTTTTTCTTGCCTGCATAGACCTCCAGTGGGTAGCACTTCTGGCGCCAGCCGGTGAGCTTCATCGTGATCTCGCTGATGGTGGCCTTGCGTGCCAGATGGTAGGTAATCCATGCGTTCTCTCGCTTGCCGTCGCTCTTCCATTCGGTCAGTTCGTTGTCGTCGAAGGTGTTGCGGGCTGCTTCGTGGTTGCTGCCGGTGGTGGCGTCGATGCAATCGACGCCCACATAGACCGGCTGGTAGCTGGGGGTGGCAGGTGTCTCGCCACGGTCGAGGATAGAGGGCAGAGTGAGTGAGGGCAGCACGTCGGTGGCCGGGGCGGGCTGGGTGGTGAGCGTGACATAAGCAGGGCGCACGCCTTCAGCGTATGCCGAGACGTTGATGTCGCCCGGGGTGACGGTAGAGCGTATGAGCACCCGGTTGACGCCGCACTCTACGGGCAGGTCGTAGAGGCCCACGTAGTTGTCGGACGAGTTCTTCTGATTGGCCGAGTCGAGCAGGTTGGGGTCTTTCTTCTCGTTATCCTTCAGATAGGCTTTGTTGTTGCGGGTGGCGATGCCGCCTATCCACTTCACCTCGCCATTCACTTCGAAGTGTATCATACGGTCGTCAAGTGGGCAGCGTCGTCCCTGCTTGTCGAGCACCTCTACCTGCAGCAGTGCCATGTCGGCCCCGTCGGCCTTGAAGCCCAGCGGGTTCTCGATGGTGGTGAGCTTCAGCTGGAAAGGCTCGCCGGCGGTCTCTATCTTGTAGCGCGAGCCATCGCTGCCCACGGCTTCGATGGTGCCCGGCTCGAACGTCACGTCGTTGAAGGTGAAGAGCCATTGGAACGAGCGCTCGCCCTTGCCCTTGCTCTTGCCGTTGACGAAGAGCTTTACCTCGTCGGCAGTAGAAACGACGTAGACGGGTTTGGTGGTGGCCTGGTCTCCATAGTTCCAGTGGCCAATGATGTAGGTGCGCTTGTTCTCGGGCGACACCCATCCGTCCCACATCACCTGATGGGCGTAGAAGGCATCCTTGGGTATGCGCATGGCGTCGGTGACTCCGCTTGTACGGTAGTTCGACTCGCCCCGGTGATGGGTGTTGGTGTCGCTGAACACGATTTTCACGCCTCCGCTGCTCACGCGCTTGCCCGTGCCGGGACGTTCCAGCCAGTACTCGTGCCAGCGCTCTACCATGCCACAGGCCAGACGGTCCATGTTGTGGTTATAGTCCAGGGCCGGTGCACCGCGATAGAGCGGTCCGTCGCCTTCCTTGTGGAAGGGGTAGGAGTATTCGTCCCAGTATTTGCGCAGTCCCTCGTCGCGATAGTATTCCATGGCCCACATGGGCTTCGATGCGCTCTTGTTGATGTAGAGCATCTCGCCTCCATACTCAGCCTCGGGGCGGTCGAGCATCTCGCGGGAGCCGATGGCGCGTCCGCCACAGGGGTCATATTGGTCGCGTATCTGCTTCATCTCCAGCATGTGCTCCTTCGATATGCGGAAGTTGCCACACTCATAGAAGATGATTGAGGGGCTATTTCGGTTATAGATAATAGCATCGCGCATCAGCTGTGTGCGCTGCTGCCAGCGGGCACCCTCCACGTCTTTCTCGGCATCGCCGGCAGGCATGGCCTGGATGAGGCCCACGCGGTCGCACGACTCGATGTCCTGCTTCCAGGGGCACACGTGCATCCACCGCACGAGGTTGCCTCCGCTCTTCACCACGAGGTCGTTGCTGTAGTCGCTGAGCCACGCAGGCACTGAGATACCCACCCCTGGCCACTCATTCGACGTGCGCTGGGCATAGCCATGCACCATCAGGCAGCGGTCGTTGAGGAAGAACATGCCGTCGCGGAACTCCGTCTTGCGGAAGCCCGTGCGCAGGCTGACCATATCGTTTGCGGCAGAAGCCGTTTCAAGTTTGTCGCGCAGATAAGTCTCAACCGTATAAAGGTAGCCATAGCCCCACGACCAGAAATGCAGTCCCTGCACTTCTTGCTGGGCCTTGGCCATAGCGGTTTCGCCCGGCTTTAAGGTGATTTTCTGACTACCATTGAAACCTGCTATTTTGTTGCCATCAATATCTTTGATGACAACGGTAAGGAAGAAGCTACGCTCTTTTGTATCCTCGTTCTTCACCTGACTCTCCACATGAATCGTGGCCTTACGTGCCTGAATGTCGAAGTCGGTAGCATAGACGTATGTACCAACAGTACCCAAATTGCTGTAGAGGGGCAGTGTCTGATACAGTTTGTCGGTGATGTGCAGATAGACATTCTTAGGCAGTCCGCCATAGTTGGCGTTGAAGTTCTTATCGTTCCACTGATACCGACTGTTCAGCGTTCGGTCGCGATACTGCCACGAGTTGTCGCAGCGCACGGCCAGCACGTTTTTGCCCGCTTTAATATAAGGTGTGAGGTCGAAGCCAAAGGCCATGACGCCATTGTCGCTAAACCCCACTTTTTGTCCGTTCAGCCACACGTCGGCTCCCTGACGTGCCCCTTCGAACTCGATGAAGACTTTGCGGTCGTGCTCATCGCTCATCGTAAATGTTTTGCGATACCAGCAGATTGTGTCGGTCAGGTCGACGATGTCTTTCTTGAAAGCCTCGTCGCCATTGAAGGCGTAGGGCAAAGTGACGCGCTGCCATTGCGAGTCGTCGTAGCCGGGCCGAGCCGCTTCGCTGGGGTCGCCAACCTGCAGGCGCCAGTCGGCATTGAAGTTAAGTTTCTGCCGCTCTATGGCCGATGCAGCCAGCGTGAGCATCAACAGCGACAGCATGATGAGTGCTTTTTTCATTTCTGTGTGTTTTTTTATGGCGTTTATTTTATTTCTACATTCTTCACCGAGCAATTTTCAATGAGCTGCGGGTCGAAGGCCTTCTTCTGGTCGACTACGTTGATGTTTTCGAATGAGAAATCTACGAGGCGGTATTTATCGCTCTTTCCCACGTCGAAGAAGTTCTTGCACGTCATGTTGATGTTCTTGAAATAGATGTTGTTGCATTGCGAGAGGGGCATGTCTTCGCGGTCTTCTGGCTTGAAGAACTGAGTCCATGGCCTTACCACGAGAAACGAGCCGCAGGAGCCGGTGAAGTCTTCCACCCGTACATATTCATAGTGCTGTGGCGTGTCGGGCCTCATCTTCAGCCAGAGCACGCGGCTGGCATCCGTCACCTTGCAGCGTCGCATGATGACGTTTCTGTCGTGGAGCGACTCCGAGCCGAGCGTCATGCAGCCATGCACCTTGCCGTAGACGCAGTCGGTGACCATGATGTTCTCGCAGGGTCCGTTGTCGGGGTCTTTGTCAGCCCAGGTTCCCTTGCCTCCCTTGAGCACCACGGCATCGTCGTTGACACTCATGTAGCATCCCGAGATGAGCACGTTCTTGCATACGTCGATGTCGATGGCATCGCTCGAGGGCGCCCCGCGCTTGGGGTCTACGGGCGTGACGTTGTCGAACGGTGCGAAAATGTAACAGCCCAGGTAGCGCACGTTCTCGCATTTATAGAGGTGGTTGGTCCAGAAGGGTGAATTGATGATGTGCACGTCCTGCACGGTGACGTTCTTCGAGTTGGAGATATACACATTGCGTGGCCGCTGTGCATCGACGTTGGTGCACTCGCGATTCCACTGCCGGCGAATCCAGAACTCCTCCCAGTAGGGCTGCCCGTTGCCGTTGATGGTGCCGGGGCCTGTGATGGTGAATCCGTCGCAGCCGTCGGCGTTTACGAGGGCGGCGAAATACTGTCGTGTCTGGCCCTCTATGCGTGTCTTCACAATCTTGAAGTCGCGTATGCGGTCGCTGCCGCGCAGTTCGCCGTTCTCTTCTATCAGCAGGTGGGTGCCGGGCTTGAAGAACAGGCTGCCGCTCACCACGAAGCCGCGTGGCACCACCACCACGCCGCCGCCCTCCTGGGCGCAGCGGTCTATCACGGCCTGCAGTTGTTCGGTCTGCACTTGTTCAGCATAGTTGCGCACGCCATAGTCGGTCACCACATAGCGTTTCAGTTCTGAAATGTCTACGCGCGAGGTGTCGTTGAACCATGCAGCAATGGCTGTGCCGTCAGGCCACAGTTCCTGTTGCGTCACCTTTTTCTTTCCAATAGCCGTCGAGCACAGCAAAGCCAGCACGAGGCTTAAAACGAGTCTTGTCTTCATGATTACTATTATTTGTTTTAGTGTGATTAGTTCCTTTCGGTTAGCAGGCGACCTACGCTGCCTTGATTGCTATCGTTTGCAAAGATAACTCTTTATACTTTGCAATTTCGCATGAAAACCGGGAGTGCATTCACAATTTTCGTCGCTTTCTTCGCTGCAAAAGTAGGCATATCGACGTTTACTATACTTCTTAGACAAAGTGTTTTTTAATTTTGTTTATAGGGTTCAACGTCTCTCTTGTCACAATTGTTTTATTTCCTCTGCCGTCAGTCCGGTTATCTCTGCGATAACTTCGTCGGAAAAGCCCTTGGCCTTCATCCTTCGGGCGTTGGCCATGCGCTCCTCGGCACGCCCCTTGACCTCGCCCTCGGCACGCCCCTTGGCCTCGCCCTCGGCCATGCCGCGGTTGTAGCCTTTGCGGTCGGCAGTCATGAAGGCACCCTGGTTGTCGTAGAACACTTTTTCGCTCTCCCAGTACTTAGCGTATTCATCTTTAGACAAAGCTGCCACCTCGGCTACCTCGAAGAACTTAGAGAAGATGCGCTCCTGCAATGCCTTGGGACGTTCCAACAGGCGGGGCAGATTTTTCAGCGCATAAAGCCACTTGTCGGTGAGGTCTACAAGCTCGTCCTCAGTCTTACGGAACTTGGGCATTTCCAAATAAATATAGGTAAGCTTGTCGTAAAAGACTTCTTTCTTGTTGACATCCATCAGCTGTACTATGTGGTGGTAGTAGTTCTCGTCGTCCTTGTCCTCATCGAACACAAAGTTGAGGATGCCTATAGTATAAACGGCTTTCAGACCGAAGAGCCATTTCCCCTTCTCGCCCTGCGAACGAATGGGAAACGAGGAATAGTAGATGGAGCGATCCTTGAACCACTGTTGTTCTGCCTTCTGCATCTCGATGATGATTTTGTCGCCCTGCTCATTCTCGCAATAGATGTCGAACACAGAGCGGCGGTCTTCCTCCGTATCACCCAACTGCTCCGTAGGCAGCAGCGTGAGACTTTTGATGACCTCCCGTCCCTGAAGCAGGGCATTTACCAGATGCAAGGTTAAGTCCTTGTTGGGCTCCGTGCCGAAGAAATACTTGAAACCGTAGTCGGTATAAGGGTTGATGTATCTGTTCCCTTCCATAATGTAGACTTCGTTTGTTATAAATACGACGGCAAAGTTATGAATTATTCTTGAAACGGCAAAGTAAAACATAATGAAAATAGCAGATTGCGTTTGGCAGTTTTCATATTTTTGCCTATACTCTGTGGATAATTGCGCAAAAAGTTTATAATTTATCCTATTTTATTAGGCAGATGAAAAATTTTTACTAACTTTGCACGTCGAAACGTTTTAATTTTTTATTGTACAATGAAAGAATTCTTTAAAATGACACTGGCCACCATGTGTGGCATCGTGTTGCTGTCGGTAGTGGCCGGCATTCTGTTCATGATTTCGCTCGTGGGCATTATGGCCAGCGATTCTGCCGCTACGAAGGTGAAAGAAAATTCCGTGTTCGTACTTAAGCTGAAGGGCGTCGTCGACGAGCGCGCGGAAGAAGGTAGTCCATTTAGCTCGCTGCTCAACGAGGCCGACATGGAGCAGATGGGGCTGGACGACCTCCTGGCCAGCATAAAGAAAGCCAAAGACGAGGATGAGGTGAAGGGCATCTACATTGAAGGCGGCATAGCCAGCTTCGATTCGCCTGCCACGGCTCAGCAACTGCGCGACGCATTGCTCGACTTCAAGAAGAGCGGCAAGTGGATTATAGCATACGCCGACCAATACATGCAGACGAGCTACTATGTGGCATCGGTGGCCGACTCGGTGTTCCTAAACAAGACGGGCATGGTTGACTTCAAGGGCCTGGGCGGAAAATATCAATATATGACTGGCCTCTACGAGAAGCTGGGCATCAAGTACCAGGCCACGCGTGTGGGAAAATATAAGAGCGCCGTGGAGAGAGTGACTCGTAAGGATATGAGCGACAACGACCGCGAGCAGCGTACCGCCTATCTGCAGGGTGTGTGGCAGCACATGCTGAACGACATGGCCGACAGCCGCAAGGTGACTGCGCAACAGCTGGACCAGCTGGCAAGCGACAGCATCATGGCCTTTGCCAATGCAAATGACTACGTGAAGGCAAAGCTCGTCGACGGCCTGATGTATCCTGATGAGATAAAGAAACTGATAAAGGACAAGCTGGCAATGGGCGACGACGATGAAGACATCAACCAGCTGACGCTGACCGACATGATTGGCGTGAAGTCGAAGAAAAAGGAGGATGGTGATAAGATTGCAATATACTACGCTTACGGCGAAATCGTAGACAAGGTGGCCAGCAGCTTCAGCAGCGAACAGAACATCGTGGGAAGCACTACCGTGGAGGAGTTGAACAAACTGGCCAAGGACGATGACGTGAAGGCAGTGGTGTTGCGTGTGAACTCGCCCGGCGGTTCGGCCGTGGCCTCTGAGCAGATATGGCATGCCGTACAGCAGCTGAAGGAAAAGAAACCCGTGGTGGTGTCGATGGGTGGTCTGGCCGCATCGGGAGGTTATATGATCAGCGCCGGAGCCAGCTACATCATTGCCGAGCCTACCACGCTGACGGGCAGCATTGGCATCTTCGGGCTTATCCCGAATCTCTCGGGGCTGGTGACCGACAAGCTTGGCGTGACCTTCGACGGCGTGAAAACCAACCGCTACGGCGACTTCGAGGAAAACCTCGTGATGGCCAAGGATAACAGCGAAGAGCTGCGCTACATGCAGGGATATGTGGACAGGGGCTACGAAACCTTCTTGAACATCGTGGGACAGGGACGCTCGCTGACGCGCGACGAGGTGGACTCCATCGCACAGGGACGCGTTTGGCTGGCCACCGACGCCTTGCCCATCAAGCTGGTAGACCAACTGGGATCGCTCGACGATGCCGTGAAGAAAGCTGCAGAACTGGCCAAGCTGGAAGGTGAATACTACACGGCCACCTATCCGGAGAAGACCGACTGGATAGATAATCTTTTTGACAGCGAAAAGAACAAGGGCAGCTATCTCGACAGCGAATTGCGCACCCTGCTGGGCGACCTCTACGAGCCGGTGATGCAACTGCGCATGGACCAGCAGCGCAACCGTCTGCAGGCCCGTCTGCCTTTCAGCACAAAGGTTGAGTGATTCCATCCTCAACCCTCAATGCTTAACCCTCAACCCTCAACGCTCATGGAAGGCGACTTCATCAAGATAAACGACTGGCTGCGACCACTAAGCTGGATTTATGGATGTGGTGTGAAACTGCGCAACTTCCTCTTCGACATAGGCGTGCTGAAGAGTCGCGCCTTCGACGTGCCCGTCATCTCGGTGGGCAACATCACCGTGGGCGGAACCGGCAAGACTCCCCATGTGGAATACCTGGTGAGGCTGCTACAGCAACACTTGCGAGTGGCCGTGCTCAGCCGTGGCTATAAGCGAAAGACGAGCGGGTTCCTTCTGGCTACCGACACCACCACCGCACGCGACATTGGCGACGAGCCTTTCCAGATGAAACAGAAGTTCAAGGAACTCACGGTGGCCGTGTGCAAACAGAGGGTGAAAGGAATAGAAAGGCTCGTCGAGCAAGACCACGGACTCGACGTGGTCTTGCTCGACGATGCCTTCCAGCATCGATACGTGAAGCCGGGGGTCAACATCTTGCTCGTTGACTATCACCGGCTCATCATCTACGACAAACTGCTCCCGGCAGGAAGACTGCGCGAACCGCTCAGCGGGAAAAACAGGGCCGACATCGTGATCGTGACGAAATGTCCCCGAGAACTGAAACCTATGGAGTTCCGTGTCATCACAAAGGCCATGGACCTCTTCCCCTACCAGCGGCTCTTCTTCACCACCCTGGCCTACGATCCCATGCGCCCGCTGTATGATAAAGAAAGAGGTGCGCGCCCGCTGGACCAGCTACGGCAAAACGAGCACGTGCTCCTGCTCACGGGCATTGCCTCGCCAAGACAGCTTATCGACGACCTCTCGCCCTTCACCTCCCATCTCGTGCCGCTCACCTTCCCCGACCATCATGCCTTCACAAAAAAAGACATCAGGCGCATCAACGATGCCTTTGCCGCCATGCCTGCGCCTAAGTGCATCGTCACTACCGAGAAAGACGCCGCCCGACTGCCTACAGCCGACAAGCTCAGCCCGGAGGCAAGGAATGGCATCTATGTGCTGCCAATGAAGATTGAGTTCATGCTCGAACAAGAGGATATGTTTAACGAACAGATTTTAGGTTATGTACGAAAAAATTCAAAAAACAGCATCCTGGTTAAAAGCAAGGATGACCACAAGCCCAAAGACGGCGATAATCCTGGGGACGGGCCTCGGACAATTAGCTTCCGAAATAACTGACACACTGGAGATTCCATACGCCGAGATACCCAACTTCCCCGTGTCTACCGTCGAGGGGCATAGCGGCAAACTCATCTTCGGCAAGCTCGGCGGCATAGACATCATGGCCATGCAGGGCCGATTCCACTACTACGAGGGCTATTCGATGAAGGATGTCACCTTCCCCGTGCGCGTGATGTACGAGCTGGGAATCAAGACGCTCTTCGTCTCGAATGCCGCAGGCGGCATGAACCCCACTTTCAATATTGGCGACCTGATGGTCATCACCGACCACATCAACTTCTTCCCCGAGCACCCGCTGCGCGGCAAGAACCTGCCTACCGGGCCCCGCTTCCCCGACATGCACGAGCCTTACGATCGGGAACTGATAAACCTGGCAGGAGAGATTGCCCGTGAAAAAAGCATACGATTGCAGTATGGCGTGTATACAGGCGTGCAGGGACCTACTTTTGAGACGCCGGCTGAATACAAGATGTACCGCCTACTGGGGGGCGACACCGTGGGCATGTCGACCGTGCCCGAGGTCATTGTGGCCCGCCACTGTGGCATACGCGTCTTCGGCGTGAGCATCGTCACCGACTTGGGCGGCTTCGACCAACCCGTAGAGGTGAGCCACGAGGAGGTGCAGGAGGCAGCCAACAAGGCACAACCAATCATGACCGAGCTGATGCGCGAGATGATCGTGCGCTCGGAACAACCAAATGGCGCCAAATAGTGAAAGGCGACCTTGTTGGTAAGTACCGTAAAGCGGTCTGTTCCATTTTTTTTTGTTAATATTAAAACGCTTGCGGCTTTGAATGTTTATTACGATATTTGCAGGAATGAAAATACGATAAGCAGTTTATGGAAATAGCAAAACTGGGGGAGTTCGGGCTGATTGACCGGCTGACCCGCGACTTGGAGAAAAAGAACGAATCGACCCGATATGGTGTGGGTGACGACTGTGCCGTGCTCTCCTATCCCGACAAGGAGATGCTCGTTACCACCGACATGCTGATGGAGGGCGTGCACTTCGACCTGACCTACATCGACCTGAAACACCTGGGCTATAAGTCGGCGATGGTCAACATCAGCGACGTGTTTGCCATGAACGGCACCCCACGGCAGATGACCGTGTCGCTGGCCCTGTCGAAACGTTTCACCGTGGAGGATGTAGAACTGTTTTACGAGGGGTTGCGCCTGGCCTGCCAGAAATGGGGTGTGGACATTGTTGGGGGCGACACCACCAGCAGCTTTACGGGGCTGGCAATCTCAATCACCTGCATAGGCGAAGCCCGTAAGGAAGACATCGTCTACCGCAGCGGTGCCAGAGACACCGACCTCGTCTGCGTCAGCGGCGACCTCGGTGCCGCCTATATGGGCCTGCAACTCCTGGAGCGCGAGAAGAGCGTGTACTACAGTCAAGTGGAGGAGGCCCGGCGTAAGGGCGACAAGAAGGCCCTTGCAGAGCTGGCACATTTCCAGCCCGACTTCAGCGGCAAGGAGTATCTGCTGCAGCGCCAGTTGCAGGCCGAGGCGCGCGGCGACATCATTGCGAAGCTGCGCGAGGCCGGCATACGCCCCACGGCGATGATAGACGTCAGCGACGGGCTGAGCAGCGAGCTGAGACACATCTGTAAGCAGAGTGGGGTGGGGTGTCGCATATTCGAGAAGAACATACCCATAGACTACCAGACGGCGGTGATGGCCGAGGAGATGAACATGAACGTGACTACCTGTGCCCTGAACGGTGGCGAAGACTACGAGTTGCTCTTCACCGTGCCCATAGGCGACCATGAGAAGATAGAACTGATAGACGACGTGCACCTTATAGGCCACATCACCGACCAGAAATATGGCCATGTGCTCGTGACGCGTGACAACCAGGAGTTTGAACTCAAGGCACAGGGGTGGAACCCGCTGAACGAATGAAAAGCGCGAAATGTCGAGAAAAAGGCACTGATTTGCACTTTTTTTTAAATAACAGAAAAATAATTGGCCAAAAATTTGGTCAGTTATTTTTTTTATTGTACCTTTGCACCCGCAAACGAAAGGAAAGCAAAACCGAAAAATGGTGCCTTAGCTCAGTTGGTAGAGCATCGGACTGAAAATCCGTGTGTCCCCGGTTCGATTCCTGGAGGTACCACTCCTCCTTTCATTATGAATCCCGCGAAAGTAGAAATACTCAAGCGGGATTTTTCTTTAGGTAGATATGCATGTGTGTGTTTCGTATAGGAAAGTCGCCATCTTTTAAATGAAGAGGAGCGCAGGCAAGGCTGCCTGCGCTCCCTTTCGTGTGGATGGAAATGAATCCCTTCAGTCTCTGCAACAACAGAATTTAACTGTACATGCGGGCTTTCTGCTCCTTGATGGCCTCGTCGTAGATGTAGTCGTCGTAGGTCATGAGCTTGTCGATGGTCCCCTTGGGTGTAAGCTCTATGATACGGTCGGCCACGGTGTTGATGAACTCATGGTCGTGAGAGGCAAAGAGAATATTGCCCTTGAACTGTATGAGGTTGTTGTTGAACGCCTGAATAGACTCTAGGTCTAAGTGGTTGGTAGGTGTGTCGAGAATGAGGCAGTTGGCGTTTTTGAGCTGCATGCGTGCTATCATGCAGCGCATCTTCTCGCCGCCACTCAGCACGTTGACGTGCTTGAGCACATCTTCTTCGCGGAAGAGCATGCGCCCCAGGTAAGATTTCATGAGCACCTCGTTGCCCGTGCCGTATTGCGAGAGCCAGTCTACGAGGTTCATCTCAGACTGGAAGAACTCGGTGTTGTCGAGCGGCAGATAGGCTGTGGTGATGGTCACGCCCCACTTGTAGGTGCCGGCCTGCGCTTCACGGTTGCCGTTGATGATTTCGAAGAGGGCCGTCATCGCCTTGGGATTGTGGGAGAGGAACACCGTCTTCTGCCCTTTCTCGATGGTGAAGCTCACATTGTCGAAGAGTACGGTGCCATCTGCATCTGTGGCCTTAAGGCCCTCCACCTCGAGAATCTGGGTGCCAGGCTCGCGTTCCATCTGGAAGATGATGCCTGGGTACTTGCGCGTAGAAGGTGTGATCTGCTCTACGTTCAGTTTTTCAAGCATCTTTTTGCGCGAGGTGGTCTGCTTCGACTTAGCCACGTTGGCCGAGAAGCGGCGGATGAACTCTTCGAGCTGCTTGCGCTTCTCTTCGGCTTTCATCTTCTGGTTCTGAGCCTGTCGCAGGGCCAGCTGGCTCGACTCGTACCAGAAGCTGTAGTTGCCTGAGAAGAGCGTCACCTTGCCAAAGTCGATGTCGACGGTCTGCGTAGAGACGGCATCGAGGAAGTGTCGGTCGTGAGACACGACCATGACGCACTGCTCGAGCGAGCTGAGATATTCCTCGAGCCACTGCACGGTGTCGAGGTCAAGGTCGTTGGTAGGCTCGTCGAGCAGCAGGTTGTCGGGGTGGCCGAAGAGGGCCTTGGCCAGCATCACGCGCACCTTTTCGTTGTTAGAGATATTTGCCATCTGGGCATAGTGCAAATCCTCTTTGATGCCCAGGTTCTGCAGCAGCTGTGCTGCCTCGCTCTCGGCTTCCCAGCCATTCATCTCGGCAAAGGCCATCTCGAGTTCGGCGGCACGGTTGCCTTCCTCTTCCGTCATCTCGGGCTTTGCATAGAGTGCCTCGCGCTCTTTCATGTTTTTCCATAGAGGGCCGTGGCCCATGAGCACGGTATCCATGACGGTGAATGCATCGTACTTGAAGTGGTCTTGCTCCAATACCGACAGACGCTCGCCTGGCCCCATCTCGACGGAACCCTTGTTGGGCTCGAGTTCGCCGCTGATGGCTCGCAGCAACGTAGACTTGCCGGCACCATTGGCACCTATCACGCCGTAGATGTTGTTGTTGGTAAACTTCAGGTTCACGTCTTTGTAGAGAACCTTTTTGCCGAATTGAATGGCTAAGTTGGTGACTGTTATCATCGTTTGTGTTTCAATTATGTATGCAACTGTCTTTCAGTTGGCTACTTTGTTACTTCGTTCTCTTCCCGCATGTCGATGAACTGGTGGTTCTGGTCGTAGAACTCATACTGCAGGAATGCCATTTTCTGACTGGGTATGATACGCACGCCCAGCCCATATTTCATCTGCCATCGGCGCTTGATGGAGATGAGGCCCTGATTGATGTAGGCAGCCACGTAAGGGTGGACGTGGAGCGAGAAACGGCGAATGCCTACCTTATTGACAAGGCGGTCAATTTTGCTCTCTAACTGGTCGGTAAACAGGATGCTCGACTTTATTTTTCCGGTGCCATGGCAAGTGGGGCAGCTTTCCTCTACGGCCACGTCCATGGCGGGGCGCACGCGCTGTCGGGTGATTTGCATCAGGCCGAACTTGCTCAGTGGCAGTATGTTGTGGCGGGCGCGGTCTTTCTTCATGTTCTCGCACATGCGCTCATAAAGCAACTGGCGGTCTTCGGCCAGATTCATGTCGATGAAGTCGACGACGATGATGCCACCCATGTCGCGCAGGCGTAGCTGGCGTGCCAGCTCGTCGGCGGCGCCCAGGTTCGTCTCAAGCGCATTGGCTTCCTGTCCGTTTTCTTTCTTGATTCGCGTGCCACTGTTCACGTCGACCACATGCATGGCTTCGGTGTGCTCGATGATGAGGTAGGCCCCCCGCTTGTAATTGACAGTACGGCCGAATCCCGATTTTATTTGCTTTGTGACGTTGAAATTGTCATAGATGGGTACGGTGCCGGTGTAAAGCTTCACTATGTCGGCCTTTTCAGGGGCTATCAATGCAACATAGTCGCGCACTTGGCTGTAGATGTCGGGATCGTTGATGTGGATGCCGTCGTAGGTGGGGTTGAAGAGGTCGCGAATGAGTGCGACGCTGCGGCTTTGCTCCTCGAAGACGAGCAGTGGTCGCTCGGTGGTCTTTTGCACGCGGGTGATGGCTTCTTCCCAGCGTTTCAGGAGTACCTTTAGTTCCTGGTCGAGTTCTGCTGCGCGCTTGCCTTCGGCCACAGTACGCACGATGACGCCGAAGTTTTTCGGCTTCATGCTCTGTACCAGCTGCTTCAGGCGGCTGCGCTCTTCGCTTTTCTTGATTTTCGAACTAACGGATACCTTGTCGCCAAAAGGAATGAGTACCATGTAGCGGCCGGCAAAACTGATTTCGCAGGTGAGTCGGGGACCTTTTGTGTTGATGGGTTCCTTCACTATCTGCACCAATATCTCCTGTCCCACCTTCAGCTGATTTTGTATGGTACCCTCTTTGGGGAGGTCTGGCAGGTGGGTGGCTTTCTGGATGGGGAATAGTTTCTTGCGGTCGCTGGCTACCTGCTTTAGGTATTTGTCGTAAGAGCTAAATTGAAGGCCCAAGTCAAGATAGTGCAGAAAAGCGTCTTTCTCGCTGCCTACGTCTACAAAGCAGGCGTTGAGCCCGGGCATGAGCTTCCGCACCTTGCCGATGTAGACATTGCCTACGGAGAACGATGCCGAGCGTGGCTCGGACTGATACTCCACGAGGCTTTTGTCTTCGAGCAAGGCGATGGAAATGTCTTTCGGGCCGGCATCGATGATTACTTCGCTTGTCATAATTTGTTCTTTTCTTGGGTTAGTGGTTACTCAAAAGGGGTGCGCCCTGCATATCGCTATGCCTTGGGTGCACTCCTTTCATTCATTTACTGTGACAGACGCTGAACGTTTTTACTTGCTCTTGTGTCTGTTCTTGCGCAGGCGCTTCTTGCGCTTGTGCGTGGCCATCTTGTGGCCCTTCTTCTTTTTTCCGTTAGGCATAATTGTTAATGTTTTTTATTTAGAGATTGCTTGATGTTTGTATCAGTCCTCTGAAGTGACGATTTGTCCGTCCATTCTCTCGATGAAGCTCTTGGCCGGCTTAAAAGCAGGCAGGTCGTGGGCCTCGATTACGAGCGTCGTGTTTTTGGATATGTTACGAGCCGTCTTTTTGGCACGGTGTTTCACAATGAAACTGCCAAAGCCGCGCAGGTACACGTTTTCGCGATTATCGGCCAGGCTGTTGCGAATTTCTTCCATAAAAGCCTCTACGGTAATGGCCACTTCTTTCTTGCCAATACCTGTTTGTTCGGCTATTTTGTTGACTATTTCTGCCTTCGTCATGGTTGTTTTTGCCTTATTTTTTGTAAATGCTATTTTTTTGGAGTGCAAAGATACTGTTTTTCAGTGAGATACGGAAATTTTAGACCGTTTTTTTTTGAAAAATCGTAAACTTTGTGATTATTCGCCACCGAAATAGTCGGTAAGTTGGCTTTTTGCACTGCCATCTGTGTTGGTCAAGTCGTTGATGATGCGCCCCTTTTCGAGCAGTGCTATCCGGGTGGATATGTCGACGGTGTGCTGAAGATTGTGGGAACTGACAATCACCGTGGCACCATGCTCCTTGTTATATGAGGTGAGCAGATGCTTCAGGTTGTTTTGGCTGGTTGGGTCGAGGAAGTTGAAAGGTTCGTCGAGCACAAGCACCTTGGGGCGTCGCAGCATGGCGGCGATGATGCCCACTTTCTGCTTGTTGCCCGCCGAGAGGTTGCGTATGAGTTTTTGCTGGCCGAACACCTCGCCACCTGCGAAATGTTCGTAATGGCTCAACCGCTCTTCTACTTCGCTCTGGGGCATGTTGCATATTTTGCCAAGGAAGGTGAAGTATTCTTCGGGCGTGAGATAGTCGATGAGGAAGCCTTCGTCGATATAGGCTCCCGTCGTCGGCTTCCATGCCTCGCTCTCCTTGGGGTTGATGCCGTCGATGAGGATTGTTCCTTCGTCGGGGCACAGCAGGTCGAGCATCATGCGGAACAGCGTGGTCTTGCCGGCACCATTGTTGCCGACAAGTCCCAAGACATCGCCATCGTTCACTGTGAACGATGGGATGTCGCAGGCGATGGTCTCACCAAATTGCTTCTTGAGATTAGTGATGGTTATCATATTTCTCAATTTTCAATTCTCGATTCTCAATCTTATCACACCAGTCCCTTTCCGTGGCAGTTCTTAAACTTCTTTCCGCTGCCGCAGGGGCAAGGGTCGTTTCTTCCGGGCATTTTGTCGCGCATGATGGGGTCGCGTTGCATTTCTGCCAAAGCCCGGGCTTCTTCCTCGGCACGCTGTATGGCCAACTGCCGCTGCTGCTCCATCTGTTGTCGCTGGACTTCTGCCTGCTCGTCGGGATTGGTGCTCTGCTTGCTCTCCTTATATTCCTGGCGGTTGGTGTGCTCTTCAGGAGCGGCTTCATGCACCTCTTCTTCCTGCATCTGCGGAATGCCGGCACGGAAGAGTATGGTTACGGTGCGGTTGTTCATGTTGTTCACCATGTTGTCGAACAGTTTCACGCTCTCCAACTTGAAGATGAGCAACGGGTCTTTCTGTTCGTAGCTGGCATTCTGTACAGAGTGGCGCAGCTCGTCGAGCTCTCGCAGGTTTTCTTTCCATGCGTCGTCGATGATATGGAGTAGCATTTGCTTTTCAAATTCCTTGACAACCGACTTGCCATGACTTTCGTAGGCCTCTTTTAGGTTGCAGCCCACGTTGTAGATGTTTCGTCCATCGGTCAGCGGCACCATGATGCGTTCATACATCTGGCCTTGTGCCTCGTAGACCTGCTGAATGACGGGCCAGGCCACGTCCTGTATGCGCTGTGTGCGGCGGTTGAAGTTGGCCAGTGCTGCCTGGAAAGCGTTCTCGGCCAAGTCATCGGGCTTCTGCTTCTCCATGTCCTGTTCGGTGAAGGGCACCTCCATGGCAAACAGGCGCAGGAATTCCTCTTTGCAGCCTTGATAGTCGTTTTGCTCGATGATGGTCGATACCCTGTCCCATATCACGTTGGCGATGTCCATACCGATACGCTCGCCCATCAATGCGTGGCGGCGCTTTTCGTAGACCACTTTGCGCTGCTTGTTCATCACGTCGTCGTATTCCAGCAAGCGCTTACGTATGCCGAAGTTGTTTTCCTCCACCTTTTTCTGTGCGCGCTCTATGCTCTTCGAAATCATGGGGTGTTCTATCATCTCGCCCTCCTTGAAGCCCAGTCGGTCCATGACCGATGCGATGCGCTCCGAAGCGAACAGGCGCATCAGCTTGTCTTCGAGCGACACGTAGAACACGCTGCTGCCCGGGTCGCCTTGGCGGCCGGCACGGCCGCGCAGCTGGCGGTCTACCCGTCGGCTTTCGTGGCGCTCTGTGCCGATGATGGCGAGACCACCGGCAGCTTTCACCTCTGGCGTAAGCTTGATGTCGGTACCACGGCCGGCCATGTTCGTGGCTATCGTTACGGCACCCAGTCCGTTGGTAGAGCGTCCGGCCAGGGCCACGATGTCGGCCTCCTTCTGGTGTAGCTTGGCGTTCAGCACCTGGTGGGGGATGCCATCGCGCTTTCCCGTCTCTGGGTTCACATACATGTCGAGCATTCGCGAGAGCAGCTCACTGATCTCCACCGAGGTGGTACCTATCAGGCAGGGGCGTCCGGAGTTGCGCATCTTCACCACTTCCTCGATTACGGCGCGATACTTGTCGCGTGCCGTCTTGTAGACGCGGTCATCCATGTCGTTGCGGATGACGGGCTTGTTGGTAGGAATCTCCACCACGTCGAGCTTGTAGATGTCCCAGAACTCGCCTGCTTCGGTCGATGCCGTACCCGTCATGCCTGCCAGCTTGTGATACATGCGGAAGTAGTTCTGCAGTGTGATGGTGGCAAAGGTCTGTGTGGCGGCTTCCACCTTCACGTGCTCCTTGGCCTCCACGGCCTGATGCAGACCATCGCTCCAGCGACGGCCCTCCATGATACGGCCTGTCTGCTCGTCGACGATTTTCACCTCGCCGTCGATGACTACATATTCGTCGTCTTTATTAAACATGGTGTAAGCCTTGAGCAGTTGGCGCAGGGTGTGCACACGCTCGCTCTGTACGGCATAGTGGTTCATCAGAGCGTCTTTCTTGTTCAGGCGCTCTTCGTCGCTCAGTCCCTTCTCGGCCTCGAGTGCCGATAGTTCGCTGGTAATGTCGGGCAGCACAAACAGTTCGGCATCCTTCACCTTATCGGCCAGCCAGGCTGTACCCTTGTCGGTGAGCTCGCATGAGTTCAGCTTCTCGTCGACCACGAAGTACAGTGGCTTCACGGCCTCGGGCATGCGCTTGTTGTTTTGCTCCATATAGATTTCCTCGGTCTTCAGCATGCCAGCCTTGATACCTTCTTCCGAGAGATATTTGATGAGCGGCTTGTTCTTTGGCAGTGCCTTATGCGAACGGAACAGCGAGAGGAATCCCTCGTCGAGTAGTTTCTGCCCTTCTTCCTTTTTGCCCTCTTCCGTCAGTTTCTGCCCTTCGGCTATTTTTTGCTTAGCCTCCGAGAGATACTGTGTGGCCAGTTTGCGCTGCACGTCGACGATGCTTTCCACGAGGGGCTGGTATTCTTCAAACATCTGCACTTCGCCTTTGGGCACAGGGCCACTGATGATGAGAGGCGTGCGTGCGTCATCGATGAGCACCGAGTCTACCTCGTCGACGATGGCAAAGTTGTGTGTACGCTGTACGAGGTCGGCTGGCGACACAGCCATGTTGTCGCGCAGGTAGTCGAAGCCAAACTCGTTGTTGGTGCCGAAGGTGATGTCTGCCTGGTAGGCTTTGCGGCGTGCAGGCGAGTTAGGCTGATGCTTGTCGATGCAGTCTACGCTCAGTCCGTGGAACATATAGAGCGGCCCCATCCATTCCGAGTCGCGCTTGGCCAGATAGTCGTTCACCGTTACCACATGTACGCCATTGCCAGTAAGGGCATTGAGGAATACAGGCAGGGTGGCGACGAGGGTCTTACCTTCACCCGTGGCCATTTCGGCAATCTTGCCTTGATGCAGTACCACGCCGCCAAAGAGCTGCACGTCGTAGTGAATCATTTCCCATTTCAGCTTGTTGCCTCCAGCCGTCCAGTGGTTGTGATACACGGCTTGGTCGCCACGAATGCTGATGAAGTCTTTTTTCGGGTCGGCGGCCAGCTCGCGGTCGAATGGGGTGGCCGTCACCACGGTCTCCTCGTTCTCGGCAAAGCGGCGGGCGGTCTCTTTCACGATGGCGAATACTTCGGCCATGACCTCGTTGAGAGCTTTTTCGTAGACGTCGAGTGCGTCTTTTTCTATCTTGTCTATTTTGGCGAATATTTCTGCACGCTCGTCTAAGGGCGTGTCTTCTATCGTGGCTTTCAGCCTCTCTATTTCAGCCTTTTGCTCGTTGGCAGCCTCTTGTACCTGCTTCCTTATTTGGGCAGACCGTTCGCGCAGGGCGTCGTTGCTCAGCTGTTCTACGGTGGGATAGACGGCTTTCACTTTCTCCACGAAGGGCTGAATGGTTTTCTTGTCGCGGTCGTACTTATTACCGAAGAGCGACCGAAGAAGTTTGTTCAAACTGAAACTCATGATTTTATGTTTATTTCGTTATTTACTTGTTGATGATTTGAATTTGGTGCAAAGATAGCGATTTTTTTTGTTTCTCTCGCATAAATCGCCTCTTATTTGTAGTTTAGCCTTCAAGGCAGGGGTTCTGCCGAGCATGCGTTAGGAGCCCTGATGCGTATGGCCCTTGCAATGGTGGGGGCTATACGGTCGGTGGTCACGGGCAGGGTGACATGGTCAGCCCGTGTGCCTGCACCAAAAAAGATGATGGGGAAGGGTACGAAAGAGGCCCTTGTCAGTTGGTTCTCTTGTGTGTCTTCGTCGATGAGTCGCCAGCCAGGAGCCGTTTCTATGATAATGTCGCCACAGCGCTCGGGGTTGAAGCCGTTGCGCGTTTTGTATAGGTTTTCATTGTTACCTGTGAGCAGTTGCAGTGAGGTGTATACATTGCGTACTCCCGAGAATTGCACCAGAAACTCCTGTGCGCGGCTGGTAGCCTCGGCCATGCTTACCTTCTTCACTTCCAGCAGCCTGTGATTCAGGAATATGTGGTTATGGAAATGCGCCTCTACATATTTCCCGTTACCCCACAAAGCCCCGAAGTACATGTTCATAAGGTTTGCAGTGCGGTTCATGTAGAATGTGCCGGTTGGTATGCGGTATTTCTCGTAGTCGGCACTCTCCTCGTCGGTATGGCCTGTGCTGGTAATCACGAAAAGCACCCGCTCTTTGCCTATCTGCTGTTCAATATGGTTGATGAGCCTGCTCAGTTCCTGGTCGAGCCTGACGTAGGTGTCTTGCAGTTCAATCTGGCATTCGGTCACCGTGCGGTGGTTGAAGTTGCCTGCATAGTAGGTTAGGCAGAGCAGGTCGGTCACCCGGTCGATGCCCAGTCCGTTCGACGCGATGCACTGTTTGGCCAGTTCGGTCACGTCGGCATTGACCAAGGCGCTGGCCTTGTACAGGGTGTATCGTTGGCTTCCTGTAAAGTTGTGCTTGAACGGCTTTTGCATGCCGGTCTGCATGAAGTAGCTGAAGTTGCCCACCAGGTAGTTGCTGGGTTCCCAGACGGTTTCCTGAATGGTCTTAGCCGGTGAGTGCATTCCGTTGTAAGCTGTCAGCCAGGCAGGCAATGTGTCGAAGTAGTATTTCGATGAGCACCATTCCCCATTGCTGTCGTCTATCCAGAACGCCCCATTGGCAGCATGCCCTCCGGCCAATACAGCAGCGTCGCGTTCTGGCGCAATGGCAAACACGAGGCCTTTCCCGCCAGTGGCCACCTTCAGCTCGTCGCCGATGGTAGAGGTGCCCAGCTGCGACGGCGAGGCCGTCAGCGTGGTTTGTAGTCCGCCATGCTTTTCGTCGTCTACGCAGTTCACGGGGCGCAAGGTCTCACGGTTCAGCCAGCGTTCGCCCACTATACTATTATAAAAAGGTGTGACGCCTGTGCCTATGGCTGCAATGGCCGAAGCCCTGTCGACGGGCGTGAAAGGGTAGGTGGCATTCTGGTATACCAGTCCCTCGCCGAGCAGACGCTTGAAGCCGTCGGGCAGATATAGCGGGGCAAAGGCTTCCAGATAGTCGCTGCGCAACTGATCTATGGCAATGCTCACCACCAGTCGTGGAGCACCGCCTTCGCTTTTTTGTCCTGATGCGTCTACCTTGAAGCCTAATACGGCAAGCAGGGTTAGGTATAGATATTTATTTGTCATTTTTCTTGTGGCTCAAAATACGTGTCAGCAAACATAGTGCCAAAATCTCCATGCCATCGGCATAATCCTGCCAGATGCCTCCCAAAAGGAAAAGGCCGACGAGCACCAACTGCAGATGCCAGTAGCTTGTGGTCCTGTGTCGCAGTAGGGAAGGAATGAAAAACAGGTGGATCGGGTTGAGCAGCAACACCTGCAGGTTGGTGCTGGTGGTGGGGTGCTCGGAAAAGAACATGACTGCGACGATGCAGCCGGCAAATCCCGTGAGCAGCATCGTGATGGCATCGAACCATACCAGACACTGCTTGCGCTTCCACTCTATGAGCAGTATGCCCACGAAGATGAGCAGTAGCAGAACGGCGCATTCGTTTGGCGATAGTGGAAACTCTTTTTCTATCATCTGCACGCCGGCATCCACGAGCACGTGCCGCTCTTTCACCAATGGGCGGTACTGTCCGTTGGCATATATTTGCGCATGGTCGAAGTCGTATTGCAGGTTGCAGGGCAGGAATTCCTGTTCCTTCCTGTTGGTTTTCTGGTCTGCTTTCACGCCCAGCAGCAGGTCGTTGCCCATTCTGGCCCATGGGTGGTGGCTGTTCATGTCGTGAATCATTTCGCGGAACGAAGGGCCGAAGTCGGGACGCTCTTCATATATTACCCTTCCTGCGATGTTGTGCTCAATGATGTCGCGTGGCCGGGTGGAACAGTTGTCGTAGAAAAAGTTGTAGCGGTATGTCCTGTTTTCGATCTTGAAGTTGTTTGCCAGAGCGTTTATCAGCATTGCTTTCTCGTCGGCCGTCAGGTTCAGCACTTGCTCGCTCACCATGCTGCCCCAGCGTTTGTAGTAGTTGCAAAAGTCATCGGTGCTGCACACGCCCAACTCGTAGTCTGTCTTGCCCAGTACGAAACGTGCTATGAAATGTGGGGCGTTGAAATTGAATACGCCATAATTGAACACCAGGTCGCGACCTGTGCTCAACTCATGATAGCGTATGGCGGTATGGCCGTACAGACTGTATATCTCTTCGTGCGGTGAGCAGGTCACTAAGCCCAGTTCGATGCTGTCGAGGGGTGCCTGTTGCTGTGCGCATAGCTTTTCTGCATGCATGCCGAAGAGCATCAGAACCGCGAAAAGAAATGTGTTGAAAATGACATTTGTTTGTTTCACGGTGCAAAAGTACTGAAAAGTTGGCAGTTAGAAGTGATAACAGAGCAGTATTTTCAGTGGGTTTAACTTTTTTTTTGCCATAGTTTCTAAAAAACTTCTAACTCATCACTCCTAACTGCCAACTTTTTCGTAATTTTGCACGCTGGTATATAAAACAGTACGAATTAGGATGAAGAATAGAATTCTCATGGCTTTTTTGGCGGCTATTGCTCCCCTTTTTGTCTTTGCTCAGGGAGGCACCAGCTCGCCTTATAGCCAATACGGCCTTGGCGTCATGTCCGACCGCTCGCAAGGCTTAAGCCGAGGTATGAATGGCGCAAGCCTTGGCGTGCGTAAGGGCAATATTATCAATACGCAGAATCCTGCTTCTTATTCTGCCGTCGACTCTCTTACGATGCTCATCGATGCAGGCGTGTCTGGCCAGATTACCAATTATAAGGAGAACAACACCAAGGTAAGTCAGAAATCGGCCAACTTTGAATATTTTGTGGGTAGTTTCCGTATGCTGCGCCATGTAGGCTTGTCGGTGGGCGTGCTACCTTATTCAGCCATTGGCTATAGTTACGAAACCAAGTCGGCCACCAACACCTATATCAGCAACGATGGCGATGGCGGTTTTCGTGAGGCCTTCTTGGGCATTGGCTGGCAGATGTTCCCCGGTTTGTCGGTAGGAGCCAATGTGGGCTATCTTTGGGGTGGCTTCGACCGTTCGGTTATCAGCGCAGAAAGCACGTCGCTTGCTTCGCTGTCGCGCATCTACTCCACAGAGGTAAGTAGCTATCTTGCCGATTTTGGCATACAGTGGCAGCAGCCTCTCTCGCGCACCGACAATATCACGGTGGGTGCAACCCTTGGCCTTGGGCATAAGTTGGGAGCCGATGCCACTTGCGTCGTGTCGAATGTCACCATGATGCTTTCCGACAGCATGACCGTGTCGAATGCCTATTCTGTGCCTATGAGCTATGGCGTGGGCGTAGCCTACAATCACGACGACCGCCTCTTGGTCGATGCCGACTTCCTCCTTCGCCGGTGGGGCAGCTTAGACTATCCGGCAATCAGCGACAACGGCGATTATGCCATGCAGGGAGGCCTGCTGAAAGATAGCTATCACTTCAGGGCAGGTCTCGACTATGTGCCCAACGACCGTACCAGCCGCAAGTACTACGACCATATTCACTACCGCTTGGGGGCAGGCTATTCCACGTCTTATTTCTATGTGAATGGCAAAGAAGGCCCTAAGGAACTGAGCGTCAGCATAGGCCTGGGACTGCCCCTGCTCAACAATCGTTCGATGGTCAACGTCAGTGGGCAGTGGTGTCGCACGTCGGCTACTGGCATGATCAGCGAGAACACCTTCCGCATCAACCTGGGACTGACGTTCAACGAGCGCTGGTTTGCCAAGTGGAAAATTGACTAAGGTGGATTGGCGGCCCAAATATGACGATAGGCAAATGAATAATGACAATAATGCGGAACGCTTCTCCGCCTCTCCCTTCTGTCTTGGCTCTTCACGTCTGCGTCGTCTGGCGTGGCATGTGCTTTTCCTGTCATTCTTCTTTTTCCATCTATCTGTCTGCATCTCGTGTAGCGAGACCCATGAGCATACGGCCGGGGCCATCAACCCCGAAGATTCGGTGGCTATGATGGTGTCTTATGGCGTTAACACGCTCATTAGCGACTCCGGCGTCATTAAATATCGTATCGTCACCGAGCGTTGGGAGGTGAACACCGTGAAACAGCCATCGCGTTGGGAATTTATGAAAGGCATTTTCTTCGAGCAGTTCGACGAGAATTTCCATGTGCAGGGCTATATTCAGGCCGACACTGCATGGTATTTCGACAAAGAAGAGCTGTGGAAGCTACGTGGCAGAGTGTCGATACGCAATGTGAACGGCCTGATCTATACGGGCGAGGAACTTTTCTGGGACGGCATACGCCGTGAGTTCTATTCTAATGTGTTCTCGCGTGTGGTGACGCCCGAACGAACCCTTGAGGGCACTTATTTCCGTAGCAATGAGGCCATGACTCGCTACACGGTGTCGAATTCGAAGGGGTCGTTCATTGCCGAGGATATAGATAAGCAACCTGCGGAAGGACAGTCAACGGCCGGGAAAGGCAATGCTATACCAGCCGACTCTACCGACACTATTGCCCCGCCTGTTCGCTCGGTGCAGCAAAAGCACGCCGCTGGCAGATAAAACAAATAATTGTAAGACCAAATGACATCATTGATAATAGGATTACTCATCACCATGGTTTTTTCGGCCTTTTTCTCTGGCATGGAGATTGCCTTCGTGTCGAGCAACAGGCTCAGGGTCGAGATGGATCGTGAAAAGCATGGCATCACTCAGCGTTTCATTGCCATCTTCTACCAGCATCCCAACGATTTTGTTTCTTCCATGCTGGTAGGCAACAATATTGCCCTTGTCATCTATGGTATCCTCTTTGCCGAAGTGTTCGATGCCACGCTTTTCTATCACCTTAGCGACGGTGCGCGCGTCACTGCCGACACGCTACTATCTACCTTCATCGTGCTTTTCACGGGCGAATTTCTCCCGAAGACCATTTTCAGGAGCAATCCTAATGGCATGCTCAACTTCTTTGCCATTCCGGCCATGATATGCTGCGTGGTGCTCTATCCCATCTCGCGTTTTGCCTCGCTGCTTGCCAAGGGCTTGCTCTGGCTTGCCGGAGCGAAGATGAAAAATGAGGGTGGCGAAAAGGAGTTTACAAAAGTAGACCTCGACTATCTTGTGCAGTCTAGCATCGACAATGCTACCGACGAAGACCAGATCGACGAAGAGGTGCGCATCTTCCAGAATGCGCTCGACTTCAGCGATACCAAGGTGCGCGACTGTATGGTGCCCCGCACCGAGATAGACGCCATCGAAGACACATGCAGCCTGGAACAGCTCAAGCAGCTGTTCATCGAGAGTGGTCATTCCAAGATTGTTGTCTATCATGAGGATATCGACCATATCGTGGGCTATGTTCATTCCTCTGAGATGTTCCACTTGAACGAAGAGCTGAGAATGAAGAACGAGACCCTCTTCACGCTTCACTCTTCGCTGATACGCAAAATGATTTTCGTGCCCGAGACCATGGCAGCCAGCAAGATGATGCAGATGTTCTTGTCGCAGAAAAAATCGCTTGGCGTGGTGGTCGACGAGTTTGGCGGCACCAGTGGCATCATCTCTTTGGAAGATATCGTAGAAGAGATTTTCGGCGACATAGAAGACGAGCACGACCAGGCCCACTATGTGGCCAAGCTGCTCGACACGGGCGAGTATCTGCTTTCGGCTCGTCTGGAAATAGAGAAAGTCAACGAGATGTTCTCGCTCGACTTGCCAGAGAGCGATGAGTATATGACCGTAGGCGGTCTTATCCTGCACGAGTATCAGAGCTTTCCCAAACTCAACGAAGTGGTGCGCATAGGTCGTTGGGAGTTCAAGATCGTAAAGAACACCGCCACAAAGATAGAGCTAGTCAAGCTAAAGGTAGGCGACGTAGCATAAAAAAGGCTGAGAATCAAGAAAATTCTCAGCCTCTTTTTTTATTCTTTTATGTAATCTGTGGTCTCGTTGCCGAAGAGGTAGCTTGGTTGGTAACCACCGTAGTCTATCACGATTTTCTCGAACACGATGCCTGGGTGGCGGGGGTGTAGCGTCAGTTCGTGCAGTCTGTTGCCCTCCACGGGCAATTCTACCTTGTTTTCTACCACCCGTCGTGCCACGGTGGGATAGAAGTCAGAATACATGTACGGCTGCCGGTCGACAAGCTTCTTGTTGAAGTTGACCACTTGTGGCTCGGATCCATCGAGGCTCACGGTATATTCGTGACCGCCCACGTTGAGGAAGTCGAGCGTAGACTTTACCACCACGTGCACCGTAACCTTCTGTATGTTCTCGGGCAGTGCAAAGCGGTAGGTCAGCGAGGCGTTGCCGGTGGGCAGGGTGTATGGCGTCAGGGCCACGCCGCTATGGGTGCGGCCGAAGCTGGGATAGACGCTCCACTCGGTGCCTTCTGTTGCTTGCGCACGGTAGAAGTGGTCGGCCTCGATGGCGAGATAGCCTTGAGTGGCGTTGAAGGTGTATCCGCCGTTGCCAGTGTCATCTACCTGCTTTGTGGCGGGCAGCATGTCGTGGCGGAAGTTGTCGTTCCACGATGTGTAGCCAATGTGCTTCTGGGTCATGAAGCCATCCCATTTTCCTCCCGCCATCACCTTGTTGTAATGGTGGCAGAGCAGCGAGTCGCGCTTGAAGCACTGAGCCACCTGGGTGGCCCACTTGTTGGCCTCTGGGTTGTTGCGGCTGGCCAGCAGCAGGTTCATGGCCTGTGCGTAGTACATGTCGTAAAGGTTGGCCATGGCCTGCACGGGGAAGAGCAGCAATTGGCGGTAGGCGTCGCGGGCCTCGGCGGGCACCTGCTCGAAGAGTCGCAGAGCCCGTGCCTCTAAGCGCATGTATTCGTCGGCCACCTGTTTCCACTCGCCCGTCTCAGCATTGTAGGTCTTGGCATCGAGCATCTCGGGCGTTACGCGAGCCATGTATTGGCAGTTCTGGTTGTAGATGGCGGCAGCTTCCTCGGCAATGCTGTTGCCGAATACCGAGCTGAAGAAGTGGCGGGTGTGGTCGATGACGGTCTGCTGGGCGTATTCTTTAGGGTTCCAGGCCATGTCCATGAACAGCTGGATGGGATATTCCATCGGCTTCAGGTCGCCTACGTTCAAGATCCACATGCGCTGTATGCCGAAGTCGTAGGCCAGCGAGAGCTGTTCAAACATCTGCTGTGTCTGCGTCACGTTTATCCACTTCGAGTTGCGTGGTGCCCCCACATAGTCTACGTGGTAGTAAAGCCCCCATCCGCCGGGGTGCTTGCGTTCCTTCTCGTTTGGCACTCGGCGCACGTTGCCCCAGTTGTCGTCGCAAAGCAGCATGATGACGTCGTCGGGTACGCGCATTCCCTTGTCGTAGTAGTCGAGCACCTCTTTGTAGAGAGCCCACACCTGAGTGGTCTTGTTGGCGGGCTTTCCTGTCACCTCTTTGATGATTCGGCGCTGGTTCTCCACGATGTCTTGCAGCAGCCGCGTGTCGGCATCCTCGCTCATGGCCTCGTCGCCGTCGCCGCGCATGCCGATGGTCACGATGTCGTCGGTGCCTTTCATGCGCTCTATGCCCTCGCGGAAAAACTGGTCGAGCTTGGCCTTGTTGGTCTGGTAGTTCCATGCTCCCCACTGCTTGCGGTTGCGGGCATACTCCTGGTGGTTGCGTGCCATGGGTTCGTGGTGGCTGGTGCCCATCATCACGCCCATTCTGTCGGCCGTCTTTCCGTTCTCAGGGTCATCGGCATAGAAGGCCCAGCTCCACATGGCCGGCCACAGATAGTTGCCCTTCAGTCGCAGAATCAGTTCGAACACCTTTTCGTAGAACCGGTGGTCGCCATAGTTGGTGCCGAAGGTGTTTTTCACCCAGCCTGTCAGGCAGGGCGCCTCGTCGTTGAGAAACAGTCCGCGCAGCTCCACTGCCGGTTCTCCGTCGGTATATTCGCCTCGCAGGGCAAATAGCTGGTCGTGGTGTTCCACGGGCACGTCGGCCCACCAGTACCAGGGCGACACGCCCATCTGTTGCGACAGCTCGTAGATGCCATACACCGTGCCGCGCTTGTCGCTGCCGGCGATGACCAGCTGTTGCCCGATGGTCTTTATGATGTATTTCTCGCGCTTGCCCTTTAGGTCTTTCAGCAGCCCTTGCTTCACCCATTGGTCTATCTGGCGGTTGCAGCCCACGGTGCCCACCACGATGGTGGCGGCACTCTTTACGGGCGCATCATAGCCCAGGCCCTTGTCGCCGAAGTCATAGCTGGTGCCCACCACGGCGGTGTTTCCCGTCACGCGGTTGAAGTCTTCGGCCAGCGACTGCACGGCCAGTTTCACACACGAGTGCTCTGCATCGCTCAGGTCGATGGTGGCGTCTTTCAGCGCGATGGCGTCGGCCTGCGGGGTAAATGTAACGAACGTGTCGGCTGCCCGCATTGTTGTCAGCGATGTCAAGGCCAGGAGAACAGAAAGAAAACCTTTCATAGTTATTTATATGTTATTGCGTGATGACGATACCGCCGTTGGTTGGAATTTCTATCTTGATGGTCTTTTTCTTCTGCAGCTTGGTTGTGGTGAGCTGCCCGTTCTGGTAAAGCTGCACGGTGCCTTCGCTCAGCATGGGCAGCGAGAGGGTTTGCTTCAATGGCTGTCCGGTGGCGTTGATGCCAGCCACATACCACTTCGAGCCAGCGCGGCGGGCCATGATGATGTACTGGCCGGGATAGCCGTCGATGAACTGTAGCTCGTCCCATGTGGTAGGCACTTGCTTCATGAAGTCGATGGCCCACTGCGGTGCGTCGGTCAGGTTGTTGGGAGCCAGGGCGAAGTGCTGCACCGAACACTGGAAGATTACCGCCGTAGCCAAGGCGTAGATGTCGCTGGTCTTGCGCTGCGACCCCTTGTTGTTGCCGGCATTGTAGTATTTGTTGAGAGCCGAACCGCCAAAGTCCATCGAGCCTACCACATTGCGAGTGAAGGGGTACATGGCCCCGCAGTCGCGTGCCTCATTGTCGCAGAAACCCTGCGAGAAGTGCAGGTTCTCGCTGGCCAGTATGGCCTCGCTGCCCACATAGTTGGGGTACATGCGCTCCCAGCCGCGTGGCAGTGTGCAGCCATGGAAGATGACCTGGATGCCTTGGTCGTTGGCATCGCTCAGTATATCTTCGTAGAGTTGCATCATGTTCTGCTTGTCGCCGCCGAAAAAGTCTACTTTTATGCCCAGGATGCCCGTTTCGTGCATCCACTTCATCTCTTTTTTGCGCAGTGTCGGGTTGCTCATGATGCCACGTGGCGACTGGGGAGCGTCGTTCCACGAGCCGTTGGAGTTGTACCATAGGAAGATGCCCACTCCTTTGGCCTTTCCATATCGGGCCAGTTCGGCCATGCGTTCGTAGCCTATCTGCACATCCCACAGGGCATCGATGAGCACCGAGCGGTAGCCCATCTGCGCAGCGAAATCGATGTATCGCTTCTGCTCATCGAAGTTGCAGCTGCTGTCCATGCCGATAATCCACGACCAGGTGCCTTTTCCGTACTCATAGTGCCTTGAAGCCTCGTATTTGGGCTTCACCACGTCCCAGGCCACGGTGGTCTCTACCACATCCTTGAGCGAGCCGATGGTGATGGTGCGCCAGGGTGTGCTGCCCGGCAGGGCCATCGTCACCGAGGTGTCTCCCCAGCCGTTGCCCTCTGCCTGCTGCGGGAATCCTATCTGGTAGCGCCCGTCGGGCTGCCCCATCAGGCGGCAGCCCACGTAGGCGCCGTCGGTGCCGGTCTCGCTGACGAGCAGCCAGAGAGGGGTGGCGTTGAAGCCGTTGGCCTTAAACAGGCAGGGAAATGTGTAGCCGTTGCCCCAGCCGTTCTTGCCCACCGGCTCGTCGATGCCATAGCGGGTCTCGTAGCTGGGAGCCGTGCGGGCAAAGCCTGTCAGCGGCTTGCTCTGCGGAGCCAGGAAGCTGGTGGCGGTGGCGGGAAGCTGGAAGGCGGTGGCCTCGCTCTCTATCACGCAGCAGCGCGTCTCCTTCTGTGGCAGTAGGGTGTAGCGAAACGCCACGTCGTGATTGCTCACGCGGAAGGTCACGTCCATCACATGCTTGCCTTGCAGCTCGTACTGGGCAACAGCTTCGCGGGCCTGATAGCTCACGTGGCTTTGCTTGATGGTGGGCAGCGAATACTCATCGGCCACGTCGGTAGTGGTCACTTTTGTCAAAGAGAGGTTGCGGCTCAGGTCGCCGATATTTGTGACGAGGCCGAGGGCCGACGGGGCGATGACCACTTGGTTGTTGTAAGTCACCTGATAGCAGGGTTGACCGTCGCTTACCGACAGTTCTACGCCGATGTGGCCGTCGGGGCTTGTCACCACTTCTCCTGCCTGGGAACTGAGCAGGCCGAGGCAGGCGAAGCTGAAGAGGATAAATTGTTTTTTCATAAACATTAAATTGATTATTTGTCGTATGTGCAAAAGTACGAAAAACATGCCGATGTCGGTTTGCTGTATGTTCCAAGAGTTTTTCTCTGTGTCTCTATTGAATATGGAAAGACCCGGGCACTGAACGTGTCCGGGCCTTTTGGTGGGAAGACCACCCGTGTGTCAGCGAGCGTCTTATTTGCTCTGCAAGCCGTCGGCAAAGCCGGCGT
>CAMJLB010000020.1 GCA_946406555.1 uncultured Prevotellaceae bacterium | reverse complement strand
CCATTATAGCCGTATGTCAGGAAAGGATTCTTTATCATACTCCCAGCGATTATATACAATTCTGGTGCAAAGATAGCCAAATTTTTCTGATTATACAAATTTGCGTTACGCTTTTTTGTATAATTCTGCGATTGATAAGATATGTCCCGTAGTTTCACCTATCGACTAGAGGGCGACATCAAACGCTACATGAATGGCCAGCCCGACAAGGAGGAAGCTGCAGGGACTGTGCTTAAGGCCTCACTACCCTTTCTAAAAGCGGATGAATGTGTGAGTGTGAAGGGGCAACTCTCTGATATTGCCCAGGATATGAAGGAAGACCGCCGACAAAATCAAAGGAGCAGATTCCATATGTGACACTCTGTAAAAAAGCGAGCCAGTCGTTAACAATCAATGGCTGGCTCGTAATAAAAATATCAGAAACTTACCTCATATTACTGAAAAGTGGCATACTAATGCCCTACCTTTTATATATTATTTGCAGAAAGAATAAGTTTGTCGAACCCGCCAACGAATCGCCTTTGACCGTCTCAGACCGTGCGGTTTATTTGGCTAAAAATAGTTAATATTGGTGTAAGTGTTTGATAATTAGTTACGAACAAAGTTTTCAACGAGGATGAGTACTAAGGCTGGTTGGTATTCTTGCCTTCTTTTCACGACACTTGTTGCGGTATTCGCTGGGCGACATACCCATGACCCTTGAGAACAGGCGTGAGAAATACAGGCTGTCCTCAAACCCCACCTTAAAGCAAATCTGGTTGATGTGCAGGTCTGTCTCCTTGAGCATGTGGCATGCATATTCTATCTTCAACCGGTTGAAAAAAGCCAGTGGGCTCTTTCCCATCTGCTTCTTGAATAAAGCGGAAAAGCGTGTCGATGAGTAACCGACATAGTCAAGTATGTCTTGCAAGGTAATGCGATGCTCGATGTTTTCTTTCATGTAGTGAACAGCGGCCTCTACTACGTCTATGCCCTTGTTCTTATTGAAGGGGTGGTTGCCATGGCAGGCATCATAACCGACGCTACGACGATACTGTCTGAGATAGCGCAGGGATGCCAGGTAATAGTGAAGCAGGCTGGAAGCATATCGCAGGTCCTCAATGTCCTCGCCAATGTGGAGCGTTGACAGCATCTCCTCAAATATGTTATTGCGATTGGCGATGTGCGAGTTAAGGGCCGTCTTTACGTCTAAGGGTTTTTCCGATCCTTCGGCATAAATTGCGGCATGTTCACCTCGGAAATGCACCCAGTAGATGGTCCATTTCGCACCTTCCGCAGCACCGTATTCATGGGGTATTCCTGCTGGCAGAATGAAGTACTGGTTTCGCGAAACGGTGAAGGTTTTTCCCTTGAGTTTGTAGAATCCATGGCCTTCGACGCAATAGATAAGAACATATTGATTGATGCCTTCCTCACGTATGCGGTAGTGGTGTTCTGCCATGGGATAATAGCCTATGTCTGTGATGAAGAGACTACTCGCCAGCGGATCTTCTTCCTCCATTTTAACGAGCACGGGAGATAGAACAACAGCCCGCTCGCCCCCAAATCCATCCTTTTTCTTGACCATAACGACAGTTTACTGATGATTGCGGGTGCAAAATTACGTAATTTATTCCATGTATCAAAGCGGACATGGGAAAATCGTCCATAAGAAATGCCTGTTTCGTCTATATGCCATGCGACGTTCTTTCGCTATCTTTGCACCGTAATTCACAAAAAACAGAAATAATGCAACGTATCAGCAAATCATTTGTCTACTTTATCTGCCTCGTGTCGGCGATGGGCGGTCTGCTCTTCGGCTACGACTGGGTAGTGATTGGCGGAGCAAAACCCTTCTATGAGCTCTATTTCGGCATCAGCGATTCACCCTTGCTGCAAGGGGTGGCCATGACAACGGCACTGGTGGGCTGCCTGGCAGGTGCCATGGTGGCAGGTGCTGCTGCCGACAGATATGGACGCAAGCCGCTGCTGACCACATCGGCAGTGCTCTTCACGGTATCGGCCATTGCCACCGGCCTCTTCAATGATTTCATACTTTTCAATATTGCCCGTTTCATTGGCGGCGTGGGCATAGGTGTGGCATCTGCCATGGCTCCCATGTATATTGCCGAGGTCAGTCCGGCCGACATTCGCGGGCGCATGGTCAGTCTGAACCAGATGACCATTGTGCTGGGCATTCTGGGTGCACAAATTGTGAACATGCTGCTGGCCCGCGACACGTCTGTGGCGGCAAATCAGGTGTGGAACGTAGCATGGGGCTGGCGCTGGATGTTCTGGGCTGAGACGCTGCCGGCAGCCCTGTTCCTCGTCATGAGTTTCTTCATCCCTGAGTCGCCGGTGTATCAGAAACTGAAAAGCCTCACCCCCAACCCCTCTCCAACGGGCGAGGGGAGTAGATACTCTCAAGGACGGAATGGAATGGAAGAAGTAATTACTCCCCTCTTCCTTTGGAGAGGGGCCGGGGGCAAGGCTCCATATCGCCGCGTGCTGCTGCTCGGCCTGGTCATTGCCGTGTTTCAGCAATGGTGCGGTACTAACGTCATCTTCAACTATGCGCAGGAAATCTTCGCCGGGGCAGGATTTGACGTTGATGGCATGTTCATCAACATCGTCATCACGGGCATTGCCAACGTCCTGTTCACCATCGTGGCCCTCTACACTATAGAAAAGTGGGGGCGCCGCACGCTGATGCTCATGGGTGCTGGCGGACTTGGACTTATCTACCTGACTCTGGGCACCTGCTATTTCCTTGGCCTCACTGGCATCATGATGGTGGCGCTGGTGGTGACAGCCATCTCGGTCTATGCCATGACACTGGGTCCCGTCACGTGGACGCTGCTTGCCGAGATTTTCCCCCACCGCATCCGTGGTGTGGCCATGGCCGTCTGCACCTTTGCCCTCTGGACAGGCTGTTGCACGCTCACCTTCTCATTTCCCTCGATGAATGCTGCATTAGGGTCCAGTGGTACGTTCTGGATTTATTCGGCCATCTGCATCAGTGCCTTCATCTTCTTGTTCCGCCATCTGCCTGAGACCAAAGGCAAGTCGTTGGAACAACTCGAACGAGAATTAGTCAAATAAATTGTCAATCGTCAAAATAGTAATAAAGTATATGGTTAAAGCATGGAGAGAACTGGTGACTATTCCTACCTATGAAGTGGGGAAGCCGGAAAAGAACCCGATGTTTCTGGAGAAGCGAGTCTATCAGGGCTCAAGCGGAGTGGTCTATCCTTACCCAGTCATTGAGTCTATATCCGACGAAAAGGTCGACAAGGAGTATCAGGCCATCTGGCTGGAGAATGAGTATATCAAGGTGATGGTGCTGCCCGAGCTGGGTGGCCGCATACAGATGGCCTACGACAAGATAGCCCGTCGCCACTTTGTGTATTACAACCACGTCATCAAGCCAGCCCTCGTAGGGCTTGTCGGTCCGTGGATTTCGGGCGGCATCGAGTTCAACTGGCCTCAGCACCATCGCCCCACCACCTTCATGCCCGTAGACACCTGCATCGAGGAGAATGCCGACGGGAGCGTGAGTGTATGGGTGAGTGAGATGGAAAGAATGTTTCATCAGAAGGGCATGGCAGGCTTTACGTTGCGCCCAGGCTGTGCCTATCTGGAAATCAAAGGCCGGCTGTACAACCGTACCGACGTGCCGCAGACCTTCCTCTGGTGGGCCAATCCCGCTGTGGAGGTGAACGACCAGTATCAGAGCGTGTTCCCCCCCGACATCAACGCCGTCTTCGATCATGGCAAGCGGGCCGTCTCGTCGTTTCCCATCGCTACGGGCACCTATTATAAAATGGACTACTCTGCCGGCGTTGACATCTCTAACTACAAGAATATCCGTGTCCCGACATCGTATATGGCTGTCAATTCGCGCTTCGACTTCGAGGGTGGCTACGAGAACGACACCCGCGCCGGTATGCTGCATGTGGCCAGCCACCATTTTTCGCCAGGCAAGAAACAGTGGACATGGGGCAACGGCGACTTCGGACGTGCCTGGGATCGCAACCTGACCGATAAAGCACCCCTGACACCACCCCAGGGGGGATGGGAAGGCCATGTGTCTGACTATCATCTCTCTGCCCCGGGGGAGACGGAAGAGGGCCGTTTCCGCCCCTACATCGAGCTGATGGCCGGCGTCTATACCGAGAACCAGCCCGACTTCGCGTGGCTCATGCCGTATGAGGAGAAGATGTTCACGCAGTACTTCATGCCCTATCGCGAACTGGGCGTGGTGAAGGAAGCTTCGAAGGACTTGGTGTTCAACATAGAAAGCCTCCCCCCCAGTTCCTCTCCAGAAGGAGAGAGGGGTGGTCACTACGTTAGCTTCAAGCTCTTCGCAACTTCTAAGCAGGATGTCTGTATCATTCTCCGAAATGACAACGGCGAGGTGTATTATCAGAAGGAAGTGACCGTCAGTCCCGAAGAGGTGCTGACGGAGATTGTCGACGTCAAAGGCGCTAAGTTCAACGAACTGACCTTCGAGATACTAAAAGACTTCATCTATGGCCGGCGGGCCGTGCTCCAGTGGCATGCCGAGGCCGACGACATCCGTCCTATCCCCGACAGTGCCGAGGCAGCCCTGCTGCCCGGGCAGGTCAAGACCAACGAGCAGCTCTACCTTACGGGTATGCACTTGGAACAGTACCGTCACGCCACGTGGATACCTACCGACTACTATGAGGAGGCCTTGCGTCGAGACCCCGACGACATTCGTTGCCTGAACGCTATGGGCCTGTGGTATATCCGGAAAGGGCGCTTCGCCAAGGCTGAGGGCTATCTGCGAAAGGCTGTCAAACTCATAACCAAGCGCAATCCTAATCCTTATGACAGCGAGCCAATCTATAACCTTGCCCTCGCACTGAAATACCAAGGACAGTATGATGAGGCTTACGAACTGTTCTGGAAGTCTACCTGGAGTAAGGCCTGGGCAGATGCCGGCTACTTTGAGGCTGCCAAGATCAGTACTGCACAAGGCCGCTACGAGGATGCCCTCGACGAGGTGGACCGTTGCCTCGTCAGCAACTGGCACAACCACAAGGCACGGGCGCTGAAGGCCGCCATCTTGCGCAAACTGGGCTATAACGGCCGATGCCTCGCCCTCATCCGTGAGTCGCTGCAACTTGACCTCTTTAACTATGGCTGCCGCTACGAGCAGTATCTGCTGGAGCACGACGAGGAAGCGCTGGCAGAGATGAAACGGATGTTGCGTAAAAGTGCCCAGAATTACGATGAGGTGGCACTCGACTATCAGGCTGCCGGACTGACCGACGAGGCCCGTGCCGTCTGGCAGATGGCTATCGAGGAGGGAGCTGTCACACCGATGACCTATTACTATCTCTTTGCCTTCTGCGGTGAGCAAGATGCGCTGGAGAGAGCAGAGACGGCCGACCCGGCATACTGCTTCCCTAACCGTCCGGAAGACATCATTGCCCTGACCGCCGCCACGGCCAGCGCTGCCCAACGCATAAATAGTAATTCGTCTGATGCTAAATACAGTAAGGCGCCCTACTATCTTGGCTGTCTCTACTATGCCCATCGGCAGTACGACCTGGCCATCGACAACTGGGAATGCTCGGCCCGGCTCGATCCGCAGTTCCCCACTGTCTGGCGCAATCTTGCCCTGGCGCGCTTCAATAAGCAGAACCGTCAGCAAGAGGCATTGCAGTATATGGAGCGGGCCTTCCGGCTTGACGAGAACGACGAGCGCATACTGATGGAGCTCGACCAACTCTACAAGCGCCTCCACCGTCCGCATGACGGGCGACTGGCCTTCCTGCAGAAATATCCGCAACTTATCCGACGGCGCGACGACCTCGTGCTCGAAGAGATTACCCTGCTCAACCAGACGGGCCGCTATGAGGAAGCCATGCAACGGCTCGATGCCCGCGTTTTCCATCCGTGGGAGGGCGGCGAAGGCAAGGTGTCTGCCCAATATCAGATTTGTCGCGTGGAACTGGCCAAGCAGGCCATTGTCGACAAGAAGTACGAACGGGCCATTACCCTTCTGAACGAATGCTTAGCATATCCGCATCATCTCGGCGAAGGCAAACTCTACGGTGCACAGGAGAGCGACTTCTACTATCTGCTGGGTGTCGCCTATGATGCAGTAAACAACAAGGCGAAGGCTCTGGCGTGCTGGGAAGAGGCCACGAAAGGTCCGCAGGAGCCTGCTGCCGCCATGTATTACAATGACGCCAAACCCGACAAGATTTTCTATCAGGGGCTGGCGCTTCGAAAACTCGGACGCGAGAACGAGGCTCACGGACGCTTCTACCGGCTCATCAACTATGGCAAGCAGCACATCTTCGAGAAGCAGGTGATGGACTATTTCGCCGTGTCACTGCCCGATCTTCTTATCTGGGAAGAAAACCGTGAGGACGGAGTTTCCGAGCTCGATACGAAGAATCTCATCCACTGCAAGTATATGCTCGCCCTCGGTTATTACGGCATGGGCGACAAGGAGCATGCCGAACGCTACCTGAAGGATGTGGAACAACTGGACAACAACCATCAGGGCATCCAGCAGTTCCGCTCACTGATTAACGCTATGTTGTAGGCTCACGCTAACTTGGAAAAGGAAAGCTATATTTATGCACGAGAGGGTTGCATAAATATCCGGTGAAAATCGCTGAGATTAAAAAATTCCGTTGTGTCTCTGCCTTGGGGCAAAATAACGGAATCTCAGCGATTTTCACAAGTCACTGGTATACAGCACATTGCAAAATCAAGAAAAGACGGTTTTCCAATTCAGGCTGAATCGGCTTGCAACTTAGGCTGGATTGCACATCAATTCAGCCTGCTTTGGGATGCAATCCAGACCGAATTGCACCCCAAAGCAGGCTGAACAATCGGGTAGCTTGCCGACGACGGCCGCCCCAAAGGCATCGGCCATGCCGCAATAGAGGCTGAATTGCGTCGCAGCCCGTCTCGGGCATGCTTCCCAAGCAGTCTCGCCTACCCTGCCGCCGTTCTAAAACGCAGATTTTTTTTGTCTTGATTTTCGAAAAACAAAGTGCATAAATATGAAAAATCAAGGATTATTCCACGAAAACATCACCATGCAAGAACACGACAGACGGGAAGACAGTAAAATAATTCGTTCACAGCATGCAACAAATTTAGTGTTTTTTTGACACGGAGAAGAAAAAAACCGCAAAAAATGATACGAGTTATTGAAAATTTGACTATATTTGCACCCGATATCAAAAATTCACAGGTCGGAAGGCCATGAAATACGTATTTTTTAACTATAATCTATATTTACTAACTTTACAAATTTATTTAGCTTATGAAGTTTACAAAACTACTTGTTTTGGGTGCTTTGCTGCTTGCTGGCGGCACGGCACAGGCTGCAGTAGATGCCGATGGCAAGCTGCTCAAGCCGGAACCAAAGACGCAGGGCTTCAAGGTGGGTACGCAGAGTGAATACTACTACCTGTACAACACCCAGGCCAAGGCGTTCTTTACCGAAGGTAACGCGTGGGGTACCCAGGCCAGCGTCGGAGCTGCCGGACTGAAGGTCTATTTCGAGCAGAAGACCACCGACGAGGCCACCTATTACATCTTCAACGACTACTCTCTGGCCAAGAAAGCCTGGAAGGTGGTGTTCTTCGACAGCAACACCTCCATGTTCGTAGACCGCGGCTCCCAGGCCAACTACGGCTGGGCCGTGCATGAGAACGGCGGCACCTTCCGCCTGTCGATGGCCTCTTCGGCTTCGGGCGTGAACCCGACGCTCAACATCGAGGCTTATCCCGACCAGTATGTAGGCCTCGACGTGACCACGTCGGCCACCAACACTGCCCTGTCGCCACTGCTTGCCGAGGGCGAGGGTCACTACATCGACTGGGCCATCGTTACAGAAGGCGACATCGCCATCTACAACGAGCTGCTCACCCTCTACGACCGCATCAACGAGGGCGAGGCTGCCGGCTACGACATGAGCGCAGAAAAGGCCGTGTTCAACGATACCAACGCCACACTCGAGCAGGTGAAGGCCGCCGTGGTGAGCGCCGGACAGAAGGCACTGCAGGGCGCTTCGGGCAAGACCCCGAAGGATGCCAGCACCTACCTGGTCAACCCGACGTTCGACACCATCGGCGACTTCCACGGATGGAGCGGAACGGCCTTCGGCGCCGGCGGCACCACCTCGACCAATGCCGAATGGTATCAGCCTGCCAAGGGCGCCGATGCCTATCAGGACGTGACGGGCCTGGCTCCCGGTTGGTATATCGCCGGTGCGAAGGGCTTCTACCGTGCCGGCAGCTCTACCGTTGCCTACACCCACTTCAAGGCCCAGGACGCACAGTCGAAGGCCGTGCAGTTCTATGCAAAGACTGCCGAGCAGACCGCCGAGACCGACGTGGTGTCGCCCTACCAGGGTGCTCCCACCAGCTCGCAGACCGAAGGCGAGGCCAACAGCGGCAAGGACGAAGAGACCGGACTTACCTACTACATTCCTAACACGATGAAGTGCGCCGAGTACTACATGCACACCCTCGGCCTCTACGACAACTTCGTCACCGTGAAGGTGGGTGCCGACGGCACACTGCGCATCGGCGTGAAGAAGTCGGGCGACGCCCTCTCTACCGACTGGGCCATCTTCGACGACTTCTCGCTGACCTACGTGGGCGAGAACGAGAACGACCTCTGGGCCGGCATGGCTTGGAAGAAGCTGAACAACTATGCCACCTTCAATGCCGAGGGCATCGTGGTGACCAAGGATATTCTCGATGCCTACCTGGCCATCAAGAACAACGACGACGAGCGTGCCGCCATCACCAACCAGGCCGAGATGGAAGCCTTCCTGGCTAAGGTCGACGCTGCCAAGGCTGTGGTGGAAGAGAACATCGCACTCTGGAAGGAGTTCAAAAACCAGGTGGAGACGGGCATGGCTACCTACAACAAGGTGGCTATGATCGACGATGAGGCCGTGGCCTATCTCGGCGCCTACCTCGTGGGCTCGGAGCAAGACCTCGCCGACTATATCGAAATGGGCTGGGCCAACGGCAACGCCGTGGTCATCCTGAAGAACGTTGCCCTCAACAACGAGCAGCTGCGCGAAGAGATTGCACGCCTGAGTGCGCTCATCGCCGATGCCAAGACCGTCATCCTGCCCGACACCGACGTGACCGACTTGCTGCAGAACCCCGACTTCTCGAAGAACAAGGAAGGATGGACTGGCTGGGGCTCGGCTACCAGCGGTGGCAACAAGGGTGGTCATCCCACCACGGGCGGATCGCCCAACGTCTGCGCCGAGGCTTACGATGCCAATGGCTTCGACCTCTATCAGGTGGTCGACGGGCTGGGCATCGGTGTCTACGAGGTATCGGTACAGGGCTTCACCCGCATCGGCCGTAACGACGGTTCGCCCCACGGAGCTGCATGGAGCAACTACGTGAGCACACAGGGACAGGCTAAGATGCCCGTCTACATCTATCTGAACGACAACACCACCAACATCAAGGACTGCCACGACGAGCCGCAGACCAAGGACTTCTACAGCGACACGAGCATCGCCAACTTCATCGATGCCACCACCGGCATGCTGAACAACAACGTCGACTCGGTTGTCAACGATGGCTACTATCCCAACCTGCCCGAGCAGATCTTCGTGCCCAACACCATGACGGGTGCTGGCTATGCCTTCCAGAAGGGTATCTACGTGAACTCGGCCTTCGGTGCCGTCATCAACAAGGGCGACTCGCTGCGCCTGGGCATCAAGGGCAACACCAACGGTGCCAACTGGAGCATCTACGACAACTTCAAGCTCCACTTCTGGGGCAAGCAGGCCGACAAGGTGCTGCTCGCTCTGAATAGCGCCATCGACGACGTGGAGAACAACCAGCTGAAGAAGAACATGACCACCGACGCACGTGCCGCCATCAACGAGGCACTGGCTGCTGCCAAGACGTCGGCACAGACCGAGCAGGCCGACGGCGATGCCATGTTCGAGAAACTCGCCGCTCTCTACAAGGCCAAGGCCCTCATCATCGACGCCGAGCAGCTGCTCAACGACCTCGAGGCCGCTAAGGACTCGCTGCTCACCGAATGGCAGAACCTCACCGGCAACGGCGCTACCTATCCCACCCTGCTCACCGAGGCACGCGACCTGGCCAACGAGGTGAACCGCAAGCTGCAGACCAGCAACATCTCGAAGGACGAAATCGATGCCTATATCGTAAGCCTCCGCGCTTATAAAGCTAACGTGGCTGTCTATGCCGCACTGGTGACCGCTGCCGACAAGCTCGACACCGCCATCGGCGACCTGAACTACGACTACGAGACCATGGCCAGCAGCGACGAGTGGGTGGCCCTGAAGGAGGAAATGACGCTTGTCAACGACATCAAGACGCGTCTGGCCGATGCCGAGGATGCCGATGCCAAGCTGCCCGTAGAAGAGGCTAAGACCTTGACCGAGAAGCTCAATGAATACCAGAAGAACGTGACGAAGTATGCCGACCTGCAGAAGGCTCTGCAGGAACTCGAGGATGCCATTGGCAACGCCGAGGCTGAGGGCATCACCGTGCCCAACGAGGTGAACATACAGTTTGCCGAGATCACTGCCGACTTCGCCGACGGCCTCATCGTCCTCGAAGAAATCGACGCCAAGATACAGCTCGTGCGCGAGCTCATCACGAAGATCAACGCTCCTGCCAACATCGACCTGGCAAGCGACGAGAATCCCGTCGACCTCACGGCCATGATCAAGAATCCGGGATTCGAGAAGGACGGCGAGAACGCTACAGCCGGCTGGCTCGGCCTCGACGGATCGGGCGTATCGGGTGGCGGCGACACGCAGAAGTATGCCTATGCGCTGGAGTACTACGAGAAGACCTTCGACCTGCATCAGGTGCTCTACGGAATGCCCGCTGGTGTGTACGAGGTGAAGGCTAAGGGCTTCTACCGCTTCGGCAGCGTGGAGAACGACTACAACATCTGGTGGAAGGAAGAGAAGCGCGACACCGCTAACGCATTCCTCTATGGCATGAGCCTCGCCGACTCTGTCCGCAGCTCGGTGCCCCTGAAGCTCATCTCGGCTGGTGCCGTGCGCGAGCAGCTCAAGCCCGCCGAGGGCGAGGAGCTCAACGAGAACTTCATCAATGCCGATGGCTACATACAGGGACAGAGCAAGTATGGCGTGGCCGAGAACGACACCGTCTACATGCCCGGCAGCATGCTCTCGGCTAAGTACTGGTTCATGCACAACGACTGCTACAACAACAGCGTGATCTTCCGCCTCAACGAGAAGGGCAACCTCAGCATCGGTGTGAAGGAGAACGTGAGCATCGGCCAGAACTGGGTCATCCTCGACGACTTCGAACTCTGGTACTATGGTGCCAACAGCGCCAAGCAGCCGGCCGACGATCCCTCGGGCATCAGCAGCGTGGCTAACGGCGACATCGTGCGCTCGGAGTACTTCAACATCAACGGTATGCGTACCATTGCTCCGCAGAAGGGTATCGTCATCGTGCGCCAGACCCTCAGCGACGGCAACGTGGTTGTGAAGAAGATGAACCTGAAGTAGACAAATGACAACAGGACATCCATTCCATAAACTCTGAAAAAGGGAGTGGAGACGGGGTTACCTCCCGTCTCCGCTTCCTTCGTTTTCCGTATAGACTACAGATAAGATACTTCAGACTACAGACTTCAGACTACAGTCGTCAAGATAAAGCAGGCAGCAAAAATGAGAAGCGACACCCAGGAACCGAGACCGTGAAGCATCAAGATGCCGGCCCGGACAGAAAAAAAAGAACAGCTACTATGGCTTGCGAGGCATAATAGCCATTCTTCCCCAGGGCTCCCATAGGTGGCAGCAAATCTGCTCCGCCACCGTCCAAGCCCCGCCGCCGCCTTTCAAGGCCCCGCCGCCGTCCAAGCGCCGCCGCCACCGTTCCCGACGCTGCCACCGTTCCCGACGCTGCCACCGTTCCCGACGTTTCAACGTCGGGCCCCACCAAGCCCCCGCCCCCCTGCCCCGCAGGCGGCTTCACGATAAAGAACTATAACAACCAAAATAATACTTAAAACAAAACAAAACCTATGAAAAAACGAAGACTAATCGTAAGACACGGACGCAAGCTGGCCATCGCCGCCTGCGGCCTGCTGATGGGTGCCTCGTTGCTGCAGTCGTGTTCCGACGACCTGCTCACGGGCCAGCCGGAATGGCTGGGCAACTCTATCTACGAGCGGTTGCAGAACGACACCGAAGGGCAGAGCTACAGCACGCTGCTCCGCCTTGTCGACGACCTCGGGCAAACAGAGGTGCTCAGCCACACTGGCTCGAAGACCATCTTCGCGGCCGACGATGCGGCCTTCCAGCGATGGTTCCAGCACAACAGCTGGGGTGTGAAACGCTATGAAGACCTAACCTTGGCACAGAAGAAGCTATTGCTCAACACGGCAATGGTGAACAATGCCTACCTCATCGAGCTGCTCTCGAATGCCAGTGGCAACCCGCCCACCAAGGGTGCCTCGATGCGACGCAACACGGCTGTCACCATCTACGACACGGTAGACGTGATGAGCCTGGCCGACATGCCCAAGGTGCCGTCGTGGGAAGCCACCCGCGAGAAGGGAAACAGCATCAAGGTGTTCAAGGATGCCACCGCGCGACCCATCTTCCACCTGCTGCCGGAGTTCATGCGCGTGAACGCCTTCACCAGCGACGACATTCGCAAGCTCACCAACGGCAGTTCCAGCTCGGTAGACTCGTCGTGGATCAACGGCGTGCGCGTCACGCAGGAGAACATCACCTGCAAGAACGGATATATACATAAGGTACAGGAGGTCATCGAGCCGGTCGACAACATGGCCGAGATCCTGCACAAGCACAAGAACATGAGCAAGTGGAGCCATCTGCTCGACCGTTTCTCGGCACCCTACTACGTGGCCAACGAGTCGAGAGAATACAACCGCCTGCAGCATACCGACAACGATTCGGTATATACCATCAACTACTTCAGCAACACATCGCGAGGCGGCGACACGCTGAAGATTCACCCCGATGGGAAGACGGTGGCCAACGCGCTGCTCATCTTCGACCCGGGCTGGAACCAGTACATGTATACCAACCCCCAGCAGCACGACCTGCACTACGATGCCGGCGCCATGCTCGTGCCCACCGACGAGGCCCTGGAGAAGTGGTGGCAGACGGGTGGCGGCGCTGCACTGCGCTCGCAGTTCCACGAGTGGGACAGCGTGCCCGACAAGATCGTGGCCAACCTGCTGAACAACAACCTGCTCGATGCATTCATCAACACCATACCCTCGAAGTTTGCCAGCATCATCGACGACTCGCAGGTGCGCATGAACGTGCAGATGAACGATGTAGACTCCTGCTTCATGGGCTGCAACGGCGTGGTCTATCTCACCAACAAGGTGTTTGCCCCGTCGAGCTTCTCGTCGGTGGCCTTCCCGGCACAGATTCATACCGAGACCATGAACATTCTCGACTGGGCCATCGACCACCTGGGCTTCCGCCCCTTCCTCAACTCCATGGAGACCACCTACAGCCTGCTCATTCCTACCAACAAGTCGCTGAAGAACTATCTCGACCCGACGCTCTACAACAGCTACACGCCGGTGCTCTATGAGTTCTACTACGACGACGACCCCTCGGTGCCCACCGAGAACAAGGTGAAGGCCCGCCTGTATCAGCTGGAGCGTAAGGGCAACGACGTCTTTGTGCGCGACGACATCCCAACCAAGTCGACGGGCATCAAGTCGAGCATCATCGACAACCGCCTGAAAGACCTGCTCAACTCGCTCATCATCATCGGCAAGCTGAAGCCCGGACAGGAATACTACAAGACCCGCGACGGAGGCGTGGTGCGCGTGCTCAACGCCGACCAGCCCACCATGACCGTGGCCGGCGGCTATCAGCTGGAGCCCAACCGCTCGCTCACCATCACCGGCGGCGAACCGGTGGCCATTGAGCAGCCCGCTGCCATCGAAGAGATCTTCGACCAGTCGGCAGAGAACAACAACGGCATGGGCAACGGTATGTCGTACTCGCTCGTCGACGTGCTGCCCATGGCAAGCACCAACTCGCTCTACTCGCTGCTGCGCAACACGCCAGAGTTCCAGGAGTTCAGCGAGATCATCAACATCAGCGACCTGGAGCTGCTCGAAGACGAGCTGGAGCTCAGCTCGAGCAAGGCACAGCCCAACTTCGGCCACTACAACTTCAAGCTCTTCGACGGATACACCTACACGGTCTACGTGCCCTCCAACGAGGTCATCCAGGATCTGGTGAAGCGTGGCTATCTGCCCACGGCCGCCGACCTGGAAGACAGTGCCCTGAAGAAGTGGGGCGACACCAAGGCGCAGGCCATTGCCAAGCAGGTGATCATCAACCGTCTGGCCGACTTCGTGCGCTACCACGTGCACGACAACTCGGTGTTCATTGCCGGCGAAGGCTGCAACGACCCCTACGAGTCGTCGAAGGTGAACCCCGCCAACAACCGTTTCTTCTCGCTCCACGTCAATGCCGACAACACCAGTCTGAAAGTGACACCGCAGTACCGCATGGATGAGAACGGACAGGCCGTGGCCTGCATCGACGCCAACGGCAACCCCATCGCCGGGCAGCAGCTCAGCGTAGACACCCAGAGCGGGCTCTACAACATGGTCATACGCGAGTTCTGGAACCAGCAGTCGTCGAGCCAGGCAAAGCCCGAGACCGACCAGGAGAAAATCATCTACGCCACCTCGCACGGTGTGGTGCACCGCCTGAAGGACGGCGCACTGTTCTTCGACAAGAGCCAGCTCACCAAGTGGGAAGACGAAGTGAACGAGAAGATTGCAAGTGCTAACGCTACCAACTAAGAAAGGCTATGAAACAACTACGATTTATCATCATATCTATGATGTGCTTGGTGGCCATGGGCCTGAAGGCACAAATCACGTCGGTTCACGGTACGGTGAGCGACGATATGGGTCCGCTCATGGGTGCCACCGTATGCGAAATCGATGCTACGGGACGTATCATTGAGAGTGCCGTGACCGACCTGAACGGTAACTTCACCATGAAGGTGAAGAACCAAAAAGACAAGATACGCTTCAGCTATGTGGGTCTGAAGACCCAGACGCTGCCCATCGACCGCACCACCTACAAGGTGATGATGTCGTCGGCCACCGTGCTGAAGGAAGTGACCATCAAGTCGAAGCGCCGCATGCAGGGCAACTCGCTGCCCATACCCGAGCGCGAGATTTCGTTTGCCACGCAGACCGTGTCGATGAAAGAGTTCGAGGGTCTGGGCCTGACCACCGTCGACGAGGCCCTGCAGGGCCGTATCGCCGGTCTCGACATCGTGGCGGGCGGCGACCTGGGTTCTGGTTCCACCATGCGTCTGCGTGGTACCACCTCGGTGTCGGACCTGACCAACGGCAACCCCCTCATCGTCGTCGACGGCAACATCTGGAACGTCGACATGAGCAACTTCGACATGGCTGGCGCCAACAACGAGAAGTTTGCCGAGCTGCTCAACATCAACCCGGAGGACATCGCATCCATCACCGTGCTGAAGGATGCCGCCGCCACCGCCATCTACGGTTCGCAGGGCGGCTCGGGTGTCATCGAGCTCACCACCAAGCGCGGCGCAAGGGGCAAACCACGCCTCACCTACACGCTGAAGCTCACAGGCACCTACCAGCCCAAGGGCTACGACCTGCTCACCGGCGACGACTACACCATGCTGCTCAAGGAGAGCTACTTCAACCCCGAACAGCGGGAGACCAACATTCCGGAGCTGAACTACGAACCCACGTTCTCGGAATACCAGCAGTATAACAACAACACCGACTGGTACGACGCCGTGACGCAGTGGGGTCTGCGACAGAACCACTACCTCACCATCTCGGGTGGTGGCGAGAAGGCCTCCTTCCGCATCTCGGGTGGCTTCGACCACGAGACGGGTTCGGTCATCGAGCAGAAGCTCAACCGCTTCTCTACCCGCGTGAACCTCGACTACAACGTGTCGGAGCGCATCCGCGTGAGCACCAACTTCGCCATGACCTATACGAAGAACAAGCGCAACAGCGACAACCTGCTCTCGCTGGCTCTGAAGAAAATGCCTAACATGAGCATCTATGAGCAAGATCCCGATACGGGTGCCGATACCGACCGCTACTACGCCATGCTGCAGACGGCCTCGTCGATCTTCAACCCATCGAATGGTAAGACCGACAACCAGAAGGCTTACGTGAACCCCGTGGCATCGGCAAAGCTCGCCATGAACAACTCAAGCTCCTACAACATGTCGCCCGAGCTGGTCATCAACTACAAGCTCCTCGGCATGGACGAAGACCACTGGCGACTGGACTGGCGCGGAGCCGTCTACATGAACATCTTCAATGAGTATATCGACACCTTCCGCCCTGCCGAGCTTACAACCGTGGCCTGGACCGACGGCCTGAACACCTCGCGCAGCAGCTCGACGAAGAGCGTGTCGTTCAACACCAAGCAGGAACTCACCCTGATTCCCGCCTTCATAAACAAGGACCACTCGCTGATGATGTCGGGCCGCTTCGAGCTGAACACCGGCTCGTCGAGCGGACAGTCGGTAAGCGGCAAGGGTCTGCCTTCGGGCGGCATCACCAGCCCCGATGCAGGTGGCCTGGTCACCGGCATGAGCAGCAGCTACTACCAGTGGCGCTCGATGAACTTCGTGGTGCAGGCACACTACAGCTACCTCGGTGGCCGGTACAGCCTGGGAGGCGCACTGCGCGCAGAGGGTACCACCAAGTTCGGACCCGACAAGCGGTGGAACTACTACCCCTCGCTCTCGGCACGATGGAACATCATCGACGAGCCCTTCATGGAGTGGGCACGCAAGGTCATGTCGATGCTCTCTATCCGTCCCAGCTGGGGCGTCACCGGCAACCAGCCCAGCAAAGACTACCTCTTCACCTCCATCTATGCCTCGACCACCCCGTATCTCGACATGCGCGGACTGATGTACCCGGAGAACCTGAAGCTCACCACCCTCACCGCACAGCGCACCAACAGCTACAACCTGGGTATCGACCTGGGATTCTTCGACGACAAGCTGAAGGTCGTGCTCGAAGGCTATATCGCCACCACCACCGACATCCTGCAGGGCAACTTCCGCATTCCATCGAATGCCGGCTACCTCACGCTGCCATACAAGAACAACGGTAAGATGCGCAACACGGGTTGGGAATTCCACATCGACACCAACCGCCTCATCAAGAAGGGCAAGTTCACCATGGACATGAACGTGAACTTCGGCAACAACCACAACGAAATCCTCGAGATGGACGAGAACCTGCTGAAGAACCAGAACTCTATCTTCAACAACGACAACCGCCAGGTGCTCACCCGCGTGCAGCTGCACAACTCCTTCGGTTCTATCTACGGCTTCAAGTACAAGGGCGTCTACAACTGCTCTTACGACTACCTGGAGACCTATCAGAAGCAGAACAAGCTGCCCCTGAAAGGCGACGGCTACACCTACAAGGACTTCGTGAACGACTTCCTCAACGGCAACCTGCCCGACGAGTTCTATGCCGTGCGCGGCTGGAGCAAGCAGCCCATGACCGCCCCCGTGGCACGCAATGCCGACGGCAGCGTGATCGTCGACGACGAGGGACGACCCCTGAAGATGATGTTCGCCTATGCCAACGACGGCACCGGCCGCAACTACGACTTCAAGGGCGGCGACGCCATCTACGAAGACGTGAACCACGACGGCAACATCAACTCGCTCGACATCATGTACCTCGGCTCGTCGCTGCCTAAGCTCACCGGCGGTTTCGGCTTCACCTTCAACTATGGCGACTGGAGGCTCTCCACCCAGTTCACCTATCGCCTGGGCAACAAGATCCTGAACCTGGCACGCCTCGACTCGGAGGCCATGATCGGCAACGACAACCAGGCACAGGCCGTGAACTACCGCTGGCGCAAGGAAGGCGACGGCGTGGGCACCGACATCATTCCCCGTGCCATGTATGGCTCTACCAGCAACTACAACACGCTCATCAGCGACCGCTATGTGGAAAAAGGCGACTACCTGCGCATGAACTATGCACAGCTCTCGTATGCCATCAAGAAGAAGTACCTCAAGCCCATCGGACTGAACGGACTGAGCTTCTACCTGAGCGCCAACAACCTGTTTGTGCTCACGAAGTACACCGGCGTAGACCCCGAAGTGTCGTATGGTGGCTACGGCCCCGCTACCGACTACGGACAGACACCGCGCTCGAAGTCGTACACACTGGGCCTGACCGTGCAGTTCTAACAAGGAGATTGAAAATCGAGAATTGACAATTCACAATCAGAAGACTGAAGATTATGAAAAAGAATCCTATATATAACAAGTTGAAAGGGCTGGCACTCGTCACGCTCCTCTCTCCTGTCTCGGCACTCTTCTTCACCAGCTGCGGCGACTTCCTCGAGATTGAGCCGCAGGACAAGATTGTGCTGGAGAAGTTCTGGAACGAGAAGGCCGACGTCGACAATGTGCTCGTGGGCTGCTACTCGGCCCTGCAGACCGAAAACGTCATCAGCCGCATGATGATGTGGGGCGAGTTCCGCTCCGACAACTGCGAGAAAGGCCTGAACACACAGGACAACGTGAACCTGCAACGCGTGCTCAACGAAAATATCGATGCCAGCAACGGATACACCTCGTGGAACGAGTTCTACGGCGTCATCAACCGCTGCAACACCGTGCTGCTCTATGCACCACAGGTGGCTGCCAAAGACCCGGCCTACACCGAGGGCGAGCTGCGCGCCACCATCGCCGAGGCAAAGGCCATTCGCGCGCTGTGCTACTTCTACCTCATACGCACCTTCCGCGACGTGCCCTTCGTCACCGAGGCGTATACCGACGACGGACAGGAGATGGCCATCGAGGCCACGCCGTTCGCCACCGTGCTCGACGCACTCATTGCCGACCTGGAAGAAGTGAAGGACGATGCCGTCAGGCGCTACCCCTCGACGAAGGCACTCTACCAGACGGGACGCATCACCCAGCAGGCCATCTGGGCCATGCTCTGCGAGATGTATCTCTGGAAGCAGGACTATCAGAACTGCGTGAAGTATGCCGACATGATCATCGATGCCAAGACCGATTATTATAAAGAGAAGTATGCTGGCCGCATTCTCGACAAGGACGGCCGGCTCAACGGCTTCCCCCTGGAGCTGAGCCAGAGTCAGTACCGCGACTATGAGTTCGGCAACGACTATGACCGGCTGTTTGTACGTACAAATTATGCCGAGAACATGGAGTCAGGCAGCAGCGACGAGATCATCTTCGAACTGGTGTTCGTCAACAATGCCGGATACCATCGCAACCTGGCCGTGAACAACTTCTTCGGCAACGGCCGCGTGCCTCAGGGAACGGTGGCGCCGGCAGGCTACCTGGGCTACGACAAGAGCGCCAGCGAGAATGTGTTCAGCAACCTCGACGTGCGCTACTACGAGAACATCGTGGCCATGGGCGACAAGAACTTCCGCGTGAACAAGTTCGTCAACCAGCTCGTCTCGGTCGACGTGAGCGACGCATCGAACCCCAAGGCAATACAGACCGGCATGTACCCCGAGAAAGAGAACACGGCAAACTGGATCATCTACCGCCTTACCGACATCATGCTCCTGAAGGCCGAGGCCCTCACAGAGATGGGCACCGACGGCAGCGACGAGCTGAAGGAGGCCTTCAAGCTGGTGCAGGCCGTGAACAACCGTGCACTCTGTGAGTCGAAGCTCACCAAGAGCCTTTCGGCAGGAGCCTACACCACGAAGGTGAAGATGCAGCAGCTCGTGCTCGACGAGCGGCAGCGCGAGCTGATGTTTGAAGGCAAGCGCTGGTACGACCTGGTAAGACGCTCCATGCGCGACGGAAACACCAACAAGCTCGTGGAGTGCATGGGCAACAAGACACTCGACAATGCGTCGGTGGCCCTGCACCGCCTGCGCAAGATGGATGCCATGTACTGGCCATACAATCTGGAAGAGATGCGCGTGAACACCAAACTCGTGCAGAATCCTGCATTCGGAAGTGGCGAGAACGGAAGTTTTGCTACTAATTGATCATTGACAATTCAAATATCGTATCCGATTATGAAACTGAAAAACAAAATATTTGCCCTACTGGCCCTGATGGGACTGTCGGCCCCGGTGCTGACCTCGTGCTCCGACGAGCCCGATAGCGAGTACCTGTATTCGTTTACGGGCGAGATGATGAGCGACTACCTGAAGAACCGCTCGCAATATAGCGACTTTACCACCATTGTGCAGCGTGCCGGCATGATGGACCTGCTATCGTCGTATGGCACCTACACTTGCTTCGCACCCACCAACGAGGCAGTGGCTGCCTACCTGCAGAAGCACAACAAGGCATCGATCGACGACCTCTCAGAGGCTGAATGCGACACCATCGCACGCACCCACCTGGCATCGACCATCTATAGCACTTACGACCTGAACAACGGCTTCACCAACATGAACCGCCGTTACATCAAGGCCGAGACCGTGAGCGACGACAACAACAACTCGGTCATCGAGCTCAACAGCCAAGCCATCATCAACTATGCCACCCAGAACGACTCGGTGGAGAACGGTATCGTGCAGCCCATCAGCCAGATGCTCGAAAGCGATACCCGCATGGTGAACGAGCTCATCAAGATCAACCCCAGGCTGAGCCTCTACTATCTCGCACTGCAGCGCACGGGCATCGACAAGGTGCTGCAGAAGTTCCAGGACGAGAACTATGAGCAAGACGAGTATCAGTACCGCTACAAGTCGGGAAGCGAGCCTACCGAGACGGCCATCGCACCGCCTGAGAAGCGCTACGGCTTCACCGCCTTCATGGTGCCAAACGACGTGCTGCTCGCCAAAGGCTACATTCAGACCGATCCCGCCTCGAATGCCGAACAGGCGCTGCGCGAGCTCTATCAGCTGGCCAAGAGCATCTACGACGTGACCTTCCCCAACGACAAGGACAAGGACGGCACCAGCTTCGACCAGCTCGACAACCCCATCAACCCGCTCTATCGCTTCATGGCCTACCACATCCTGCCACGGTCGGTAGAAGAGCCTTCCTTCCTCACCGTGCGAAACGATGCCGGCATCTATACAGACATCATGAACCCTACCGAATGGTATGAGACCATGCTGCCCTACACCATGATGAAGGTCGAGAAGTACACCGTCGACCTCTCGGGCCTGGGCACCACCGCCGTGAAGAACAACCACTACCTGAACCGCCGCTTCGACAAGTGGAACAGCATTGAGGGAGCACACGTGGACTATAACGTGGAGAACGGACTGACCAACAACTCGCTCAACGGCTACTACTTCTACATCGACGACATCGTGGCCTTCAACGAGCAGACACGCGACGTGGTCGACAACGTTCGCATGCGTGTCGACATGTCGGCACTCTTCCCCGAGATGATGACCAACGGCCACCGCATGAACGGCGACTACACCATTCACCAGCAGGACAAGTACATCAACAACAACCCCGCCGTGGGCGACAACTACTACTATCCCGCAGGCTACCTCACTGGCGTAACCATGCGCGGACAGGGCTACTTCGTCTATCGTCACCCCCGCTGCGGCTACTGGTCGTACAACGGCGACGAGATGATCACCCAGGGCAACTTCGACGTGTCGTTCCGCATTCCCCCGGTGCCCGTGGCCGGTATGTACCAGGTGCGCCTGGGCTACGCCGCCATGGCCGGCATACGCACTATCTGCCAGTTCTACTTCGGCACCGACACCGTGCCCGACTATCCTGTAGGCGCACCTGTCGACATGGACGTGCAGATGAACAACGCCCAGCTGCTCGGCACCGACTTCGAGGTGAAGTATTCTTCGGGCAGCAGCGACTACAGCGGCTACAAGGCCGTGCGCGACCAGGCCTACAACGACGATGGCACCGTGAAGGACGAAGATGCAGCCGCCGTGCTCACCAGAGACCAGAAGGTGCTCAAGAACAAGGGCTTCTACCGTGGTGCCTACGGCTGCGGCTGCGGCACCTACAGCGACAGCAAGACATCGCATGCCGACGAGGTGCGCTCTAAGTTCACACACTTCGCCGCCATCGCCAACACCTTCCGCATCGTCATCACCCAGCAGTATATGGAGCCGGGCAAATACTACTACGTGCGCATTCGCAAGGCCACCAAGGAGAAGCGAGGCAACGACGAGTGCATGCTCGACTACATCGAGGTGGTGCCCAAGAGCGTCTACGGCGTGAGCGACGGCGAACAACGCGAAGACGACCTTTAATAGTTAAGTGTTAATAGTTACAAGAGTTTTTTTAGATATATGAGAAGATTCGTTCAATATAAAAAGGTGATGGGGCTGGCCGCCATGGCTGCCCTCACCTTCGCAGCCTGCACCGACAAGTGGGACGACCACTACGTCGACTCGCCACTGGAAGGGGCCAACCAAGGCACGCTTTGGCAGGCTATCACGCAGAATGGGCAGCTGAACAACTTTGCACGCGTGGTTCAGGCCTGCGGCTACGACAAGTCGTTGCAGAGCAGCCAGGTGTTCACCGTGTTTGCACCAACCGATGCCAGCTTCACATCGGCACAGGCCGACAGCGTGATAGCTCTCTACAACAGCGAAAAGGCGGCCGGTACGCGAATGGCCGAAAACAGGGCCATCAGGGAGTTCCTGCAGAACCATATTGCGCGCTACACCTACTCGGTGGCACCATCGACGCAAGACTCCATCGTGATGATGAACGGCAAGTATGAGGTGCTCACCTCGTCGGCCTTCAGCGGCATGCCCGTGCTCTCGGGCAACAAGCTCTATGAGAACGGCGTGCTCTTCACGCTCGGACAGCCCGTGCGCTTCTACAACAACGTGTTCGAGTACCTGCGCACCGACCCTGACCTCGACAGCCTCTCGGCACTGTTCTACGACTCCATCTACTACCGCTACCAGCTCGACGAAGAGAAGAGTGTGGCCGGCGACCTCGTCGATGGTAAGACCACCTACCTCGACTCGGTGATGGTGAAGTACAACGAACTGTTCTGGACACTGGGACAGGTGAACAGCGAGGACAGCACCTACTGGATGCTCGCCCCCACCAACAGCACATGGGAACGACTCATCGAGGAGTACAAGCCCTACTTCAACTACCACGACAAGGTAGACCTGCGCGACTCGCTCATCCGTGCCCGTTCGCGCATGGCCATCGTGGAAGGCACCGTGTTCAGCATGACCACCAATCCCGCTGCGGCCCGCCACCTGCTCGACCCATCGGTGCGTGTCGACTCGGTGCGCTCCACCGATGCCGTGAGCTACAACCGCCGCCGCTACTACTGGGGCAACGACACGCTACACTACTATGAGTACATGAATCCCTTTGCACAGGGAGGCGTGTTCGATGGCGCCCAGTTCGTGAAGTGCAGCAACGGCTATGTGCTCAAGACCGACAACTGGAATATAGACCCACGCGAGACCTTCATGCGCGAGATTGTGGTAGAGGCCGAGAATGCCGACTACACCGTCGACGAGACTACCACCCGTAAAAACACCATCTCGGTGCGCGTGCAGCAAGACAATCCCTTCTACAGCCAGGTGTCTAACAACCGCTACCTCGAGGTACAGTCGAAAAACAACCTGAACCCCATCATCAACTTCGAGATTCCCGGCGTGCTCTCCAACGTGCCCTACGACATCTACCTCATCACCGTACCGGCAGAGGCTGGCGACACGCTGGCCAGCGAAGACAACTGCAAGCCCATACGCTTCCAGGCATTCCGCTTCTGGAAAGACCAGGACGGCTCGGGCATCGATGTGACCAAGCTCACCTCGACCGAAACACCTGATGCCAAGTATGCGCTGGGCAATTTCGACGGCTACATCAAGGACGGTGCCACCGCTGCCGATTCGGCCAATGCCCATGGCCGCGCCCACGTGGTCGATACCATTCTTATCGGAAGCAAAGTGGTGTTCCCCACCAGCTCTTTCGGGCTCGACGAGGCGCAGGTGCAGATCCGCATCAAGAACAACATGCCACTGCTGCCGGCACAGCGCCGCCGCTACACCAACAACCTGCGCATCGACTGCATCGTGCTCAAGCCACGGCCCGATGCCATCAACCGCGATGAGGAGTAATTTGAAAGAGAGAGAATTATGAACCCCTTAAGAAACAATCATACGATATGAAACGATATATCTTATTTGGATTTACGCTGCTGATGGCTTTCCCACTGAGCCTCTCAGCCCAGGATGAAGATACCGACGACGAAGACGAGGTGGTGGTGCGAAAGGCTACGCCAAAGAAAAAACAGTATGAGACCCGCACCATCAAGGGCCGCGTGCTCGATGCCGCCACAGGAAAGCCCATCTCGGGTGCCATCGTGCAGGCCACCGACTTTGCCGGCTACTCCGTGCTCACCGAAGACGATGGCACCTACGAGCTGAAGATTCCGCTGGTGGCCACATCGGTCTACGTCTCCTCGCCCGACTACAATGCCGTGAAGATGGGCGTGAAGAGCCAGGAAATGCAGTTCGACGTGCAGCTGCACTCGGCGCTCTTCTCGGCCGACTACGAGAAAGAGACCAACGTGCTGAGCAACTATGCTGCCAGCGACTTCAAGTTCAGCACCTCCATCAACGTGAAGGACGAGATACAGAAGCAGCTCGGCGCACAGGTGCATACCATCAGCCATAATGGCACGCCCGGCGTGGGAGCCACCATGTTCATGAACGGTCTGAACTCGCTCAACGTCAATGCCCAGCCGCTCATCGTCATCGACGGAGTGCCCATCGACCAGCAGTATGGCCGCAGCATTCTGCACGAAGGCTTCTACAACGACATATTGACCAACCTCAATATGCTCGACATCGACAAGGTCACCGTCATGCGAAACGGTACGGCACTCTATGGTGCCAAGGGCGGCAATGGCGTCATCCTCATCCAGACACGACGCTCGAAGAGCATGGCCACGCGCATCACGGCAACGGCATCGGCTGCCGTGACGCTCAAGCCGAAGTACATCTCGATGATGGACGAGAGCCAGTATCGCAACTATGCCAGCGACCTGCTCAAGACCACGGGCACCCGACTGAGCGACTTCCAGTTCCTCGACGAGGACAATGCCTACTACTACCCCATGTACCATAACAACAATACCGACTGGAAAGACCTGGTATACCGCACCGCCGTCACCCAGAACTATGGCATCAACGTAGAGGGTGGCGATGCCGTGGCCAACTACAACCTCTCGGTAGGCTACATGATGGCAAAGAGCCCGCTGAAGTACAACGACCAGGACAGGTTGAACATACGCTTCAATACCGACATCAACCTCACCGACCGTTTCCTCGTGCGCTTCGACGCATCGTTCAGCAACCAGACGCGCGACATCCGCAACGACGGTGCTCCCACAGGCTACGACGAAGGCACGCCGACGGCTCCCTCGTTCCTGGCCTACGTGAAGAGCCCCTTCCTCAATCCCTATAGCTACGGCCGCGGACGCTTCTCTGCCTCTGAGTTCGAAATCAAGGACGAGACCTATCTCGACCAGGCCCTCTCCGACTATCCCAGCTACAACTGGCGACTGGCCAACCCCGCAGCACTCAACGAGTGGGCAGAGGCCGAGAACAAGAACCGTTTCGAAAACTCGATGCTGAACATCGCCGTCACCCCGCGCTTCCTCTTCAACGACCACCTCTCGCTGCAAGAGCACTTCAGCTACACGCTAGTAAACACCAACGAGCAGTACTACATTCCCCTCAACGGCGTGCCCAGCTACTATGTGGCATCGGTAGGCCGCGACATGGACAACGAGGTGCGCTCGCTCTTCTCGAAGCAGAACAGTGTCTACAGCGACACCCGCCTCTCCTGGCAGAACCGCTACGATGCCCACAGCATCGCCGTCATGGGTGGCGGACGGCTCATGTTCGAGAGCTTCAAGACCAATACCGAGCTGGGCTACAACACGGGTTCCGACAAGACGCCGTTCATGAGTTCGAGCCTTACCAAGGCACAGACCTTCGGCGACACCGAAGACTGGAACTCGCTGGCATTCTACCTGCAGGCCGACTACAACTACCTGAGCCGCTACTATCTCCAGGCCAACCTCACCGTCGAAGGGTCGTCGCGTTTCGGCAAGGATGCTGGCATGAAGCTGTTCAACGTCGGCTGGGGTGTCTTCCCCGGCGTGCAGGCATCGTGGGTCATCACCAATGAGCCTTGGATGGCAGCAGTGAAGGGCATCGACTACCTGCGCCTCACCGCCGGCTTCGACGTCTCGGGCAACGACGACATCGACTACAATGCCGCACGAAGCTACTTCAAAGCCCGCCAGTACCTGCAGGGCAACAACAGCGCCACAGGCCTGTCGTTCGCCGGCATCGGCAACGACGAGATACAGTGGGAGACCACGCGCCGCTTCAACGTAGGCATCGACACCCGCCTCATCAACAACCGTCTGGCCCTCAGCCTGAACTACTTCCGCTCCACCACCAGCAACCTGCTCACCTTCCAGTCGCTCGGATACCTCTCTGGCCTCGAGCAGAACTGGAGCAATGGCGGCAAGATGCGCAACGAGGGCTTCGACGTCACCGCCACGGGCAAGCTGCTCGAGCTGAAAGACTGGCAGTGGCAGCTGGGCTTCAGCGTGGGCCACTATAAGAACAAGATGCTCGAACTGGCCGACGGACAGCAGGAGCTGCTCACTCAGGTGGGCGGGGCCACCATCCTCACCCGCGTGGGGCAGGCTGCCAACCTCTTCTATGGCCACAAGACCGAGGGTGTCTTTGCCACTACTGCCGATGCCCAGGCTGCCAACCTCTATGTGCTCGGCGCCAACGGCGTAGACAAGACCCCCTTCGAGGCAGGCGACATGCGCTATGCCGACCTCGACCAGACGCATGGCGGCGCAGGCGAGATCAACGATTACGACCGTACCATCATCGGCGACCCCAACCCCGACATCTACGGCAACATCTTCACCTCGCTCAGCTACAAGCGCTTCAAGCTCGACGTGCGATTCAACTACTCGCTCGGCAACGATGTCTACAACTACATGCGCCAGCAGCTCGAGGGCGGCAACCGCTTCATGAACCAGACACTCGCCATGACACAGCGCTGGCAGATTGAAGGGCAGCAGACCGACGTGCCACGACTGACCTTCCAGGATCCCATGGGCAACGCCCGGTTCAGCGACCGCTGGATCGAAGACGGATCGTACCTCCGGCTGAAAACCGTCACGCTGAGCTATGACCTGCCGCTCAAGTCGCAGTTCATCCAGGGACTGCAGTTCTGGGTGCAGGCCAACAACCTGTTCACGCTCACTCGCTACCTGGGCAGCGACCCAGAGTTCTCCACCACCAACTCCGTGCTCGGACAGGGCATCGACATGGGACAGCTGCCGCAATGCCGCTCGCTTGTGGCTGGTGTGAAACTCAACCTGTAACATAACTGAAAACTGATAATTGACAATTGATAATTATGATTAGTTTCAATAATAAATATATCAAAAAGGCTGGTCAGCTGTGCTACGGCGTAGCCGTGGCCGTGGTGGGCACCGTTGCGCTTTCCTCCTGCGAAAAATTCTTCTCACAGGAGTCCGACCACGTGATCTATGCCGACGACGACCACCTCAACGCACCCGTCGATACCATGTATAGCGTGGTGGGCATCATGGACAAGATGCAGCTGCTTGCCGACCGCACCGTGCTCCTGGGCGAACTGCGCGGCGATTTGGTGGAACTCACCAAGTATGCACCGGCCAACGTGCGGCAAATCTTCGAGTTCAACGTCGACAACGACAACATCTACAACACGCCGCGCGACTACTATGCCGTCATCAACAACTGCAACTACTTCATCGAGAATGCCGACATCGCCCAGAAGAACAACCGCAACGAGTATGTCTTCATGCGCGAGTATGCTGCCGTCAAGGCATTCCGGGCATGGACCTACCTGCAGCTTGCCCTGAACTATGGCCACGTGCGCTACGTCACCAAGCCCATCCTCACCAAGCAGGATGCCGATGCCGAAGAAAGCTATCCGCTGCTCGACATTCCCACGCTGTGCGACAACCTCATCGCCGACCTGCAGCCGCTCGTGCCCCTCTATGCCAACGACTATCCGCAATATGGCTCCATACAGGGCGTCGACACCCGTCTGGCATACTTCCCGCTCTACATCATGCTGGGCGAGCTGAACCTTTGGGCCGGCCACTATCGCGAGGCTGCGCTCAACTACTACAAGTACCTCTCTACCCGCAACGGCACCAACAGCGCCTATCCCACGGGGATCGACAGGCTGCAGTGGGCCGACGGGCAGAACATCCCGAACAACTGGCGCTACAGCGGCGCTGGCCGCCTCGCGGTTTCGCAGTACTATAGCAACAATGCCGAACTCATTACCATGATTCCCATCTCGAATGAGTACGACTCCGTGCCCAACCCCTACTACAACCAGATACGCACGCTCTTCAACTCGCGTCAAGACAACGACTACCATGTGAGCATCGTGCCTTCGGTGGCACTGCAGAACCTCTCCGAGGCACAGGACTACTGCATCGTGTCGGTCTCAGCCTCGCAGAACGACACCGTCTATGCGCCTCATGGCCTGGAAGACAACATGTCGGGCGACCTACGCTTGTTCGACAGCTGGGCACGCATAGACAACTATCCCGGCGTGAACAACGAGCGCGTGCAGTATCAGCAGATAGAAAAGCACCTCTACCGCAACGTCAACATCTGGCGCCGGCAGATGGTCTACCTACGCATGGCCGAGGCCCTCAACCGGGCCGGATACCCGCGCTTTGCCTTCAAAATTCTGGAAGAGGGCGTCAACAACATCAACATCGGCACCGACGTGCTGGCCTACTACACCACGCCCAGCGACTCCGCTTACATCAAGCAGTTCGACTTCCCACAGCAGAGCTACATCGTAAAGGGGCAGACCAATGCCTACAACACACAGGGCATTCACAGCCGTGGTTCGGGCGACACCCGGGCCAACCAGTACTATAAGTTCCCCGAGTTTGCCTCCGGCGATACCCTGCAGCAGCAGATAGACAGCATCGAGGTGCTCCTCGTCAATGAGGGGGCTCTTGAGATGGCTTTCGAAGGCCATCGCTTCTACGACCTGATGCGCGTGGCGCTGCGACGCAACGACCCGTCGTTCCTCGCCAACAGGGTGGCACGGCGCAACGGCATCGTCGATGCGGCTTTGCAGACGAAGCTGCTCAATAAAGACAGCTGGTACATCAACTGGAAGGGAAAGATAGGATTAGGCAATTAAGCCTGAAACGCTTAGCAACACGTTGCGCCCCAACACTTATCTTCAAATGCGTATGAGAAGTGTTGGGGCGCAGTCTGAAAAAAACGAAACACAAATGATATGAACAAGAAAGAGAATTTCGTCATTACCATCAATCGCGAGTTAGGCACCGGCGGCCGCACCGTGGGCAGGAAGCTATCTGAAAAGCTGGGCGTAAACTACTACGACAAAGCCATCTTACAGGGCCTTACCGAAAAATTCGGACTGAGTGCCGAGAAAATAGAGCGCATCAAGGCCGACAGGAAGTCGTGGTGGCAAGAGATGCAAGACACCTATCGGTCGTTGCTCCGCTCAAATGACGTGGCCGAGCCGTCGGTTGCAGAGATATTCGAGGCCGAGCGGCAGATACTGGAAAACATCGCCGCCGAAGGCTCGTGCGTGGTGGCCGGCCGCACGGCCTTCCTCATCTTCCGTGAGTGGAAGAACCGCCTCAACATCTTCATTCAGGCTACCACCGAACATCGCATAGAACGCCTCATGGGCAAGGGCCGCTCCTTCCAGGATGCCTTCGACACCATTGGCATGGTAGATGAAGACCGCGAGGCCTACCTCAAGAAATACGGTGACCGTTCGCGCTACGACACCCGAAACTACGACCTGGTCATCAATATGAACGGCCTTACCGAAGACGATGCCGTAGAGATTATCCTCGACTACGTCAACCGTTCCTCCAAGTGAGTGGGCCTTTGGCTGCTTTGCGTGATGCTTCTTGCAGAAAGGAGCATGTAGCTATGTGCTTAGACTCCTGTTCCGTTGAATGATGATGCACATTCCAGCACTTTTACAAAATATTTTCTTCAAAAATTTTGTCATTCCAAGAAAATATAGTATCTTTGCACCCGCAAACAGCAAGGAGAGTTGGCAGAGTGATCGATCGCGCTGGACTCGAAATCCGGTATACCCTTATGGGTATCGGGGGTTTGAATCCCTCACTCTCCGCTTTTTAAAGAAAAGGGAACCTAACGGATTCCCTTTTTTCGTGCCTGTAAATCAATTACTTGCATTTTTAACGGCTCAGTAGATATTTCATAGGGGTAAATAGATAAGATTTCGTATAAAATGATTACCTTTGCCCCATGGAAGAGAAAGGTTTGTTGATGCTAGCCCGTATGGTGCTACCCAAGGAGGTGCTTGAGCACTTCGTCATAACGAATATTGAATATGTTGACACAAAGGCTTACGATGAGCCTGAGATGCACATCCATCTTGACGAGAAGATGGAGGAAGAATTGCAGCATGACATCCATTTCGAGTCAAAGGGATTCATTTCTCCTGTAGAGGTAACAGACTTTCCTATCCGTGACCATAAGGTGGTACTGGTTCTGCGTCGTCGGCGATGGGTTGACACGCGCACCGGAAAGAGTTTTATCGGCTCACAGGCGATTACTGGGGGCAGTGGTCCGATGTCGTCAATCCTGTGGTCGAAGAGATGGTCAAGGCCATCCCCCTCCTCGTGCTGGCCAGTCGCAAACGCATGGTGTTCTTCATCGACAGCGTCATCCTTGGAGCTGCCGTGGGCGGTGGATTCTCCATCCTCGAGAACCTGCTCTATCTGCTCCACGATGATAGCTTGGGCTTCGGCACTGCGCTGTTCCGGGGACTTGAGGTGTCGCTCGTCCACATGGGCTGCAGCGCCATTGTGGCCACTGCGCTGATGTTCATCGTCCGGCAGGCTGAACGTCGGAATTCCCGGCTCACTGTCAAAAAGGCAGATGCCAGTCTCGCCATCCTGCTGCTCATAGCTTCCACTTCCCTTCACGTGGCTCACAACGCACTCCATTTCAACCCGCTTGCCCAGACCGTCACAGTCATTGGCCTCATGGCGCTGCTGCTATTTGGCACCTACCAGTATGACTCGAACCAGATTCACCGGTGGATAGACCGAAGCATGAACAAGCAGCTCGACCTGCTCTGTTCCATCAGTGAAGGCTGGCTCGACGAGACGCCAACAGGCCGCTACCTGCTTTCGGTCAAGGAGTCTTTCCCGCCGGAAGTGTTCTTCGACATCATTTGCTATGTGCAGCTGCACACCGAGCTGGAAGTCGTAGCCAAAAGCCGTTTCATGGCCCACGAGGCGGGACTCGAATATCCTTTGAGCAACGAAAGCAGGGCTTCTATCCTTGCCAAGCACAAAGAGTATCAACATCTGTCGGAAGCATTGGGGAATACTGCAAGAATCACCGTTGCCCCATTGCTGAAGTTCTATCCCGCCGACCGCAAGGCACTGGATGACCTCATCGACGAGTGTCGCTCCTGAACGGGTGGTCGGCAGCGTCATCGCTAACATCAAAAAACAGAAAAAAAATGAAAAAAACAGTTGCCTTTCTCATTGCTGCCATACTGAGTTCCGCAGCATACGCCCAGTGTCAGCAGGGGAGTGTACAAGACGCGAAGCATGAGGTTTTCAAGACCTTCCATTCGCGGGCCTACAAGAATCAATATCCTTTGCGCGAGATTCCCGTAGCTCCTCATCGTGCGTCGCTTCTCCCGGCGAAAGTACCAGCCCAGACTAAGGCGTTCACCGACCGCGTGTGGTTTCCCGGTGAGTGGGAAGAGGTGAAGGCCATCATCATCACCCCCTACTACGATTGTCTGGTGCCTGGTCACGAGGACGATTACGAATGGCACGCAGAATCTGTCGTGACCGGTTATGGTCAGTATTACCATAAAGTAGATGGCAAATGGCAGATTGAGGGCTTCGGGCCTTGTGTGGCCCGGATGGACACGACAGCAGCCTACGGCAAGGTGCTCTTCCATCTGATGGACGGCATACAGCAGGGCGGTGCCGAAGCCTGGGTGCGTCTGGAGCAGGAGGCCGACACGGCCTTGGTACACGAGACGCTTAGTCGCATGAACTTGCACCACGACCGCCTGCGCTTTTTCTACGGGCGGGGAAACTCTATCTGGTATCGCGACTGCGGACCCATCTGCTTTTACTATGGCGAGCAGGACAGTCTGGCCATGCTCGACTTCATCTACTCGCGCCACAGCCGCGCACACGACGACTCCATACCCTCGCTTCTGCACAGGCAGATGGGTATTCCCAACTACATGACCAAGGTGCTGTGGGAGGGCGGCAACTGTCTCGTTGACGGTGCAGGAGCGGTCATCTCGTCCGACGCTGTCTATACCATCAACCAAGACACGCTCGGAGCGGTAGTATGGGATGGACAGAACATCAGTTCGCTGCATCATGAGTACAAGCCCGCACTGACACCCGACGAGGTGAAGCAGGCTTTGCACGAGATGCTGGGCCAGCGGGCCACACACATCATCCCCCGCTACCTCTTCGACGGTAGCACCGGCCATGTGGACCTCTATGCCGATGCCTACGACGAGAATGGCTTCGTCTTCTCCGTCATGCCCGATGCATACAGTTCGTGGACAGACTATACGACGGGGCACAACAATATCGACCTGCTCTGCCGGCAAAAGAGCATCTTCGACCGCAACTACTACGACATGGCACACTTGCCATTCCCCTCGAAGGAGGAGGGAGAGCCTTTCGCTGACGAGGAAGAGTACGACGCATCCTACTCGCGCACCTACTCCAACCACTGCTTTGTAAACAATGTCATCCTGCAGCCATGCTTCTCCGAGGTGGGAGCCGACGGCATGCCCACCGAAGCATGGGACCGGGCCAACATCGAGGCCGTCAAGGCGGCCTATCCGGGCTATACCGTCTATTGCATCGACGTGAGCTCATTCGACGCTGAAGGAGGGGCACTCCACTGCGTCACCAAACAGATTCCCGCCGACAACCCCATCCGCATCCTTCATAAGAATATTCACGGCAGCATCAACCTGGGCGAGTTGACAGCCATCCCCGTCAGTGCCGTCATCACCAACCGCAGCGGCATCAGCCATGCCGAGGTGGTCTGGCGCACCGACCAGGGCGACTGGCAGACAATCACCCTCACCGCAAACGGCAACCGCTTCTACGGCAGCTTGCCCATCAGTCTGACTGACGTGCCTCACACGGTGGAGTACTATATCTCTGCCACCTCCTGCAATGACAAGACCATCACCAAGCCCTTCACAGCCAGTCAGGGTGGCTATTTCACTTTCACCTACAATGACGGCAACCCCGAATTCGACAGCACGATGTTCGACTTCGACACAGAGCCCATGCCCACGGAACGCATCACTTTCCCGTTCGGCAGCAATTGGCTCACTGAAGATACGACGGAGGACGATCCCACGACCACAGGCATCGTCAATCTGGACATCAGCCATCGCAGCGACAATCGTTGGGCTACGCTGCAAGGTATCATGTTAAGCAGCCAACCAACGAAGCCTGGTGTGTTCATTCATTACGGGAAAAAGGTTGTTAACAAACAAAAATGACTATATAGGTATAAATCTTTAAACAAAACGCCACGTTCCAGATGACAAGAGTCGACAATAGCCGATGTTCAGTCGGTCCATAGCCGACTATTCGTCGTTGCCCGACGGGTGGCGGCTTTACCGACGACTGCTCTTTGAAGAAGAATTTGCAGAAAAATTAAGCGATGAAGCGATTTTTTTGTAATTTTGCAGCTAAAATATCGAGTTATGTACTATCAGCGACTGTCAGACGAAGAGATTCTGAGCGGT
>CAMJLB010000019.1 GCA_946406555.1 uncultured Prevotellaceae bacterium | reverse complement strand
ATGCCAGTCGTTTTTCGACCGGCATGAGATGGCCTACGATGCTGAGGATGCCGTGAAGGAGACCTACCTCCGACTGTGGCAGATGCGAATGAGAATTGGCGAATATCGTAATCCAGAAGCATTGCCGCTGCATGTGGCACGACCGCACCAAGTGCCAAGACAATGATATGTGCCGCAAGAAAGGAACTGATAAGTATATTAATTAATTTATAAGGTAATTATGTTTAGTTGCTTAATAGGAAGAAGACAAAACAATCTGCCCTTGCAATTCTGTATTTTCTTGCAGGGGCAGATTGCTTAAAAAATCAACATGTTGTTCGTTTGCTTTATTTCGTGCCCACGATATGCGTCTTTGGCAGTTCACGGTTGCGCCGGTTTACTACCGTGATCACGGCTTGGGCCAGATTGAGGAATGCCTGCCCCGTGGCAGTGTCAACGCGTGTGGCTGCCGGGGCACCTTCGTCGCCGCTCTCGCAGATGCTCTGCACTAATGGTATCTGGGCCAGCAGGGGTACGCTCATCTCTTCGGCCAGCCGTTTGCAGCCTTCGCGGCCAAAGATGTAATACTTGTTCTCGGGCAGTTCTGCGGGGGTGAACCACGCCATGTTTTCTACCAGTCCAAGGATGGGCACGTTCACTTTTTCATTTCTATACATGTCGATGCCCTTGCGTGCATCGGCCAAGGCCACCTGCTGCGGTGTCGACACGATGATGGCCCCGGTGATGGCGAGCGTCTGCAGGAGCGTGAGGTGTATGTCGCTGGTGCCTGGGGGAGTGTCGAGAATGAAGTAGTCCAGCTCTCCCCAGTCGGCGTCAGCAATAAGCTGCTTCAGTGCATTGGTGGCCATGCCGCCTCGCCATAGTGTCGCCGTGGCGGGATTCACGAAAAAGCCTATTGAGAGCAGCTTCACGCCATATTGCTCCACTGGCTCTATCAGGTCGCGACCGTCTACGTTGACTGCGTATGGCCGGGCATCTTCTACGTGGAACATCTTGGGCATCGACGGGCCAAAAATATCAGTGTCGAGCAGCCCCACCTTGTAACCCAGGCGGGCAAGGGCAATAGCCAGATTGGCCGAGACGGTGCTTTTTCCTACGCCGCCCTTGCCAGAACTTACGGCTATGATATTCTTCACGCCTGGCAGCAGATGCCCCACCTCTGGCCGTGGCTTCGACTTGAACTCTGTCACAATCTCCACCTCAACCTCTGGCGACACATGATAGTGTATGGCTGCCTCGGCTGCTTTCACCGTCGACTTGAGGAAGGGGTCGGTGTCGCGAGGGAATTCGAGCACCACACGCACCTTCATGCCATTGATGCTTGGGGTGTCGGCCACCATGCCGCTTTCCACCAGGTTCTTTTTCGTGCCCGCATACGTCACCGTGGCGAGCGCATCCATGATAAGTTTAGGATATAGTGTCATTTCATTTCTGTTAAACAATCGTCCTATGTTATTTCTTCAGCAGTTTCACGTTTTCGCTATCTGCGTGAAGCACGAGTACGCCCGAAGGCCATGCCGTAGTAGGCAGTTGCAGCGAACCATTGGCATTGGTGCGTGCCGTAGTCACCAACCGCCCTGTTGCGGTGAAGACCGTCACCTCGGTGCCAGCCTTGAAGCCGCTGAGCGAGAGCACGCCTGCCGATGCAGCTATGCTACCTTCCATCGAGGGAGTGGCAATGGCTGTGATGTCGGTCTCGGTGATGGCACTGCCCAGCATGTAGATGGTGTTGTAGACCTGCCCCTTGACCACCTCTGTGCCGTAGATGCCCTCAATGTCGTAGAACTTTCCTTCATAGTTTGACGGCATCGACACCTTCAGTGCGAAGGGGTTCGACACGAGCGTGGTGGCATCGCCATCGAAGGCTACCACACGGGAAGATCCGCTCGCAAGAGTCTCTTTGCGCAGACCCACGCCACGCACGACGAAATAGTTGGCAAAGTCTGCCGATGTGAGTTCAGGCAGCCGCTTGTTGAGTGCCTCCGGCTTGCTGCCAGAGGTGATGGTGAGCGATGCGTCGTCGGTAAGCTCGCCCACCGATTGCACCAGCGGCATGAGGTTCGTCTCGCCCCGCTTTATGTAGATGCTGCCGTTGATGGTGTTGCCTTGCGACAGCTTGAGGCCTAATCCCGAGAACACCATGCAGCCCGATGCATCGCGCACGTAGGCATTGTTACCGTAGGCATAAAGCACCTGGGCGTCGGTAAGGGTGAGCAGGGCTTCTTCGTTTACGCTCATGCTGCGTATCGCAGCCAGGTCGGCAGCCTTTTGCAGCTCCTGCACAACCACGTTGCAGGTGGCGGTTATCGTCTCGTTGGCCGTCACGGTGATGTTGGCCGTGCCCTCACTGATGCCTATCACCTTTCCGTCTTGGTCGACTACGGCCACAGCCGGATTGTCGCTCTGCCACTTAAACTTATATGGAGCCGTCTCGGGGAATCGGGTGGGGGTAAGGGTGCGGCTCAGGCCCACGCCCACCAGGAAGGTGGCTGGCAGCTCTACAGACCGGAGTACGTTCATGTCTACCACATCGAAACTGATCTTGCCCCCCTGCTCCTTGATGTTCTCCAGCCCCCACAGGCAGGCGCGCCCCGACCATGTGCTGAGGGCGGCTGGCGAGGTGGAGCTGTTGAGCGTCGTCACATGGGCTGTGCCGGGGAATGGGTCGGAGGCCGAGCCAATCTGTCCGCTGTAGTTGAGGCCCTTGTATCCGTCGGCAAAGAGCAGCTCGTAGTAGAGGTGGCTGGGATTGTTGTTCACGGCATTGCTGTTCCAGATGTACTGGTTGGTGCGGTCTACGCGGAACACGAGCATGCCGTGGCCGGGCAGCGAGGCATCCCATTTGGTGTTCTGCCGGTTTTCGAAGAGGAAGTACTCGTTGGTCACTGGCGAATTGATGCGATAGCCCTTATGGCTGGTGTTCAGTGCCTCGAGGGTATAGGTGCCCTCGGCATTGATTATCTCTGGCTCGGTGAAGCCCAGGAAGGTGCGCTCATAGAGAGAATAGCCTGCTGGTGTGCGGCTGTAGTTGTTGTAATTGCCTCCCGACATGACCGACCAGCTGCCCGGGTGATTGCTCTCGCCCCCCGACTCTTCGTAGTCGGCATCGTAGAAGTCGGGCAGTCCGAGCACGTGGCTGAACTCATGGCAGATGGTGCCAATGCCGTCGAGCAGGTTGTAGCTGGCCTCTCCCAGCAGCTCTACGCCGCAGGCATAGCGGCCAAACGACACACCATCCATCTTGAGCGTATAGTCCCACCAAGAGCCATAAGGATTGTATATTTGCGAGGCATGCGGCCATATCAGTCTCTGGTCGTTGCCGGCATTGTTCGACCCAGGCCCGGCAAAGACGAAATAAATCATGTCAACCACGCCATCGTCGTCGGTATCGTATCTGCTGAAGTCCACCTGGTCGTCTACGGCTTTGAGCACGTCATAGATGAGCACCGGTGCATTCTCGGTCTTGTTGGCATAATACATGCTGCGGTTCACCTTTACCGGTCCCACGATGTCGAAGACCGGCTGGAACACCCCATCGGAGTTGTCGCGATAGAAGTCGCGCACGCTGCCCGTGCACCTCGTGCCCCAGCTGGACGAGTTGGTGCGGCTGGTGCCACGGTAGTTCTCCTGGTTCACCATGCCCTCCATGATGTCGGCCATGTCGTCGTAGACGAACTGGCAGTCGTTGAATTCCACGAGGATAATCAGTCCGTGAAACTTGCTGTAGTCGTATGCCTTGGCTACCTTCGCCTGCAGTGCGCTTGCCCTCCGTGCCTTCTCGGCCTGCTGCTCTTCGGCATCGCGTTGGCTCATGACGGGGGCCAGCATCTTCGGCGTGGTGCTCAGGAATCTCAACTCACGCTCAGCGCGCATGTCGGCATCGTGGGCTATCATCGACGTGGTGCCCAGACGCCCGTCGGCGAGTTTCTGGGCATATACATAATAGCCTTGGCGGTCTTGCACCACCGAATAGCCATCAAGGGTGGTGGTGAAACTTAGGTATTCATCGCCATGTAGGCGCAACGTGACCATGGTCCCGTCAGGCTGAGTAACCTTTACAGGCATAGGATTGGCAGGAACGGCCTGCACTGCCGTCGCCGACAGCAGAAAGAAAAAGACGGAAAATAGTAATTTCTTCATGAGTTGGAATTCTTGTACTGATATAAAAGCGTGCAAAAATACAAAATAATGCTGATTTATGGAAGCATTTTTGGAAGATTAACGCAGTTTGTCGAATAATTAAGGTGAATATTCGTCTTATGTACCGTACATTTTTCGTACCTTTGTACCCAAATTGCGATTAGATATGAATAAGAGAACTACACCAGAGTTTATCACGACATTGGAGCCGAACGAGATTTTCGTATTCGGCAGCAACTTAGAGGGAATGCATGGCGGTGGTGCGGCTTACATTGCCTACCGCAAGTTTGGAGCCATCATGGGGAAGGGCGTAGGTCTACAAGGACAGAGCTACGCCATTCCTACGATGCAGGGCGGCGTGGAAACCATCCGTCCGTATGTCGATGAGTTTATTCTGTTTGCCAGACAGCACCCAGAACTGACGTTTCTCGTTACACGCATCGGCTGTGGCATCGCAGGCTTTACCGACGAAGAGATCGCTCCGCTCTTTGAGCAGGCTCATGGAGTGGAGAATATCGTGTTGCCTCCAAGATGGTAATAAAATAAGGATAAAAAGTATCCACTCAAAAATCTCAACAAACTAAACAAGAACAAAGCTGCATTATGAAAAAGAAAACATTATCAGGCTTAGCTACAGAGCAGGAGAGCCTAACAGACCAGAACGCAGACCATTGGACGACATCGCGAAATTTTTCTAAAACATTATGAGTATGAAACAAATTATCAACACCAAGGCAGCGCCTGCTGCCATCGGCCCGTATAGTCAGGCCATTCAAGTGGGCAATCTTGTATACACATCAGGGCAGATTCCCATAAACCCTGCCACAGGCTCTTTCGTTGAGGGCGGTATCCAGGAGCAGACACGCCAATCGTTGAACAACGTGAAGGCGATTCTCGAAGAAGCTGGCCTCGGTATGGAAAATGTGATTAAGACGACCGTCTTTATGGCCGACATGGGCGACTTTGCTGCCATGAATGAGGTGTATGCTCAGTTTTTCGTGGAGCCTTATCCGGCTCGTTCTGCCATTGCCGTCAAGACGCTGCCGAAGGGAGCATTGGTGGAGATTGAAGTGGTTGCTGCTAAAGGCTGACAATGCCAAAATATGGGTAACAGGCATACTCTCACGTTGTTAGCAGTCCTTTTATGATAGGAGATGAACTGGATGGAATTTAGAGCAATGAGACGCAAACGCCAGCAGCTTTCAGAAGAAGAGAGCATCGGCATATTGGAGAAGGCTACTTCCGGCACACTTGCACTACTTGGCGATGGAGGCTATCCCTACGCCGTACCCATCAGCTACGTCTATGACGACGGTAAACTGTATTTCCACAGCGCCATGAGTGGTCATAAGGTAGATGCTATCAGAACATGCGATAAGGCATCGTTCTGCGTCGTTGACCAGGATTGCGTAAAGCCTGCCGAATACACCACCTATTTCCGCAGCGTGATAGCCTTTGGCCGAATCTGCATTGTGGAAGATGAGTCGGAAAAGCTCGCCATTGCCAGGATTCTCGGAAACCGATACAATCCGGACCAGGAAGAGGCACTGCAGAAGGAACTGGAACATGGCCTCGCCCGCATGCTGGCTATCCGCTTCGACATCGAGCACCTGACGGGCAAGGAAGCAATAGAGCTTCTGAGGCAGCGGGAGCAGGGCCAGACTTGCAAGGGGACAGCCGAATAGCAACGGAAGACGACGGCCGAGAGCCAATGGGCGACGCAATGGGCAGAATGGCAGGGCGTCTGTAGTTTCCAATAAAATTCTGTCAGCACAAAAAACAGCCCGCCTTCATGTCTACCCATGTCGCCACGACGGGGGAAATAGCATGAAGGCGGGCTGTCTCTATGCAGCTCAGACGGGTATCTTGTCGATGCGCTTCTGGTGTCGCCCTCCCTCAAATTCGGTCTGGAAGTACTCGTCCATGATTTTGCGTGCCATGTCCTCGTCGATGAAGCGCCCTGGCATCACGAGCACGTTGGCATTGTTGTGCTGGCGAATGAGGTGTGCTATCTCGGGTATCCAGCACAGTCCGGCACGTATGGACTGGTGCTTGTTCAGGGTCATGTTGATGCCTTCGCCGCTGCCGCAGATGGCAATGCCGGGGAACACTTCGCCCTGCTCGATGCCACGGGCCAGGGCATGGCCAAAGTCGCTGTAGTCGCACGACTCCTCGGTGTAGGTGCCATAGTCCTTGTAGGGCATGCCCTTCTCATCGAGGTATTTCTTCACAAACTGCTTCAAAGCAAAGCCTGCATGGTCGCTGGCCAATCCGATAGTCTTTATTTCCATAGTTTTAATGAGTTTTAAAGTTGCTTGCAAAGTTACAACTTTTCGATGAATCATGCAACACTCGAGCCAAAAATATGCTGAATTTTTAAATATGTCTTATATTTATGCATTTTAATACGTAAATCCCTTGTTTTTTGTTGTTTTTATGCATATTTCTTTTGGTGATTGAATATTTTTACATACCTTTGCACCCGACACAAGACAAATAATGTAGACCAAATTAAATATAGAATGTCATGCGAAAGAAATCACTGAAAGGCACTTTTCTTGCTATAGCCCTTGCCGCTTTTAGCAGCAGTGCCGCCATGGGGCAAGAGCAGCAGCAAGCCAAGCCCAACTGGTTGGAAAACCTGACCAGCCGCATCACCTTCAACGGTTACGCCCAGGCAGGATGGAGCCATCAAGATGCCAACGACACGAAAACCAACAGCTACAATCTGAAACGCACGTTGCTTTGGGCCAAGGCCCGCATCACTGACCGCTGGTCGTTCTTGTTCATGCACGACTTTTCGAGCGTGGTACAAGAGTTTTACACCGACTACCGCATCAGCCGTGACAACTCGCTCACCGTGAGGTTTGGCCAGTTCAAGCACTCCTACACGATGGAAAATCCGTTGTCGCCTACACAGCTCGAACTCATCGACGTCTACTCTCAGGCCGTGCTCTATCTGGCCGGCGAAGGCCCCGACCCACTGAATGGCGTGAACTATGGGCGCGACATGGGACTGATGGTCTTTGGCGACGTGCTCAGCAACAGGCTTCACTACGAACTGGCCCTGATGAGTGGCCAGGGCGTCAACCATCGCGACCAAAACACGCAGAAAGATTTTCTTGCCAAGCTCGAGGTGCGTCCCGTCGACGGGCTGCGCCTGGTGGCCTCTGGCTACTTGGGCACAGGCTGCGCCGTGGGCACTGCCGCCTGGAATCCCGCCATCGCCGTGGGCGACAACTACAGGCGCAACCGCTACAGCGTGGGGGCCGAGTATAAGACCTCGCCTTACAGTCCGGCAAAATTCAAGGAGGCCCGTCCGGCCAGTGTGCGTGCCGAGTGGCTCGGTGGCAAGGATGGCGACGTGGGCAGCCGTGGCGGCTATGCCACGCTGTGCGTGCCCGTTGTCGATGCGCTCGACGTGGTGGCCAGTGGCGAGACTTTCGACCGCAACACCAGCGTGGACGGATGGGACCAGACCAACCTGACCATCGGGGTGCAGTACTGGTACTACAAGAAATGCCGACTGCAACTGCAGTACACACGCTGCCTCTGCGGCGACAAGATAGGATCGGACTACAATTGGCTGCAGGCGCAGGTACAGGTGGCATTTTAGTTTATAGTTAATAGTAAATAGTTTAGAGTTGATAGACGATTATGCTTATTAAGATAACACTCACCATCATTTTTCTGGCCGTGATGCTAGGTGTGGGTATATATACCCGGAAGCAGGCCAGCAGTGTAGACGGTTTTGTGCTGGGCGGGCGCTCCGTGGGTCCATGGCTCACGGCTTTCGCGTATGGCACGTCTTATTTCTCGGCCGTGGTTTTTGTGGGTTATGCAGGCCAGTTTGGCTGGAAGTATGGCCTGTCGTCGACCTGGATAGGCGTGGGCAACGCCGTGATAGGGTCGCTGTTGGCCTGGCTGGTGCTTGGGCGGCGCACGAAGCTGATGACACAGCACATAGAGAGCCGCACCATGCCCGACTTCTTTGGCACCCGCTTCCAGGACCAGGGCCTGCGCGTGGCTGCCAGCATCATCGCCTTCGTGTTTCTCATTCCCTATACGGCAGGAGTGTATAAAGGCATCTCCACGCTTTTCGAGATGGGCTTTGGCATCCCTTACGAGTATTGTGTGGTGATCATGGCGGCGCTTACTGCCATCTATGTGATACTGGGCGGCTATAAGGCCACGGCCATGAACGACTTCGTTCAGGGCATCATCATGCTCTTTGGCATCGTGGCTGTGATAGCCGCCGTGATTTCCGCCCAGGGCGGGCTGAGCGAGGCGGTGGCCCGGCTGGCCGCCATTCCCGCCGACCCTGCCCCCGACGGTTCGGCCGTTGCTGCCACTGGGGTGTTTGCCAGCTGTCTGGGCCCCGACCCCTGGGGGCTGCTGGGCGTGGTGATTCTCACCTCGCTGGGCACGTGGGGCCTGCCGCAGATGGTGGGCAAGTTCTACAGCATCACCGACGAGTCGGCCATTCGCCGTGGCACCATCATCAGCACCGTTTTTGCATTCATCGTGGCTGGCGGCTGCTACTTCCTTGGAGGCTTCGGGCGGCTCTACGACCCCGTAGTGGTAAATGGCAAGATTGCTTTTGACTCTATTGTGCCTGCCATGCTCGTCACCCTGCCCGATGTGCTCATAGCTTTGGTGGTGCTGCTGGTGCTTTCGGCCAGCATGTCTACACTGGCCTCGCTGGTGCTCACGTCGAGTTCCACCATGACGCTCGACCTTATCTACCGCGACAAGAAGTCGCTGCCCGGCGAGGTGGAGGAGGGGAGTATCGACGATACCGTGTCGGAGCGGATAGAGCGCCGAAAGGTGGTAGTGATGCGGGTGCTCATCATCTTCTTCATAGCTATCTCACTGCTCATCGCGCTCAATCCGCCCACGTTCATCGCCCAGCTCATGGGCATCTCGTGGGGTGCGCTGGCCGGTGCCTTCCTGGCACCTTTCATGCTGGGCCTCTACTGGCGCGGCACCACGGCGGCAAGCGTGTGGGCATGCTTCATCTGGGGCGTGGGCATCACGGTGGTCAACATGCTTGCGGGCAATCCCATCAACCCCATCAACTGCGGTGCCATCGCCATGCTTGGCGGTTTCCCCATCGTGCTGATAGCAAGCCTTGTTACGCCGAAGTTGAAAAGGGAGACGGTAGACCAGATGTTTCAGTGCTATCAATGAGGGTACTGTTCTGACAGAATGAAGTAGTTTCTATCTTGGATAATCCATGTCGCTAAGCGGCATTCCAAAAATGAATACCAGAAAAACAAGGAATAAACCTGGCCTTTAAAAGGTTTTTCCTTGTTTTTCTGGTTTTATTTGGTTTTGTAAGCCGTGAAGCGGTATATCCCAGACTACATATCTGGCCGTAGGCGGCTACATTAGGTTGTGGACACCAATCAAAGTCGTTTTATTGTTGTTTTTCCTTTGCCAATTTTGCCGCTTTCTTTTCTGCCAGTCGGGTGCGCACGTCATCGTGGGCAAGGTGTATCTGATAGCGATACACACCACAGGCCAAGAAGAAATAGACAAGGGCATGAAGCCAAAGAATGCGGTATTCCCAGATGACGTCGCTCAGCGAGGCTCCCATCGAGTTCAGCCGCACGTAGGCCTTTGCTCCAAAGGTAGAAGGGAATATCCAGGAGGCTCCCTGCCAGAAGCCGGGAATGTTGCTCTGCGGCCAGCTGACCCCCGTAAGGAAGAGCAGGGGCACACTGATGAAGACCATGAGCAGCATGACATTCTCGCGATACTTCACCATGCACGACACCACCATGCCAAAGAAGATACAGGCCAGCGTGTAGGGCACCATAATGGCCAGCAGCGACTGCCAGGTAGCCAACTGCAGGAAGTGGAACAATCGTGGCACGGCAGCCACCAGCCACGTGCCCATAACGGCATAGATCATGGCATAGCACAATGCCTTGCCCAGCACGATGTTGACGGTGCCGTGATAGTGGCGGCTCACGGGGATAAGCTGTCCGTAGCGGTTCTCCTCTCGTGCCGTGCCTGCCGAGAGGCCGATGCCCAGCACGAGCGTCTGTTGCAGAATGAGCATCAAGACCACGGGCAACACAAACGAGCCATAGCCGCCCGAAGGATTATAGAGTGCCACCTCGTCGTAGTCGAGTGGCTTGGCCGTGACGGCTTCCTCGTGGGCGGTATAACCATGGACGAGCCGGGCTTTCAGCTCCGCCCCCATCTGCATGCTCACGGCCTGTGCCGTCTGGAAGATGGCTTTATAGGCCAGCATCAGGCTCATATCGCAGTACACTGACACGGTGGCCTGCTGAAGGCGGTTCAGCTGGGTGTCGAAATCGGGTGGGAAATAGTAGATGCCTTTCACCAGTTGGCGGCTCACCAGCGAGCGTGCCTCGTCTAAATCCTGTGCGTAAAAGGCTACTTTCACGTCGGGCGAGGCATCGCAACGACGTGTAAAGGCGCGTGAGAGTGCCGAATGACTGTCGTCGACCACCACCACGGGCACATCGCGCACTATCTCGTTGTTGTAGATCCAGGAATAGAGCAGCGGGTATGCGAGCGGGACGATAAAGAAGAAGATGATCACACCTTCGTCTTTGAACACCTGCTTCATCTCCTGCCACCAGATATAGCAGATGTCGTGTAGGGCATTTATGAAATCACGGTATATAGACATAGGTGAGCATTGCGTTTTTAAGTTTCTTTACAACAAACCAGGGTAGTAGCAGGAAGGCGCAGAGAGCAGCAAAATGGAACCAAGCCTCGATGAGCGGGAAGCCATTGAACACGCATATCTGATAAAGCATGAAATAGTGGCGCAGGGGGAAGAGCCACGACAGCGACTGCAAGGCGCCGTCCATGCCCATGATGGGGAAGGCCGATCCTGCCATTGAGATGCTGAGCACGGCCCATAGCGAGCATACACTCATCGACATGCGCAACGAGGGCATGAGGCCGAAGACGAAGATGCCGAAGCCCTGTGAGGCCAGCACTTCGATAAGTCCGAGCAGCACCAGCATCCACGCGCTGCCTAAGTGCGGAAAGCCTAAGTGGAAGAACACGTACCACTCATAGCCGTAGATGAGTGCCAGCCAGATGATGGTCTGCGGCAGAAACTTGCCTAAAAGCGCTACTATCATCCGGTTGTCGGCCATTGCCAGCCACTCTTTCGAGCTGTCAAACTTCAGCTCGGTGCCCAGGGAGTAGGCCGTGATCAGGAAGATGAAAAGCATCATGATGCCAGGCACCATTGCCGTGGTGAGGTAGATGTTGTAACTGCCCCAAGGATTGGCAATCTGGTGCAAGTCTATCTTGATGGGCATGAGCATGGTCTGCATCTGCTCTTTGGTCAAGCCGCGTGCCTGCATGGTGGCCATGCCCACGGCTGCCGACCCCAGCGTAGAGACCGTCTTCAGGTCTTTCATCACCATGGCCCCGGCGGTGAGCGAAGTGTTGGTGTAAAAATACGAAATCTTGGGCTGCCGACCCGCCAGGAGAGCATCGGTGGTGCCTTTGGGGAAGTAGATGAAACCATAGATGTCGCCCTGCTGCATGGCGTGTCGGGCCTCGGTCACGTTGGAGTAATGGGCGGTCACTCGCGACATCTGGAAGCCGTCGAGCTGCCGCGTCAGTGCGCGCGTTACCGATGAATTGTCGTGGTCGACCACGCTTACGGGCAGGCTTTGGGGCAGCCCCTCTTCCATGAGTGAGGTGAAGAAGAACAACACCAGCAAGGGGAAGAGCACCATGCATAGACGGTAGATGTGATTCCGCCGAAGAATCAACAGCTCCCGCATCATCACCCGGTATATCAGTCGTATCGTCTTCATTTCGCCTTGGCGACCATTCGCAACTCTTAATTCTTAATAATCAGCGACATGCCCGGGCGCAGCCCTTCCATGGACTCTATGGGGCGGGCTTTCACCTCGAAGGTCTTCAGGTCGTACTGGCCATTGGCCTTGGTAGCCTTCCATACGGCATACGAGCCTTGGTCTTTCATGTGGTATACCTTCATCCTTATATCTTTGTTGAAGGCTGGCACAAAAGCCGTAAACTCCGAATTCACCTGCATGCCGGCCAGTTGGTCTTCGCGCACATTGAATGTTCCCCAAAGGTCTTGCATCATCGAGATGGTCATGATGGGGCTTCCCGTGCCAACGAGTTCGCCCACTTTCGGGTAGATGTTGCTCACCTCGCCGTCCATCTGTGCCAGCTGCACGGTTTCGTTGATATATGAGTTCACCTCTTTCACGGCACCTTTGGCGCGATTCACCTGTGCCTGAGCCGCCAGCTTCTCTTCCTGCCGAGCGCCGTTGAGTGCCATGTCGTATTGGCTCTGTGCTGCTTTCGTCTGTGCCTGCAGCGCCATATAGCTGGCGTATGCCTCGTCGCGCTTCTGCTCGCTCATCACTCCTTCGTCGAAGAGCCGTTGCACGCGCTTATACGATTTCTCTGCAATCTCCAAGCCGGCCTTGGCCTGCTGAAGCAATTGGAAGGCAGCCTGTACCTGTTCCTTTCTGGCACCATTCTTGGCCATCAGCTCCAAGGCGGCAGCTCCTGCCTCGGCCCCTTGGGCCTGTTGCATCTTGGCATGCACCTCAGGAGCATCGAGTATGGCCAGCGTGTCGCCCGCCTTCACGTAGTCGCCCTCCTTCACGCGAATCTCCAGAATGCGGCCGGGAACCTTGCTCGATACGCGGTATTCCGATACCTCCACCTGTCCTTGAATAAGTTCGGGGTCGCGCCCCAGGGCAAAGAATCCTATCAATGCGACCAGGAGCACTACTGTTGCAAAACCTATGATTGCATACAGAATGTTTTTATGTTGGGTTGTTGCTTGTGACATTTTTGTATCTATGTTTATCTGATTAAACCTTTTACTATTTATTTTCTTGTCGAGAGTCTTAATTTTCAATTTTCAAGACTCCCATAGCCTTTCTCAGGTCTACCTGCGAGAGCTTCATGTCTATTTCGGCATCGATCTTCTGCGACTGTGCCTGCAACCAGGCCGTCTGTGCCTCCATGACCACCGTGGGCGAGATGACTCCTTCCCTGAATCCCAGGTTAGCCGTGCGGAGATTTTCGTCGGCTCGTTTTATGCTGGTCTGTGCCATGGTCATGCGCTTACCCGCTTCTGCCACCTTGAATCGTGACTGGTTCACCTGCAATCCTATCTTTTCGCGTGCGTCGGCCAGTTCCAGCGAGGCAATGGCCGTGGCACCCTTCGAGGCTCGCACTTTATACATCACGTCGCCCCAGTTCCATAGAGGTATGCGCATCAGCACGCCCACGTTCCAGAAGCCGCCAAACTTGCGCTGGAACCCGTTTAGCACGTTAGGATTGCTTACGGCATAGCCTCCCGTCAGGGCTACCTGTGGCAGGTTGCCTGCACGCAGCAGGTTGGTGGTCTGTTTGGTAAGGTCTACTACATTTTCCAGCACTTTCAGTTCCGGGCGGTTATCCACCGGGTTGTCTGCTGCATTCATGGAATGGAAAGCTTCTGCCGTGGCGTCTTCAGCTGCCGATGACTGTCCGTTGCCGACGGCCAACTGGTCGCTATCCTCATCGGCCAGCGTGATATTGCCGTCTAAGGGCAGGCCTACCATCTGGCAGAGCAGCATCTTCGAGAGCACCAGCCCGTCGTTTACTTTCTGCACGGCCATCTCGGCCTCATTCACCTTCACGCTTACGCTCAGCCCTTCGCTGCGCGTGGCCACTCCTTCCTGAATCATTTTCTGCACGTCGCTGTCGAGCTTCTTTACCAGTTTCAGGTATCCTTCGGCCAGCAACTTCTTGTGCTTCAGCGACACCACCTGCCAGTAAGCATGGTCGGTGGCATAAAGCACAGCCTGCAGTCTTGCCTCGTGCTGGTTGCTTGCCATCTGTTCGCCCAGGTCGGCCATTTTGTTCATGGCTACGATGGCTCCGCCCATGAACACCGGTTGGGTGAGTAGAATGCTACCGGCCCAGATGTGGCGGGTGTCGGTGTCGAAGGCATCGATTACCCGCTGCCCAATGTTGTTAAGCCCGGTCTGAATGCCAGTAGTAGCCTGTGCCAAGTCTTGCTGCATCTGCCCAGCCATCTCCTGGAATATGGGTATCTTGCTGCCTTCGATGAGCGCGGCGGCATCTTTCAGGTAGCCCGGCATCTTTTCGCTCAGCAGGCTCTGTGCACCCGTGATGGCATTCGTGCCCAGCCCCTGCAGCGCGCCTTTCTGGTCATCGTTGAGTATAGATACAGGCTCGCTGGTGAATTGATAAGTGCCGATGGCACTGACGTGGGGCAGATACTTGGTGCGAGCCGACTTGCGCACATTCTTCGCTACGTCTTGCTTCAGCTTTGCCACGTTCAGTTGCTTGTTGTTGCGCAGTGCCATGGCCCGGCAGCTGTCAAGGCTGAGCACATGCTGCGCACAGGCAGGCATGGCGGTGCCTCCTGCAAGCAAAACTATTGCTAAGTATCTATTCATAGTCGTTATTTGAAACTAAAGGTCTTGCTTCCTATCATGTTGCCACCTGCAAAAATGCTTACCCGGTAGTCGCCGCCTTCGAGCGTCTCCTGCACGTTTCTGTAGGTGTCGATGCTTATTTCTTCCCCGGTATATTCCACGCTTCTCTGCATGGAATATTCCAGCGTGGTGTTTTCATACTGGAAGGTTCCACCGCCGAGTGCCGATCCCGTTGGCGTCTGAATGCGCACATAGAAAGTGCGCGAGCCATTAGAAGCCGTCACATTCTTTGCAATGGTAAACGACACCTTTAGCTTCTTTGCGTCTTTCAGTTTTTTGGCCTCTTTCTCGCGCTTGTTCAGCAGGGTCATTTGGATGTTGGTGGCATCGAGCTGGGCTGCTATGGCCACTTTCTCGCTCAGTGTGGCCTTTTCGGTTTGCAGCGCCTGTGCCGTGCGGTTAGTCTCTTCGAGTTCGCTCTTTATCTGCGTGTTCTCGTCGCGCAGTGCTATGTTCACCTGGTTCAGCGAGTCTACCTGTCTGATATAGCTGCGCAGCACCTCACGCACGGTGGCCAGCTCCTTCTTCAGGCGGGTAATCTCGCGGGCATCGTTTGCCTTCACCTGTTTCAGCTCTTCCAGCAGTTGCTGGGTGCGCATTTGCTCCTGCGTGAGTTGCTCAACAATCGAGTCGTTGTTTATCTGAGTCATCATCTCGCTGTATTGCAGGGTCAGACGCTCGTATTCGTTCTGCATCTCCTGCTTGTCCAGCTCGGCCAATTCCTGCATTTCCTGGTTCGCCTCTTTTTGCTCTTGCAAACTCATGAATAGCCATACGGCCACTCCCGCCAGTGCCAAAATAGCTATGATGGCTACTGTTATCCATGTCTTTTTCATTCCGCTGTGCTAATTTTTCTTTGACTTGTAGATTTTGATAGCGTGCAAATTTACGCCTTTTTACCGAATTGACAAAAGATTTTCATTCCTTTAGAATTAAACTGTACATTTTTTTTGATATAATTAACACAGAATGATTTTCCACCCTGCAATTCAGCTTGGGTTAGGGGTCTATCCTGGCTGTTTTGTTCATCAATTCAGCCTGTATTGTGGTGCAAACAGACTGAATTGCACCCTTATATAGCCTGAATTAACAAAGGGGCAGGGGGCTATCGAAGCTGCGAATGCATGAAAGACGTTTTTGTAAGAATAGTAAAAAAACATACAATAAAGTTTGGCTGTTCCAAATTAATTGCATATCTTTGCAATTACTTATTACTGATTACTAATCAAATTGTTATAAGCCTATGCGGAAGGACAGCTTCTTTTACCGAGCCTTCGACCTTTACTACGACGGCTTCCGCCATATGACACTGGGGAAGACGCTGTGGACAATTATCTTGATAAAACTCTTTATCATGTTTGCCATCTTGAAAGTGTTTTTCTTCCCTAATTTCCTTAAGCAGCATGCTCTGGAGGGCGAGGAAGACAGTTTTGTGGCCACCGAACTCATTGAGCGAGGCACCCCCTGAACGACTAATACCCCTAACGACCAAACGACTATCATCCCAAATGACTAATTAATATGCAGAACATTCTATTAAACATTGACGCAGGTACCATAGACTGGTCGCGCGCACAGTTTGCCCTCACAGCCATCTACCACTGGCTTTTCGTGCCGCTCACGCTGGGGCTGGCCGTCATCATGGGCATTGCAGAGACGTGCTATTACCGCACGAAAAAACGCTTCTGGAAAACCGTGGCCCAGTTCTGGCAAAAGCTCTTCGGCATCAATTTCGCCATGGGTGTGGCCACCGGCATCATTCTCGAGTTTGAGTTTGGCACCAACTGGAGCAACTACTCATGGTTTGTGGGCGACATTTTCGGAGCGCCACTTGCCATCGAAGGCATCCTGGCATTCTTCATGGAGAGCACCTTCGTGGCAGTGATGTATTTCGGATGGAAGAAGGTGAGTCCCGGCTTCCATCTGGCAAGCACCTGGCTCACGGGCCTGGGAGCCACTATCTCGGCATGGTGGATACTCGTGGCCAATGCCTGGATGCAGTATCCTGTGGGCTGTGCGTTCAATCCCGACACGATGCGCCACGAGATGGTCGACTTCATGGCCGTGGCATTCTCGCCCTTCGCCGTGGGCAAGTTCTGCCATACGGTGGTCTCGTCGTGGATTATCGGCGCCGTGTTTGTGGTGGCCGTGAGCAGTTGGTATCTGTGGAAGCGGCGCGAGCAGAAACTGGCCGTTGAGAGCATCAAGATTGCCACCGTAGTGGGGCTGGTGGCCTCGCTGGGGGCTGCCTTCACAGGCCATATCTCCGGACAGCAGGTGGCAAAGGTGCAGCCCATGAAGCTGGCTGCCATGGAGGCCCTCTACAATGGCGGCACTGCCCAGGGGCTCACCGCCGTGGCATGGGTGAACCCCTTCCGGCAGCCCGACTATGAGAACGAAGAGTCACCGGCACTGAAGATCGACATGCCATACGCCCTCTCTATCATGGCCACCAACCACCCCGACGGCTACGTGCCTGGCATCAACGACCTGCTGAACGGATACACGCGTCCCGATGGCTCGAAAGAACCGTCTGTAGAAGAGAAGATGGAACGTGGGCGGCTGGCCATCGAGACCCTCGCCGCCTATAGGAAGGCTAAGGCCGAAGGAGCCGACGATGACGTGCTCACCTCGCTGCGGCAGACACTCAGCGAGAACATGCCCTATTTTGGCTATGGCTATATACGCAATAGGGCTGAAGTGGTGCCATACGTGCCCGTAAACTTCTGGGCCTTCCGCGTCATGGTGGGACTGGGCTGCCTGTTCATCGTGTTCTTTTCCGTGCTCGCCATACTCTCCTTCCGAATACCTCTCCTCTCAACGCTTACCAGACGGATCATGGCTTCCATCGGCCTGCTGCCAGAGACTGAGGCCGACGGATACGACATCACCCGCCTGCCGGCATGGCATTACTGGTTGGCAATTGCGCTCGTGCCACTGGCCTACATCTGTAGCGAGAGTGGCTGGCTTGTGGCCGAGTTCGGCCGACAGCCCTGGACCATTCAGGACATGCTGCCCACATGGGCCGCCGTGAGCGACCTCAACTCCGGGGCGGTGGCCATCACCTTCTGCCTCTTTCTCATCCTCTTCACCACCATGCTCGCCGTGGAGATAAGCATCCTTCTGAAACAAATAAAGAAGGGGCCTGCGTATAATTCATAATCGATAATCCATAAAAGACAATTGAAAGATGACATACACATTCCTACAACATTACTGGTGCTTCGTCGTGTCGCTGCTCGGCGCTCTCCTCGTGTTCCTGCTTTTCGTGCAGGGAGCCAACTCTTGCATGCGCTCGCTCGGCTGGACGGAAGAGGGCAAACGCCTGGTTATCAACTCCACGGGGCGGAAGTGGGAATTCACGTTCACCACGCTGGTCACCTTTGGCGGGGCTTTCTTTGCCTCGTTTCCCCTGTTCTACAGCACCAGTTTTGGCGGAGCCTACTGGCTGTGGATGGCGATTCTCTTCACCTTTGTGCTACAGGCCGTGAGCTATGAATTTCAAAACAAACTGGGCAACTTCCTTGGTCCGCGCACCTTCCAGTTCTTCCTCGTGCTCAATGGTCTGCTCGGTCCGCTGCTTCTGGGCGGTGCCGTGGCTACCTTTTTCGAAGGGTCGAACTTCATCGTAGAGAAAGGCAACCTGGTAGATGCTGGGGCCGTCACGCCAGTCATCAGCCGTTGGGCAAATGCCTCACATGGCCTCGACGCCCTGCTCAATCCCTGGGTGCTGGTATTCGGCCTGGCTGTAATGTTCCTCGCACGGGTGCTGGGCATACTATATGTGATGAACAATGTGGCCGACGAAGACATACGCTCGCGTGGCTCAGTACGCCTGATAGGAAATGCCGTGCCCTTCGTCGTGCTCTTCGTGGCCTATCTGGTGCATCTGCTGCTCAAAGACGGCTATGCCTACAACGATGAAGGGCTCATCTTTTTGGAGCCGTACAAGTATCTCACCAATTTCATCGAGATGTGGCCATTGCTACTGATATTTGTAATAGGTGTAGCCTTGGTGCTCTTTGGTATTGGAAAGACGGTTCTTTCGCGAGACTACGTAAAGGGCATCTGGCCCGCAGGCATCGGCACGGTGCTCACCGTGCTGCCCCTGCTGCTGTGCTCAGCATGGAACCACACGGCCTACTATCCCTCTACGGCCGACCTGCAGTCGTCGCTCACCATCGCCAATTCATGCAGCAGCGAGTTCACATTGCGCACCATGTTCTATGTATCTTTCCTCGTTCCCTTTGTGCTGGCATACATCGTCTACTGCTGGCGGAAGATTGATGCCAAGAAACTCGACAGGCAGGAGATACAGACCGACCATGCCTACTAAACATTTAGTTTACAACATAAGAGCAACAAAATGAAGCGACTAATCACAATGATTGTGACGGCCATGCTCGTCGTGGCGGCCAGTGCACAGAGTGCTGACAAACTCTATCAGGAGGGCAAGAAACTCTACGATGAAAAAAACTATGCTGCAGCCTTCCCCAAGCTGAAGGCAGCAGCCGAGAAAGGGCATAAGAAGGCGCAGTACCGGCTGGGCCGATGCTACGACAAGGGGCGTGGCACTCAGGAAAACGACCAGCTGGCCTTCCAGTGGTATGAGAAGTCGGCCAACCAGGGCTTTGCCAAGGCACAGTACCAGCTGGGCGACTGCTACCGCGATGGCGATGGCGTGAAGAAAGACCGCAAGAAGGCCGTGGAGCTGTTCAAGAAGGCTGCTGCTCAAGGCAATGCCGATGCCGAGCTGGCGCTGGGAAAGGCCTATCTGAAGGGAAAAGGCATTGAGGCCGACCAGGCACAGGCAAAGAAATGGCTCGCCCGCGCCGTGAAAAACGAAAAGGGAGGCAAGGAGATTCTGGCCGAGCTGCGGCAGGAAGCTGCCGATGGAGACGAGGATGCCAAGCGCATACTCACGCTGATAGGAAAATGACCTTTACATTGCCCCTGCATGTCCTGTATTGCGCAGGATGTGCAGGGGCTTTTATTCATAGAGGGATGGTTTCTTGTGAGTCGTTATATTTCGTAACGGTCATGGGGCATTTACAATTTTATGACATAAGGCATGCTTTGCCGCTTATAAGCTGAATTGCGGTGTCGGCTGAGCACGCGCTCTACGGTTTCTTCTCCATACTTTTGGGTCAGAGCGGCAACGGCCTGCTGGCCGTGCTCCAGATAAGAGGCAAGAATATCGTCAACCTCTTCGTAAGTATGGCCTGGCGCAATTTGAGCCATGTCGCCTCCGGTGGCTACGCCGTTGCCGTCGGTAGGTGTGATGTCGTAGGCAGCCCGCAGCGCCTTATGACGCGGATCGTCGGAGCTGGGGTAGACCTCGGTGAAGAGATAGCGACATAGCTCATAAACCTCATGCTTCCACAGGCTGCCGATGGGGTTCAGGTCGGCCACGTCGCCGTGGATAGTCCAAAAGCCCAGATTGTGTTCTGTCAGGTTGTCGGTGTCCATAACCAGTCCACCGGTGACCGATGCAATATTATATAGGTATATCATGCGCAGGCGGGCCTTGATGTTACCCTGTGAAATGGGGGTCGACGGATAGTGTTGCTCACAGGTGGCCCTCATGAGCAGATATTCCTTCTGAAGGTTTTCCACCCAGCACTCGGTGGCGAAGGCATGCATGGCCACCGCTGCCGATGAGTTTTCTTCGGCGCTATTGGTAGAACAGGGAAGGCTCACGCCAATGAACTTCAGCGCAGGATTGCGTTTCGCCACCTCGTGGCAGATGGCGGCGGTCACTGTAGAGTCCAACCCGCCAGAGAAGCCCAGCACCATTGTCTTCAGCCGGCTTTCGGTAAGGTAGCGTTCGGTTTGGCAGACCATTGTCTCGAAAATTTTCCTGTAGTCCATGTCGTTACTTGTCATGATGATGATGTTTTTTTGTTTAGAGAAAGTTTTTTAAACGGTTATGCAAGTAAGCTGCTTGCCGGTATGCGATGCATGGGGTTGGCTATAGGCCAATTTCCACGATGGTGGAGTAGACCCGTTGCCCAAGCGTCAGCGCCCCCTTGGCATCGAAGTGCAGGCGGTCGCGCAGGATAGACAGGTCGCTTGCATCAATCACATGGAAATGGGCATCGTCGTGCGACAGTTGCAGCAGCGCATCGACCACACGCTGGCTGCGCATGCGGCTCTGTCTGGAATAGGTGGCACATATCACGGGCAGCTGGGCATACTTGGCATTGCCCGTGGCCTGCACCAGATGCTGACGTATGAAAGCCACCACAGCCTTCAGGTTGTTGTAGTAGAGGCTGTCGGCCTGCTGATCGCTCTCGCCCTGATGCCACAACAAGAATTTGATGTCGTACCCCTCAGGCAGGTTGGGCAAGCAGTCATCTATTTGCCGGGCAAAGGCTTTCAGCAGTGAGCGCCCACCATGGCTGGCCGACGTGGTGTGGTTGAGAAAGGCGGTGTCGGCACTCCAGTAGAGGCCGTGAGTACTGCTCTTGCACGAGGGGTCGATGGCCGTTCCGCCATCGGTATGCTTAATGACATAGAAGGGTTGCCGCCAATGCTGCTCAAGCAGATAGTAGACTACCGCATCGAAGCCCCAGCTGGCCTCGATCTTGGGCTTGGCCACCCGAGGAGCAAATGGCGTGAAGCGGCCTGTGGCCGACTCGAAGTCGCCACTGCCATAGCTCCACTGGCAATGGCGATACTTGATTGTATCTGGCAGCTCATTGAGGGGCACTCGTCCATCGGCATTCGACTGTCCTGCAGTGAGAATCACTGGCACTGCAGTCTGGCTATGGCCCGATGTTGCCAACAAGAGAAACATAGTTAAGAAAAAAATGCTTCGCCTCATGTTTTTTCGTCTGTTTATTTTACAGGTATGACATAGAACTCGCGGTCTTTGCAGAAGTCTATCATCCACTGGTCTGCAATGACATGGTCGTCTACGGCCTTGATGCGTAGCCGGTGGTTGCCTTTGGTAAGTCGCACTGGCACGGAGCGCAATGCCTGCCCACGCAGCACGTTCTGTTTCCATCGCTCCGACCGGTAGGGTTCCTTCAGCGAGACCGTCATGGCAGGCTCATCGTCGATTTGCATCTCATAACGCAGGTCGCCCCGGTCGCTGGGCTGCGTAGGAATCATCGCCATGCGCAGCAAGGCATCGCCGTCGGCAGGGCTTGTAAAGTCGTAGACAAGAGAGCAACCCTTGGGCAGTGCCACAGCCTGCATGGAGTGTCCCAGCATGTCAACCGTGGTCGCTCCGGCGGCTCCCGGTGGCATATCGACAGCACTGTAGTCGGCGGCATTGCACGCCACGAAACGGCCTGCCGTGGGGTGCTGCGGCAGCTTTGTCCTTGCCCCCTTGGCAAAGACGGGCAGGTCGCGGGGCGATGCCGACATAAGGCCGTTCCATTTTCCACGGTTCAGCGAGTTATACTGACTTGTCAGCCGTTGTATCTCGTCGTAGGCCTGCTGGCTCAGCTCCTCGCTGCCGAGCATCTTGCGCGTCATGGCAGCAGAGGCATGCACGGGGTAGAGCACGTGGGCAAAATAAGCATCGCGCAAGTATGCTGGCACCATCTGGCTGTAGACGTCGACGGTGGCTTCGATGCGCGCAAAATCGTTCATGCGTTGGAAAGCCTCCTTGCGAGAGAACTCGGTTTTCGTGGGCACGGACTTGCCGTTAGGGTATTTCTTCTTGTCGAGCTCCACCTGCGTGAAGCCCATGAACTCTGGCCGGCGAATGCCGTTCAAACGGTATAGTTCGCGCATGGCGGGATAGATGGCATTGCCCACCTCGCTGCCGAACTGCGTGCCGAGCCAGCGGTGGAGATGATGTCCGGGGGAGGGGAGGGCCTCTATATCCCATGCCATATCCATGAACAGCTCCAGCTGATAGGCTGCCACCTTCGGGTCGTGCACATTGGCAATCCATAGCTTGCGGCAGTTGTGGTCGTAGGCGGCACGCATCTCTGTATAGACGAGGCCTGGCTGCGTAGTGGTGAGCCAGAGATGGTCGTGGGGGCGTCCCCAGTAGCTCAGGTGGTAGTAGATGCCTCCCCCGCCTTGCCGCTGTTGCTGTTCGGCATCGGGCAGGCGGGTGAGGTAGCCATAGTTGTCGTCGCACCACATGAGCGTGACATCGTCGGGCACACGCAGGCCACTCTCGTAAATCTCAAGCACCTCCTTATAAGGTATGAAAACCTGCGGAACGTGCTCTACGTCTTTCCTGTAATACTTTCTGATAAGCTCTCGCTGGTCGTCGATGACCTGCTGCAAGCCGTTGAGCTTCTCCTCCTTGGTCTTCACGCCCTCCATCGAGCCGTCGTGAATGCCACGCATGCCAATGGTAAAGAATTCTTCCGATCCCTTGACCTGCTTGAGGCGTTCGGTCCAGTACTGCTGCACCTGCCTTCGGTTGGTGATATAGTTGTAGTCGCCGCGCTCCTTCTTGTCCCATTCGGCCACATTGTTGCGCAATAGCGGCTCGCAGTGACTGGTGCCAATGAGGATTCCGAACGAGTCGGCCATCTCCTTATTGCCTTTTACGGTGAAGAAGCCAGGCGAGCAGTCGTGCATGGCAGGCCAGATGATGTTGCCTCGCAGGCGCAGCATCAGTTCGAAGAGTTTGCGGTAGGTCTGCGGCCCCATGCCGTCTTTCGACCATTGGCGCAGGCTCCAGTCCTCATCGTTGATGAAAATGCCGCGGTACTGCACTGAGGGCGTATGCTCAAGCAGGAAGGTGTCGGGCAACGTCAGGCGGTTGCGGCTATGAGGGCGCACGTCGCCCCACCACACCCATGGCGACACGCCCGACAGGCGGCTCAGCTCCAACAGACCGTAGGCCGTGCCTCGGGCGTTGTGGCCTTCAACCACCACCTGCCCGTTTTTCACGCTTAGGCGGAAGCCATCGTCGGTGCCCTTGCCTTGAACAATGCGTATGGCAGCCTTTTTGGCTTCCTGAGCCTTTTGTCCGGTTACCAATAGCATGTCGCCTTCAAACAGGCGAAGGGCCATCTGTACAACGGGCGAAGGCTTTCCTTCTACCTGATAGGTCACGGCATGGCTGCCGTCATACCACTCCACATCGGCAGCATCAACCTTGACGAAGTTCACCGCCAGCAGAGAAAAAAGAAGATATGGTTTCATACGTGACATTCGTGTGAATTGCGTTGTTAAGTAGTGATGTGGCAATATCTGGAAGATTATTTCTTCAGCAGCTGGTCTATTTCATCGAACTGCTTGCCCATGTTCAGATTCAGGTAGATGCGATAGAGTGCCGGTCCCCATTTCTGTTTCTCGTTGGGTGCGAGCTGCCGGTAGCGCTCTATGTGAGCGCGGGCTTTTTGATATATCTGTCGCAGTTGTTTCTTGTCTTTTCGCTCATCGAGTTTCAAGGCCATGTTCAGGTAGGCTGTACCGGCATTGAAGTACGGCTCAGCCAGTGAGTCGTTCAGTTCGATGAGGCGGTTGCTCACCTTCACGCTTTCGCCATATTTCTCCATGCGCAACAGCGTGGTGCTCTTGGCAAAGAGGAAGATTTCGCACGAGTCGCACACCTGCAGCGCCGAGTCAGACAAGGCAAGTGCCTTGTCGAGCCGTCCTTGCACAGTGTAACTGTCGAGCAGGCGTGGAAAAAAATAAGTAGACATGGGGAAGCGGCGGAAACCGTTTTCGAGCGTCTTTACGTAGTATTCCTGGTCTTTCAGCCATCGTCGGGCCTCTGCCATGTACTGCATGGTGTATTGCACCTTGGCGGTGTCGCGCAAGGCCAGCTTCCGATAACGCAGCGTGAGGACAGGATCTTGAATCTTATATCCACAAAACACGGCCCAATATGCCGCTTCTGGCATGCGCGTGTCGAGACTGTCGTAGTGGTAGTCGGTGAAGAGTGGCTGACGTTCGCAGTCTATATAACGTTCAAAATAATCGAAAGCTTTCTGGTATTCGGCCTTGCGCACATGGTAAGAGCCAGCACCGAAGAGATTGCGACGGTAGCTGTCGAGCAGGGCGGCGTGCTTCTTGCGATACTCCAGGTCTACACGCCCTTTCTTGTCGGGTCGCATGTCGAGCGAGTCGAGCCTCTCGAGTATGGTAAACATGCGGCGGTTCAGGTCAAAGAAGGCGGCCGTGTCTTGTTTCTGCTTCAGGTAGAGCCTCATGTTGGCTTGGTCGTACTGTGCCTTAACAGCCTCGTACCAAAGCACATAAATACGTTCGTTTGAACGGTTGGACGAATCTTTCAGCAGGTCGGTCATCAGTCGTTCGGCCTTGTCATAATCTTTACCGCTTTTCAGGTAGGATCGTGCCTGGCTGATTTCCTTTTTCTGAGCAAAGGCACTATGAATGGAAAAAAGAGAAAACGGCAGAACGAAAAGAAGAAAGAGAAACTGGCTGTGCATAGCCGTTAGCCTGCACAGCCCGTTTCTCTTGTATATGCTTTTCGTAATGCCCATCAGCTTATTTGCCAGCATTCACGAGTTTTTCCATCTCGTTGCTCTTGGCGGTATCGCCCAGCGAGTAGTAGATTTGATAGAGAGGATAAGCCCAGTTCACCTTTTCGCGGTTGGGGTCTATCTCCTTGGCGCGCTCCAGGAAGGTGAGCGACTCGTTGAGTATGGCTTTCACCTTGTCGGCGTTCTCCTTGGTGAGTCCGCCGGTCTTCTTGTCGGCCAGCTGATCCTTCAGGTCGATAGCCTTCGAGTTGAGGCACACACCGGCATTGAAGAGGCACTGCACGAAGGTGGGGTCGATTTCGATGGCCTTCTTGTAGCTCTCTACGGCATTGTCCCACTCGCGGTCGTTCATCTGCACCTCGCCTTTCAATGCCCAAGCCATGCTGTTTTCTGCATTCAGGGCAATCTCTTCTTCAGCCCATGCCTTCAGGGCGGGCATGTTCTTGGCATGGGTGTAGTAGTCCATAAGCAGGTTGAAATAACGCTTCTCATCGGGCTTCTGCTTGTGCAGGTCCTTTACCATGGCCACATAGGCAGCCGAATCAGCGGGGGTCTTCAGGTTCTCCTTCTTCGAGAAGAGCAGAATCTCGTTGGCATCCTCAGCTTTGGCAGGGTCTTGGGCAGCGATGTTGGCATATTTCTCGGCAGATGCATAGTCTTTCTTCTGGTAGGCGGCCAGTCCGGCATAGTAGGCTATCTCCGAGCGATACTGATCCTGCATGAGGTTCATTCCCTCGAAGAGTGGGTCTTCGGCACTGTCGAGATAGGTAGCCCATGTGGAAACGGCCTTGTCGAGGTCTTTATGGTTATAGAAGAACAGTCCGGCATTGATGAGCGAGAGGCGGGTGTTTGCCAGCTTGGCCTGAGCGTCTTTGCGGAAGCGTATCTTCACTTTTCCCTTCTCGTTGGGCTGCCGGTCGAACTCATCGCACTTTATGGCGGCCTTGATAGCCTCCACGGCGGCATTGTGCATGCCCAGCGTGTCGTAGGCGGCACCAGTCTTCTTCACCTTCGCCTCCACCTCCTGTGCGTTGATGGCCGAAAACTTGCCCTGCATAATTTCGCTCTGCAAGTGCCATGCCTCAGCCTTGTCTTCCGTGGCACTCGATGTGAGTGCCGGAGCCAGGGTCTGAGCAGCCTGGTCAAATTCGCCCTTGGTAAACTGCTTCTTAGCTTCTTTCACCAGGTCTTCCTGTGCAAAGGCCGTTGCGGCAGCTGCTGCCATCATGGCCATCATCATTACTTTTTTCATAAGCGTATAAGTTTTTGGTTTAACAGTTATTGATCTTGTTCGTCGTTGGCATCGTCATCTCCCCCTTCGAAGTCTACCAGGGGGGCATCGTTCCCGTTAGCCATTTCGCCTTCCAGCGGCTCTTCGGCCTGCAGCTCCTCTCCGTCGATAGGAGTCACGGGCTCGTCTTCATCGGTAGCCGATAGCACCTTGCAGACAGAGGCGATGGTGTCGTTCTTCTTAGAGAGATTGATCAGCCGCACGCCCTGAGTGGCACGTCCTTGCGTGCGCACATCGGCCACGCGCAGCCGAATGAGGATGCCGCTCTTATTGATGATCATGAGGTCGTTTTCGTCGGTCACCACCTTGATTGAAACCAAGCGTCCGGTCTTCTCGGTGATGTTGAGCGTCTTCACGCCCTTGGCACCACGCGCCGTCTTGCGGTAGACGTCTTCTCCGTCCTCGTCGACCACGGCAGTGCGCTTGCCATAGCCGTTCTCGCTGACCACCATGACGGTCTCAGTCTTCGGGTCGTTGATGCAGACCATGCCCACGAGTTCATCGTCGCCCTCGTCGAGCCGCATGCCGATGACGCCTGTAGAGACACGCCCCATGGGCCGGATCTGGTCTTCGTTGAAGCGCACGGCACGCCCGTTGCGGTTGGCCAGGATTATTTCGTTGCTGCCATTGGTGAGACGCACCGATACCACCTCGTCGCCCTCGTTGATGTTGATGGCCTTCACGCCGGCAGCGCGCACGTTCTTATAAGCTTCCAGGCAGGTCTTCTTCACAATGCCCTGCTTGGTGGCAAAGACCACATAGTGACTGTTGAGGAACTCCTCGTCGTCGAACTTCTTGATGCGCAGCACGGCATTGATGGCATCGTCGGGCTCAATGTTGAGCATGTTCTGTATGGCGCGGCCCTTCGAGTTTTTGTCGCCTTCGGGTATCTCGTAGCACTTCTGCCAATAGCAGCGCCCCTTCTGGGTAAAGAAGAGTAGGGTGTTGTGCATTGTGGCGGGATAGATATATTCGGTGAAGTCGTTGTCGCGGTGACGGGCACCCTTGCTACCCATTCCGCCACGGCCCTGTGCATGGAACTCGGTGAGCGGCGTGCGCTTGATATAGCCCATGTGGCTGATGGTGATCACTACTGGGTCGTCAGGATAGAAGTCTTCGGCATTGAACTCGTGGTCGAAGGGTATGATCTCGGTCTTGCGCTCGTCGCCATACTTCTCTTTCACCTCCAGCAGGTCGTCTTTCATCACCTGCTTGCATCGCTCGGGGTTGTTCAGTATCTCCTCGAGGTCGGCAATGAGTTTCATGATGTCGTCGTATTCCTGATGCAGCTGGTCCACGCGAAGTCCGGTGAGCTGGCTCAGTCGCATGTCGACGATGGCCTTCGACTGTAGTTCGTCCAGTTCGAACCGCTTCTCCAGATTGCGCTGTGCGTCGGTAGGCGTCTGGCTCTGGCGTATGATGTGCACCACCTCGTCGATATTATTTACGGCGATGATCAAGCCCTCCAGAATGTGGGCACGCTCACGGGCTTTGCGCAGGTCGTACTGCGTGCGCCGAATGGTCACTTCGTGGCGATGGTCGATGAAATAGCGTATGCACTCACGCAGACTAAGCAGGCGTGGGCGCAAGCGCACGCCGTCGCCCGTTTTGATGGGAACCAGCGCGATGTTATTCACTGAGAATGAACTCTGTAGGGCTGTCATCTTGAAGAGCTTGTTCAAGATGACGTTGGCATTGGCATCGCGCTTGCAGTCTACCACGATGCGCATGCCCTGACGGCCCGACTCGTCGTTCACATTGGCTATGCCTTCTATCTTGTGCTGGTTGGCCAGGTCGGCGATATAGGCCACGAGGTCAGCCTTGTTCACGCCGTATGGAATCTCGTTGACCACAATCTTGTCGTGGGTCTCGCCGCTTTCAATCTCGGCCTTGGCCCGCATCACGATGCGGCCACGGCCCGTCTCGTAAGCATCGCGCACACCCTGCACACCATAGATGTAGGCACCGGTTGGGAAGTCTGGGCCGGGTATGTACTTCATCAGCCCGTCGGTGTCGATATCGGGATTATCGATGAAAGCACAGCAACCGTCGATGACCTCTCCCAGATTGTGGGTAGGCATATTGGTGGCCATACCCACGGCAATGCCATTTCCGCCGTTCACCAGCAGATTGGGAACCTTTGTCGGCATCACGCTCGGTTCAACCAGGGTGTTGTCGAAGTTCGGGTCCATGTCCACGGTCTCCTTGTCCAAGTCGTCCATGATGTGCTCGCCCATCTTCGAAAGGCGGCACTCGGTATAACGCATGGCAGCGGGCGAGTCGCCATCTACCGAACCGAAGTTTCCCTGCCCGTCTACCAGTGTGTAGCGCATGTTCCACTCCTGGCCCATGCGCACCAAGGCGCCATATACGCTGGAGTCGCCATGAGGGTGGTACTTACCCAGCACCTCGCCCACCACGCGGGCACACTTCTTGTGCGGCTTGTCGCTTGTATTGCCAATGCCCATCATACCGTATAGTATACGACGGTGTACGGGCTTAAATCCATCACGCACATCGGGCAGGGCACGAGCCACAATCACCGACATGCTATAGTCGATGTAGGAGCTCTTCATCTCCTCCTCGATGTTGATCTTTAGAATTCTGTCGTTGTCGAACGTCTGATCCACAGTGTTTCAATTATGATTTTACTTATACTTAGTTTGCAGTGCAAAATGGCCGAAAATGCTATTTTCAGCCCCGCTGACGCATTTTGCCCTTCTCTTTCAGCCTACAAAAGTACTATTTTTTTTGCACACGAAAAAACATTTAAGCATTTTTAGCCAGAATTATTCATGGCACTTCTTCATTTTCATGCGAATAATCGTGCTCAGTCGAGTGGCGCCACCTCAAGATATTTATTGGTGAATTGTGGCTCCATGCCACAGAGTTCCACGAAACTGCCTATGGCATTGGTGGCATAAAGCATGGCCTTGCTGCGGTTGTCCGGCGTGTCGAAACGCTCGGCAATGCGCTGCTTCACCTCGCGTTTCAGCCGGTTGGTGTCGTAGTCGCGCCAGAAATCCTTGTCGTCGGAGAGAAACGGTGCCCCCTGCGTAGAGAGCTTGAAGCGCACCTTTGGCAATGTGATAGCCACTACACGGTTCACCGAGTCTACACTGTATTCCACCTCGTCGAGGTTCAGCACAAAGCTCACCTTCGCCTTCTCCATCTGTATGCACTTATGATGACGGTCCAAGGGCGACGTGGCGGTGTTCACCGCGTTGTCCAGAAACGACAGTCCGGTGTTCATGCGCCCAAGCGGCTTGTCGATAGTGTCCTTTATCAAATAGTCTTCAGTATAACCGCTCAGCACGTAGAGTTCGCCCGTGGGCCTCACCTCCTCTATGTTGATAGGGGTGCTGGCCAACTGCAGTCGTTTCGGGGTGTCGGCAGGGCGCAGCACTACCCACAATGCGGCTGCCACCGTGACCAGGAGCAACAGCGTGGCTACCGTCTGGGCCACTACGTCGACAGTCCTGTTAGCGTAATGTTTCGTCTGTTCTTTTATTTTTGCTATTTCCATGTCGCTTCACTTTGAGGTTTGTTAAACTTTCACTAAGCAGTGGTTCCGTAAAAAGAAATGCGCATGACGATGGCCTTACTCTTTGAAGAGAATCACCGGTTCCATTCCCATGCCCCTTATTACCGAGGCAAACACCAGTTGCGTGTTGCGCTTCACGTCGTCCTTGAGACTTTCGCCCAGTTCTTTGTTGTCCACCACATACCGGTATGTCTGTTCGGCTATCTCCTCCTGTTCCTCGTGTGCCACGGTCTCTCGCAGCCCCGTGGTCAGCGAGAAGATGCCGTTCTGCTCTATTTCGTCGTCATATTCCGAGTCGACGATGACCGGCTGTGGCAGCACTACCGTCACGGTGTTGCCTTCTATGGCAATGTCGTCGGCCTTCAGCCGTGCCAGGTCGATGCCGTACTTCAGTTTGATGTCTACCGGCACAATGCATATCCTCTCGCCCCACGTCCATGTAGTGGGGTCGCTCAGCGAGAATCGCCTGCCAAACTTTGCGGTATTATATTCGCCCAACTTCTTTATGCCCACCTCCGTAGTGGCCACCATTGCCTGCTGTCGCAGCACATTGAGTATCTCCGTCTTGCTGGGAGGCGATGCCAAGGCAGCAGCCAGCGCGTTGCGGTTTTTCACGCCATTATATATATATAGTGCCACTAATGCCACGAGGCACGCTGCCGCCACAATCACCGATGTCCGGCGGCTGGTGTTCAGAATCATTCTTTTCATACCATTGTTGCTCATTGTGTCGTTTTGTCGTTATCAGACCATCGTTGTTACAGCTCGTCGCATTCTTTGAGCCATAATGCCGACGAGGCATCGCTGGGCATGCGCCAGTCGCCTCTTGGCGAAAGGCTCACGCTGCCCACCTTGGGACCGTCTGGCAGACAAGAGCGCTTGAACTGCTGACTGAAGAAGCGGCGGAAGAACATCTGCAACCAGTGCTTGATGGTCTCGTCGTCATAGCGTCCCAGGAAAGCTTGCTGAGCCAGCAAGAAGATTTTGGCAGGACGGAAGCCCATGCGCAGATGATAATATAGGAAGAAGTCGTGCAGTTCGTAAGGTCCTACCAAGTCTTCTGTTTTCTGGGCAATATTGCCTTCGGCATCGACTGGTGTCAGCTCGGGCGAAATGGGGGTGTCTACGATGTCGAGCAGCGTCGCCCGTTCGTCGGCAAACGCCGGCTGCAGGGCTGCATAACGTATGAGGTATTGTACCAGCGTCTTGGGCACACCGGCATTCACGGCATACATCGACATGTGGTCGCCATTATATGTGCACCAACCCAGTGCCAGCTCCGAGAGGTCGCCCGTGCCGACGACCATGCCGCCCACCTGGTTGGCTACGTCCATCAGTATCTGGGTGCGTTCGCGGGCCTGCGAGTTCTCATAGGTCACATCGTGGCTTTGCAGGTTGTGGCCGATGTCTTCGAGGTGTTGCCTGACAGCCTTGGCGATGCTGATTTCGCGCTTGGTTATGCCCAGTTTCTCCATTAGGTCTATGGCGTTGGCATGGGTGCGGTCGCTGGTGCCGAATCCCGGCATGGTGATGCCGATGATGCCGCTGCGCTGCAGGTGCAACAGGTCGAAGGCTCTCACAACGGCGAGCAGTGCCAGCGTGGAGTCGAGACCGCCACTGATGCCGATGACTGCCTTGTCCTGATGGGTGTGCTGCAAGCGCTTTGCCAACCCCACCGACTGTATGTTCAGTATCTCCTCACAGGTCTCTTGCATGCGGTCTGCGGTGGGTATGAAGGGGTGGGCATCTATGGTTCGCTCCAGGCTGAAGTCGCGTGGCGTGGTGGGCTTGCAGTCTACGCCCACTGCCCTGGCCCCCTCTTGGGCTGTGCGGAAGGTGGTGTTGTTCTGGCGCTCGGCACGCAGTCGCTCTATGTCTATCTGCTGTATCTGCATCTGAGGCTCCAAGGCAAAGCGGTCCTTGCCCTCGCAGAGCACGCGCCCGTTCTCGATGATGATGGCATTGCCGCCATAGACCACATCTTGGGTAGATTCGCCAAAGCCACAACTGCTATACACGTAGCCGCTCATGGTGCGGGCACTCTGCTGGCAGAGCAATGAGCGCAGGTACCGATGCTTGCCTATCAGCTCGTCGGTGGCCGAGAGGTTCAGTATGATGTCGGCACCGGCCAGCGCAAGGTTGTTGCTCGGCGGCAACGGAGCCCATACATCTTCACATATCTCAATGCCGAAACGGACGCCGTCGCAGGTCTCGAACAGCCTGGCCTCGGCAGAGACATTCACTGGCGAGCCTGCCAGGTACACCGTTTGCGGAGCCAGGTCGGCCGACGAGGCAAACCAGCGTTTTTCGTAGAACTCGTTGTAGTTAGGCAGGTAGGTCTTCGGCACCAGCCCCAACAAGCAACCATGCTGAATCACGGCCGCACAGTTGAAGAGCAACGAGCCTATGCGCACAGGCAAGCCCACCACAACAATGACGTCGAGCTTGCGTGTGAAGTCGAGCAGAACGAGCAGGCCCTCTTCGGCTTTGTTCAAGAGAAGGTCTTGCCGGAACAGATCCTGACAAGAGTAGCCCGTGATGCACAGCTCGGGAAATACGATGATTTCCACACCTTTGCCTTCGGCCTGGGCTATCTGCAGCTCAATCTGCTGTATGTTGTATTCCACGTCGGCCACGCGTACCGAGGGTATGGCGGCTGCTACCTTAACAAAACCGTATTTCATAAAAATCTTCCTCCTTACTTACTATGATTCAACATGCTCTTGTCCCGTATGTTCCTCAGTCTCCTTTCAACATGCGAATTATTTTATCGTCACTTGTGTGGCTCCGTAGCTGTACTCCTGGAACGATGCATCCTGATAGGTGTATTGCTTGAAGCGATACTGAAGGTCGTTGATGATGGCTCGTCGCAGCACGCCTTCGCCCTTGCCGTGAATGAACACAATTTTCAGTCCTTTGTCTTTCTCATGCTCTCGCAGCGTCTTACGGAACACGTCGAGCTGATAGTTCAGTATGTCGGTAGAAGTCATGCCGTTGGCGTTCTCCAGAATTTCATCGGCGTGCAGGTTCACCACCAGAGGCTCGCCCTCCTTGCGGGCCGGCGTCACCAAAGGCCGTTGCTCACGTGCCATCTGGTCGTTGCGGCCATACAGGCTGTCTTTCAGCTGACGGGCATCCACGAACAGGGGCTTCACCGGAATATCGTGCTCCACGATGGTATAGATGAGGGCGGGCTGCTCAAAGAAGTCGTTCTCCTGGAAAGTGTGCAGCTTGTAGAACTTCACCGCATCTATGCGCATCTGCACGTCGATAGTGGGTTTCAGCGCAAAGGTCTTCTCCCGTTTATAAGGCAATATCTGCACGGCCACGCGCTCCAGCTGGTTAAGGTCCTCGCGTCCGAACTCTTCGAGGAAAAGCTTCGTGTTGGGCTCCACCTCGGCTGTGTGGCGCAAATGCCAGCTGCCCGACTCGCACGACATGTAGCAGAACCGCATGTAGTAGTTTGAGTCGTTCACGAAGTAGGCCTCGAAGCGTGTGTGGGTCAGCTCCCTGACGTCGATGGGCACAAAGGCCAAATAGGCCGAAAGGTGCTCGCCGCCCTTGCGCTCTTCTGGCTGTCGCTTAAACGTTATGGGCTGGTCGGCAGGCTCGGTCTCTTTCTCCTCGCGCTGCTGTGCCTGTTGCTTCATTTCTACCACATGGCCGGTGTCGTAGTTTTCGTCGCCCACCACTACTACCTCGCCTATCTGCATAGGTATCTGGAAACCGTCTTCGTCTTCCACCAATACGATGTTTTTATCTTGGAAGCCGGCCACGCGTCCGCCTCCCACCTCGCTCACGAATCTTACTTTATCTCCTATCTTCATTGGAATATTTTTTCGTTTAAAAGTGCAAAGTTACGAAATAATGCCGACATACGGAAACGATTTTGGAAGATTAACGCAGTTTGCCCCATAAATAAAGGCAATTCGAGGAAAATTGGGGAAAGTCCGCAAGATGCCACTAAGCAAATCGAGGCGGATTGCGGAACGAATTAGGTTACAGGCAGACAAAGCAGGGCAAGTGCAAATGTAGGGGCAGGTGCGAATGTAGGGGCAGGCCCTGTGCCAGCCCGCAC
>CAMJLB010000018.1 GCA_946406555.1 uncultured Prevotellaceae bacterium | reverse complement strand
AGCAACGCATTCGTAATGCGTGGGTCCCCGGTTCGAGTCCGGGTATCGGCTCAAAAGAAAGAGGATGTGCTATGATGACATATCCTCTTTCTTTTTCATGACCATTCCCTTTTTTTACAAAAGCCGATGAGCAAGCGTTGTAGGGTGTTTTCTGTGATGCAGAACCGCTGGTCGGGTCGTTGACCTACAACCCAGATAATGGTATTGCTGGCATCGGTAACCACCAGCTGTCGGCGGCGTTCGAAGACAGAAAGTTTCTGGTCGGTGAGGAAATCGCTGAGCAGGCGGCTGCCTTTCATGCCCAGCGGCACGAAGCGGTCGCCTTCTTTGGTGGGGCGAATGGTGAGTGGAAAGGTCACTTTCGACGCATCAAGGCATGCGTGATTGCGGTCGCGCAGTATCTGTAAATCGCTTGAGACTGTTATGACGAACTTACTGTCTGACTGATAGATATAGTTCCCAGCTTCTGGTATTTTCATGACAGGCAATTCGGAAACAGGCTTTGACTCAACAATCAGTCTTCCCCGATCAATGGCTATCTCGTGTGTCTGTGAACTCCAGGAGGTGCCAGTGTTAGCATCGAGATGTTGCGACAGCTGGCGTATCGTTGCTGGTGAGAAGCCATAGGTTCGTAGCCATTCATAGAGAATGATGTCGGGCGATGCACATGCTCTTAGCTCATTGATGCACATGGTGTCATTTTCGACAAGCTTTTCAATGGAAAAACGAACGTATTCATCGTAAACTTTCTCTGCCTGTGCCATTTGTTCGGCTGTATGTTGCAAGCTTTCTACCACAGAAGGATTGATGTCTTTTAGCATGGGTAGCAGATTGAGCCGTATCTTGTTTCGCATTACGTCGGCTACGAGGTTTGTGCTGTCAATGACGAATGACTGCTTCTGCTGCTGCAGGAAGATTTCTATCTCGTGACGGTCGAGGCAGAGTAGGGGGCGTACAACATAGTTGTTGAGTGGTCTGATGCCTACCAGCCCGTGGATGCCAGTGCCTCGGATAAGATTGATGAGCATGGTCTCTACGTTGTCATCGCGATGATGGGCTACACATAGGGTGGTGATGTTGGTGTCGTTGAGCAACCTGCGGAAATAACCATAGCGCAGTTCGCGTGCCGCCATCTCGATGCTGATGCCATGTAGCTGTGCATAGGTTCGGGTATCGAAATGGGCACGATGAAGTTCGATGCCTTGATCTCGGCAAAAATCCTGCACAAACAATTCGTCGCGCTTGCTCTCGTCGCCCCGAAGGTGAAAGTTGCAATGTACTGCTTCAACGGAATAGCCTAACTGTTTGAGTATAAGTGTCATTGCGATGCTGTCGGCTCCTCCGCTGAGGGCAGCCAGACATCGCTGGCCAGGCTGTAGCAGACCATGACTTTCGATGAACAGGCTCACTTTCTTAATGGTTGCGTTGTCGGTAACTTTCATGCTTCTTTTCCTTATTTTCTACCATCTTCAAGGCCGTTTTCTTTATTCTACATAAAGAACGAGCCCTTTTAGGTATTCGCCTTCGGGATGATAGATATTGATGGGATGGTCGGCGGGTTGGTGCAGTTGATAGAGAATGCGCACTTTGCGCTTGGCTTGTGCTGCGGCAGTGAAAACGGCATTGCGAAAGTTTTCTTTGGTGACTACCTGTGAACAGGAGAAAGTGAATAGTAAGCCCCCGGAAGGAATCATCTCAAGTGCTTTCATGTTCAGGCGCGTATACCCTTTCAAGGCATTGTGCAGGGCCCCGCGATGCTTTGCGAAGGCTGGCGGGTCGAGAATGATAAGGTCGTAGCTTCCGGGTGCTGATTCGAGAAACTTGAAAGCATCTTCGCAATAGGCTTCATGCCGCGCGTCGCCGGGGAAGTTCATCTCGACATTCGCCTTCGTAAGCTCGATAGCCTTTGCAGAACTGTCGACAGAATGCACCAGCTGCGCTCCACCTCGCATGGCGTAGACCGAGAAGCCCCCCGTATAGCAGAACATGTTGAGGACCCGTTTGCCATGTGAAAGGTGTTCTACGAGTGAGCGGTTGTCGCGCTGGTCGACGAAGAATCCTGTCTTTTGTCCGTGAAGCCAGTCTACGTGGAACAGCAAGCCGTTTTCGCGCGCAGTGTTCTGCTCACTGCCGCCAAGCAGAAATCCGTTCTTGGGTTCCATGAAAGGTAGGGTGGCCTCGCTCTTATAATATATATGTTCTGTTCTGTTGCCCATTACTGTGGAAAGCGCTTGGGCGATAGCATGTCGCTCAAGGTGCATCCCAATGCTATGAGCCTGTACCACGGCAGTCTTGCCATATACATCGACGATAAGCCCTGGTAGGTTGTCACCTTCACCGTGCACCAAACGATAAGTGTCGTTGTCGGGCTGGTCTGCCAAGCCTGCGGCTATGCGTACTTGCAATGCAGCACGCAGGCTGTCTTGCCAGAATTTTTGGTCGATTTCCATGTCAGAGAAGGAGAGAATGCGCACGGCGATGGAACCTTGCTGGTAATGGCCTATGGCAATAAACTCTCCTTGGGCATTTAGCACCCTTACAACTTCGCCTTCGCTCATGTCGGGGTCGGCGTGGTGGATGGCTCCGGAGAAAATCCAGGGATGGAAGCGCATGCAGGCTTCTTCTTTACCTTTTTTCAGGTATATCTGTTTCATCTTTTTTGGGTGGTAATATTAATTCGTAGTCTTTAGTCTGTACCAGATGTTGCAGTTCGTGGTAGAGTTTTATGCAGGCCCATGCGTCGGTGGCAGCATACAGTTTCTGCTTGTCGTCGAGCACGTCGCGTTCCCAGTTGCTCAGCTGCATTTTCTTGCTTATTTTCTGTCCTAGCATGTTGGCATAGAGCTTCTGCAGGCTCATGTCTTCGATGCCTATCTCTTGCACATGTTTTTGCAGGTCGATGAAATAGCCGGGCTTGAAACTGGCAAGCTTCGACAGTCCATTGAGGTCGTCGTGCCATGAAATGCCGATCTTGGGCACTGTCGTGTCTTCAAGCAGGCGTATGAGTGCAGGGGAGAGGCCAGTGTAGTTCAAACGGAAAAGGAAACAGACATCCTCGGTGGAAACCTGAAGCAGGGCCACTTTGTATTGGAATCCGCGTTTGAAGGAGGGGCGCGTCTCCGTATCGACCCCTAAGATAGGTTTCGAGAGAAGGTAGCTGACGGCTTTTTCTGTTTCGCCTGCCGACAGTATGACGATGATACGGCCGGGAAACGAAACTACGGGAAGCGATGAAATCAGCTCTTTTGGATATTTGCTGTAAAGCGTCTTAGTCATGGTTGTCGTTTTTCAAAGTGCAAAAATACAAAATAATTCATAATTATTACCCGAGAAGAGAAAAAAAGTTATTTGCATGTCACTTATTTCGTAAATATTTCTTACTTTTGCACGGAATTCGCAATAAACATGAATTAAATATGGTAAAAAAGAAGAAGAAACAGGCCGAAGTCCGGCCTTCTTTTGCAGAGTCTATAGGCATGCGAAATATATTTTACAACGAGAAGCTTAATTTCTTCATAGGCCTGTTGCTTTTTGCGCTGGCCTTCTATTTCGTCTTGTCGTTTATCTCGTTTTTCACAACGGGACAGGCCGATCAGAGCCTGATAGAAAATTTGCGTGAGGGTGAATTGAACAATGAGGACCGCAAGTTCGGCAATTATTGCGGTTCTATTGGTGCATTCACTGCCTATTTCTTCGTGAAGCAGTGCTTTGGCTTGCCGGCATTTCTTATTCCCGCATTCTTGTTCCTGCTGTCACTTCATTTGATGAAGGCCTATCGGGCTAACCTTTGGAAATGGTTCTTGGTGATGGCTGTGCTGATGGTCTGGCTGTCGGTGACCTTTGCGAAATTTGTCACGCCTTTGTTTGGTGACAGCCATTTTTGTCCAGGAGGCGACCATGGACTGGCTGTCTGTCAGTGGATAGAAGGCTTTGTCGGTGCTCCTGGTTTGACGGCTATCCTGGCGTTGGTGGCACTGGCATTTCTCACTTACGTCAGCACCGAAACCATCTATTTTATTCGGAAAATGCTGAATCCATCGAAATTCCTGAAGAAGATAAAGTTCAATGTGATAGACACTTCGAAGCAGCAGGTAGAGCCGGCAGACAGCTATGAGACGCAAATCGTGCCGTTGGAAGACCCGGAAGTGTTTGATGATCCCATCACAGAGACCGTTGAGTTCGAGCATCAGCCACTGGACGGGACCGAGAAGCCGGAGAAGCAAGAGGTAGATGACGTATTTCCTGTTTTTGATGACCATCTGGAGCAGGGAAAGCCCAGTGATAGCGATGTGGACATAGAGATAGAGGTGGCTCATGAAGAAGAGGCCGCTGATGGTAGCTTGATTGATGCTCAAGTGAACGAACTGGAGCCATATGACCCCAAGCGCGATTTGGATAATTACCATTATCCTACGCTTGACCTTCTTCAGAAATATGAGACCGATGGCAAGCCCTATATAGACATGGCCGAGCAAACGGCCAATAAAAACCGTATCGTTGAAGTGCTGCGTAACTTCGGCATCGAGATTACCTCGATTAAGGCCACGGTTGGCCCAACCATCACACTCTACGAGATTACGCCTGCCCAAGGCGTACGCATCTCGAAAATCCGTACACTTGAGGATGACATCGCCTTGAGCCTTAAGGCTTTGGGCATACGTATCATTGCTCCTATTCCAGGCAAGGGCACCATCGGTATTGAGGTGCCGAATGCGAAGGCAAACATCGTTTCGATGGAATCGGTGCTAAACTCAAAGAAATTCCAGGATACCACGATGGATTTGCCATGTGCCATGGGTAAGACGATTACCAATGAGGTATTTATGTTCGACCTTGCCAAGATGCCCCACCTGCTTGTGGCCGGAGCCACAGGCCAGGGTAAGTCGGTAGGTCTGAATGCCATTCTCACCTCTTTACTTTATAAGAAACACCCTGCTGAGTTGAAGATAGTGCTCGTAGACCCGAAAATGGTGGAATTCAGCATCTACCGTAATATCGACAAGCACTTCCTGGCTGCATTGCCCGAAGAGGCAGGCAACCCTATTATCACCGATACGTCGAAAGTGGTGCGGACGCTGCAAAGCCTCTGTGTGGAGATGGATGCCCGCTATGAACTGCTGATGGCTGCAGGCGAACGTAATATCAAAGACTACAATCGCAAGTTCATTGCCCGTAAGCTGAATCCGGAACGTGGGCATAAATACATGCCGTATATCGTTGTGGTCATCGATGAGTATGGCGACTTGATTATGACGGCAGGCAAGGAAATAGAATTGCCTATCGCCCGTATTGCACAAAAAGCCCGTGCCGTGGGCATACACATGATTATTGCCACACAGCGTCCTACCACGAATATTATTACTGGTACTATTAAGGCCAACTTCCCTGCCCGCATAGCATTCAAGGTGAGCCAGGGCATCGACTCGAAGACCATTCTCGATCGCATGGGAGCGCAGCAGCTTATTGGCCGGGGCGACATGCTCTTCCTGCAAGGCAACGAACCCATACGCGTGCAGTGTGCCTTTGTCGATACGCCGGAAGTGGTTGATATAAACAATTTTATTGCTGCTCAGCAAGGCTATTTGGAACCCTTCGAGTTGCCTGAGCCAGCTGTTGATGCTGGTATCGATGAACTGGGGGGAGGTAACTCAGATGTAGACCTGAGCCACCTTGATCCCATGTTTGAAGATGCTGCCCGCCTTATTGTGCAGAGTGGCAGTGGTTCCACCAGCCTTATTCAGCGCAAATTCTCTATAGGCTACAACCGCGCCGGCCGACTGATGGACCTGATGGAAAAGGCAGGCGTAGTGGGGCAGGCCCATGGCTCGAAGCCGCGTGAGGTGCTGATACAAGATGAATTGAGTCTCGAACAATTATTAACATCATTAAGACGATGAAACGACTGATTTTGTTTGTTTTTTGTGCCGTCGCAGCACTTGGTACCCCCAGTGTAAGTGCCCAGACGGCAAAGCAGGTACTCGACAAGTGTGCCGCTACAGTGAGCGATAAAAACGGGGTGCAGGCCTCTTTCTCGATGGAAAGTGCTCAGTACCGGAATGTGGACGGCACCATCGCGGTGAAGGGTCGCATGTTTAAGGCTCAGACCGATGTGGCCACCATGTGGTTTGATGGAAAGACACAGTGGACCTACATGAAAAACAACGACGAAGTGAACGTATCGAATCCCACAGAAAGCCAGCTGCAGACACTGAACCCCTATAATTTCATAAATATGTACAAGAAGGGGTATCGCTACACGATGACTTCCTCGGCACAGGGCTATCAAGTGCATCTCACGGCTACCGATGCCAAGCGCAAGGTGCAGGAAATTTTCATCGTGGTCGACAAGAATAGCTATGCTCCGCTGGAAGTGAAGCTGCTTCAAGGCACAAAATGGACGAAGTTCACCATCTCAAACCTGAAGAAGGCGAAACTGGCCGATGGCGAGTTCCGCTTTAATTCAAAAGATTATCCCACGGCCGAAGTAATTGACCTGCGCTGATGAACCGACTCCTGCTTTTCCGACTTTTGCGCCGTAACAACAAACTGAGTTTTCGGCGGTCGCCGGCTTTCGAGCAAAGCATGGTGGGCAAGGTGATGGCAGTTATCGGTGGTGGCTTCATGATTATTTACCTTATCTTTTTTGGTGTCATGTTCTCTGTGATTGCCAATGAAGGAGATGCACCAGGCCTCCTGCTTGTAATCATGCCCTTGCTGATGCTGCTCGACTTCGGCATACGTTTTGCTTTTCAGCAGACTCCGGCCATGCTGGTGAAGCCTTATCTGCTGTTGCCGATGCCCCGCAAAGCTGTCATCGAGAATTTCCTCATTTCATCGGTGTTTAGTGGCTACAATTTTCTATGGTTGTGCATGCTGCTGCCCTATTGCTTCATTGTGTGGGCGGGCGGCGCATCGCTTCTTTCCATGCTGGCCTTGCTGTTGAGTGGCATGCTGTTGGTGATGATAAACAGTCAGTGGTATCTGCTTATCAGAACGTTGGTGGCACGGTCGTTGCTGTGGTGGGTGGTGCCTGTGGTGGCATACGCATTCTATTTTGTTCCCATGTATTTCGACGACAAGTGGAAAGTGTTCGATAAAGTATTCGATTTCGTTGGAGAGAATGGTGCATCGTGGCTTGTAACGGCGCTTTGCTTCTTGACCCTCCTTGTTTTCGTGTGGTTCAATCGTTGGCTGCAGTTCCGCTACGTCTTAGAGGAGGTCTCAAATGAGCAGAAAGCTCCGGCTGCGCTGAAGAATGTGTCGCAGTTCACGTTTTTGGAGCGTTTCGGCGAGATTGGCGAATATCTCAAGTTGGAAATGAAGAGCATTCTGCGTAACAAAGCCATACGTTCACGTGTGCTCATGAGCTTAGGGCTGGTGGTCATGCTTTCGCTCATCATCACTTTCAGCGACATGTACAATGGCTTCATGATGCTCAATTTCTGGTGCTATTATTGCTTTGGCATCTACAGCATGACCACATTGGTTAAGATTATGAGTCCCGAAGGAAATTATATCGATTTGCTGATGGTGCACCGAGAGAATATCCTGTCGCTGCTCAAGGCAAAATATTATTTTCATGTAGGCGTCCTTATCGTGCCGTTTCTGCTGATGCTGCCTGCCGTTTTCGCAGGCAAGTTCTCGATTCTTATGATGCTGGCCTATATGTTCTTGAGCAGTGGCTTGCTCTATTTCATCCTGTTCCAACTGGCAGTCTATAATAAACAAACGCTGCCGCTCGACCAGAAAATGACCGGAAAGAACAATATGGAGAACGGACTGCAATTGCTGCTCGAAATGGTCGGCATGTTTCTGCCCATTGTGCTGGTAGCGTTATTCTTATTGCTCTTTAGCGAAACGGTGGCCTATCTGCTGCTTATTGGCATTGGCCTGGTCTTCACAGTGCTGCATCCACTTTGGTTGCGCAATGTCTATGCGCGCATGATGGTTCGAAAGTATGAAAATTTGGAAGGCTTCCATGCCAGTCGTTAGGAATTAAGAAAACAAACTATAATAAAAACTATGAAACAGATGTTACTTGTAGCCTTTTCTGCGTGCCTTTATCTTACCGCAGGTACTCAGGTGGCTTTTGCTGAGAGCAGGGCTCACGTTCAGCAACCTCTCACAGAGATTTTTTCTGGAAATGCCGATGGCAGGCAGAATGAGCCTTCGGCTTCCAATAGTGTAAATGCCGAGCAGACGGGACAGGTGCAGCTGCTTGAAAGCAAAGGGTGGTTAGAATCTGCCTATGTGAGATTTGCCCCTTATGGTGATGCGAAGAGCTATAAGGTCTACGTGAAAGGAGGGCGGCAGTCTTCCTATCAGCAGATTGATGCCCAGTTGGTGCGCAACTATGGTAGTTATGGTCGTGCCGACGTGGTGGGGCTTTCGCCAGCCGATGACTATCAGTTACGCATTGTGCCCGTAGACGAAGAAGGGGTGGAGCTTACTTCGGCAGCCACAGAAACACCCAAACTCACGGTACGCCCATACGACCGTAGTGGTTTTGCCCATTTCAACCATAAGACAGGGGTGGGAGCCTACAACGACGATGGCACCTTGAAGGCAAATGCCGAAGTCATCTATGTGACGGCCAAAACGGCAAAAACTGTTACTGCCAAACTGTCATCGGGCACATTCACGGGGTTGCAGGCTATTATTGCCGCTTATGAGAAGGGCAATGTCACTACGCCGTTGGCTGTTCGCTTCATTGGTACCATCAAGGCCAGCGACATGGATGCCTTTGGCAGCAAAGAAGAAGGCATACAGGTGAAAGGCCGTAAAGCCGACAGCGAACTGAACATTACCTTTGAAGGCATTGGCGACGATGCAAATATTCATGGCTTTGGCTTCCTCTGCCGCAACTCGAAGAGCCTGGAATTCCGCAATTTTGCCGTGATGCGTTGCATGGACGATGGCATATCGCTCGATACCGACAATGCGAATGTGTGGCTTCATCATATCGATGTGTTTTACGGAAAACACGGCTCGGGCGACCACGCCAAGGGCGACGGGGCCATCGACGTGAAGAGCGACTCGAAGTACGTAACTCTTTCCTATTGTCATTTCTGGGATACTGGTAAGAGCAACATGTTTGGCATGAAGAGCGAATCGGGTCCCAACTACATCAGCTATCATCATAATTGGTTCGACCACTCCGACTCTCGTCATCCTCGCATTCGCACCATGAGTGTCCATGTATACAACAATTACTACGATGGCAACGCCAAGTATGGTGTGGGAGTCACTTCTGGGGGAAGTTGCTTTGCCGAGAACAACTACTTCCGGCATGCCCACGACCCATTGCTGATTTCTGGTCAAGGCACTGATGCTCGTGGCTCCGGCACCTTCTCGGGCGAAGAGGGCGGCATCATCAAGTCGTTTGGCAATATCTATGCCGAGACGGGTGGCAGCAGTTACTACGAACCCATCACCTGGCAAGCCAACAATACCAGTTTCGATTGTTACGAAGCCAGTTCGCGCAATGAGCAGGTTCCCGCTGCGGTGAAGGCACTCTCGGGTGGCAGCAGCTATAATAACTTCGATACCGATGCTTCGCTCATGTACGAATACACTCCCGATGCCACGGCCGACGTGCCTGCCATCGTCACAGGTGAGTATGGTGCTGGCCGCATGAACCATGGCGACTGCCAATTCGTCTTCAACAATACAACCGATGATACCAACTACGATGTAAATACAGCCCTGGAGCAGCTCATAGACAATTATTCCTCAAAGCTTTTAGGCATTTTTGGCAGCGAGACGGAAGAGCATGTGGAACCGGGCGGCGATACTCCCACGCCACCAGTTGAAGGCTCTATTTTCTGTACCTTCGATAAGAGCGGTACGCCCAGCAGCTCGTTCTTCACCGTGGTTGGCAACGGTTCCAATTCCAAAGGCGTTGCCACCATCGATGGACAAACTTACGATACCTGCTTGAAAATGGAATCGTCTACCAGCATTAAGTTCACGTTGGCCACGTCCATGGAAATGACACTTTACTTTGGCGACACCGAAATAGCCAGCATCAAGATCGATGATAAGAAGATATCGGGCACGGGCAGCACCTATACGCAAACGCTTGAGGCTGGCGAGCACGAACTGAAGAAGGACAAGTCGGTGAATCTTTTTGCCATCCGGCTGCAGGGGAGCAATACGGGCATCTCATCCATTGGCAAAGAAAAAGCCAATGCCCGTAACTGGTACAAGATTGATGGTCGCAAGCAGAAAGGACAACCAGACCACAAGGGACTCTATATAAATAATGGTAAGAAAGTAATAAGATAGTATTGGTATCTTGTGCGGAACGAAGGTGGCAGCGACGGCGTATACGGTTACGAATCCCTCACTGCCACCTTCGTTTCTTTTATTTTATCTCCTCAGCGAACATGTTGTCGAGTGTTGCCGTTCCCAGTGCCGTACAGAAACCGCGTAACGATACCAATACAAAATTAGCGTATATCTGCTCGAGTGTGTATTCCTTGTAGAGTTGATGATAGTTGATGTATGTAGCAATGGCACTGAACATAAGGGCAACCATGTTAACGTTTAAGTCGGCCCGGAAATAGCCCTCGCTGACCCCCCGTTTTAGAAACTCTATAAATTGCCGCATGTCGTTGGCTTCGTTTTCGCGTAGATACTTCAATGCTTTTGGATAACGCGATATGTCACTGAAGAATTCCGGGCAGGTCTGCCTGTATTGCTCCACCTGTTTCCTGTAGATTTTTAGAATCAAGTCCATCACATTGACACTCTCCTTGCTCATCTGCTTCATTTGCAGGTCGTGTATCTCCTTGTGCTTTTTTATGCCTTCGTAGACCAGTAATTCTTTGTTGGCATACACCTCATAGAGCGTGCGTTTCGATATGCCAATCATCTGTGCGATATCGTCCATTTTCACAGCCTTGATGCCATGTGAAGCAAACGCCTTCATGGCCACTTCGAGAATGCGGTCTTTTAGCGACTGGCGATAAGCGGAAATGTTTTTGGAATCTTGCATGTATTTTTACTTTTCAGAATGCAAAGATACAAAAAAGAAGAAAAAAACGCACGAATTAAATCGTTTTTTATTATTTTTGCACCTTGAAAAAGTAAAATTCACATTTTTATAAGCATTAGTTATTTTATGGTAAAGATTACGAAAGAGGCTGCACTCACCTATCATGAGAGTGGCCGTCCAGGAAAAATCGAAGTGAAGCCGACCAAGGCCTATCGCACCCAGACAGATTTAAGTCTGGCTTATTCTCCGGGTGTGGCCTATCCTTGTTTGGAGATTCAGCAAGACCCCGATGCCGCCTATCGTTATACCGACAAAGGCAATCTGGTGGCCGTAATCTCAAATGGCACAGCAGTGCTTGGCTTGGGCGACATTGGTGCCATGAGCGGTAAGCCCGTGATGGAAGGCAAAGGCCTTCTCTTTAAAATCTATGGTGGCATAGATGTTTTCGACATCGAGGTAAACGAGAAAGATCCCGAGAAGTTTTGTGAAGCCGTTGAGCGTATCGCCCCTACCTTTGGCGGCATAAATCTCGAAGACATCAAGGCTCCGGAGTGTTTCTACATTGAGGAAAGGCTGAAACATTCGCTCGATATTCCTGTGATGCATGACGACCAGCATGGCACGGCCATCATCAGTGCCGCAGGCTTGAAGAATGCCCTCGAAGTCATAGGCAAGGACATCAAGAAGGTGCGTATTGTTGTCAATGGTGCAGGTGCTGCAGCCATCTCTTGCACCAAGCTCTATATGGCATTGGGCGCACAGAAGGAAAACATTCTGATGCTCGACTCGAAAGGTGTGATAACCAGCGACCGTGAAGGGCTGAATGAGCAGAAACGCTTCTTTGCTACCGACCGGCGCGACGTTCACACGCTGGCCGAGGCCGTGAATGGTGCCGACGTTTTCGTAGGGCTTTCAAAAGGCAACGTACTTACACAAGACATGGTGCGCTCCATGGCTAAAGATCCTGTGATCTTCGCCTTGGCTAACCCTGTACCGGAGATTAGCTATGAAGACGCGATGGCAGCCCGGCCAGACGTTCTTATGTCGACAGGTCGCACCGACTATCCCAATCAGATAAATAATGTCATCGGCTTCCCCTATATTTTCCGTGGAGCTCTCGACGTACACGCCACTGCCATCAACGAGGAGATGAAAATGGCCGCCGTGCTGGCTATTGCCGATTTGGCCAAACAGCCTGTGCCAGATGTGGTAAACGATGTCTACAAGGTGAACAACCTGCATTTCGGTCGTGAGTATTTCATTCCGAAACCTGTTGACCCCCGCCTTATCAGCGAGGTGTCGGCAGCTGTGGCCAAGGCAGCCATCGATAGCGGTGTGGCCCGCAAGAAAATAGACAACTGGGAGCAGTATAAGGACTCGCTTTCGGTACTGCTGGGGCAGGAGACGAAACTCACCCAAAAGCTTTATGCCACGGCGGCTGCCCATCCGCAGCGAGTGGTATTTGCTGAAGCTATCCATCCCACGATGCTCAAGGCTGCCGTACAAGCCAAGAGCGAGGGTATCTGTCAGCCAATCTTGCTGGGCAACGACGAGGTGTTGGCCAAAATGGCCCGTCAGCTCGACCTGAATCTCGATGGCATTGAAATAGTAAACCTCCGTCATCCCAGCGAGCAAGATCGCCGTGAACGCTATGCACATATCCTGGCCGAGAAACGTGCCCGCGATGGCTATACTTTCCAGGAGGCTAACGATAAGATGTTCGAGCGCAACTACTTTGGCATGATGATGGTCGAGACGGGCGAGGCCGATGCCTTCATCACTGGTCTGTATACCAAGTACTCCAACACCATCAAGGTTGTCAACGAGGTCATAGGCATTCGTTCTGAATACAAGCATTTCGGAACCATGCATATCATCAATTCGCCAAGGGGAACCCTCTATATAGGCGACACTTTAGTGAACGAAAATCCCGATGCCGACACGCTTGTAGACATAGCCAAGCTTTCGGCTACCGCCGTGCGTTTCTTCAACGAGAAACCCGTCATCTCGATGATCAGCCATAGCAATTTCGGCTCCAGTCAAAGCAATGGCGCCCTTAAGGTGCGCGCTGCCGTTGAAAAGATGCATGAGCTTTATCCTGACTTGGCCGTCGACGGAGAGATGCAGATAGGCTTTGCCCTCGACCGTGAGCTTCGCGACGAGCAATACCCCTTCACCCGCCTTTTTGGCAAGGATGTCAACACGTTGGTGTTTCCCAATCTCACCTCGGCGCGGTCCAGCTATAAGATGCTGCAGATGCTCGATGCCGATGTCGAGATTATCGGCCCTATTCAGATGGGACTGAACAAACCTATTCATTTCATCGACTTTGGCGCATCGGTGCGCGATGTGGTCAACATCGTGGCAGTGGCTACCATCGATGCTTATGTAGACAAGATAAAGACTCGTATACAGAACCGAAATGCATAACTGTATCATCTCGCTGGCATCTAATTATCGTCAAGAAGAAAACCTGGCAGAGGCGCGACAACGCCTCAGCCAGGTTCTTCTTGAATGTCGTTTTACCCGTGAATTGCAGACGGAGCCGTTCCGTTCTTCTCGCCCCGAGCTTTATGCCAATCAGTTGCTCTATGCCAAGACACAACTTGATGCGATGCAGCTTGTCCGGTTGCTGAAAGAGCTGGAACTCGCCATGGGGCGCACAGCCGAAGCGCGTAGCCAAGGCATCGTCGGCATAGACCTCGACTTGATGCTCTTCGATGAAACGCGCTATCACCTGCGTGACTGGGAGCGCCCCTATATTCTGGCTTTACTAAACGAACCAGTGGTGGAATTGTAGGCTATTTGGCCTCTCCCTTGCTACCATCTGTCTTCTTCCTTCCCTTGCCGCCACGGTGCTTTCCGCCACTTCTTCCGCCGCGATGGGTGTGCCTGCCACCGTTGCCCCTTCTGTGGGCCGATTTCGCACTTCCAGCCTTGTATTCGGGCCCTTCCCCAATTCCTTCTGGTAGTGCGTTCTTCTCCACGTCTTTTCCGAGGAATTGTTCTATCTGCTTAAATCGTGCGATGTCTTTTTCGTTGACAAATGTCACGGCCCTGCCATCGCGGTCGGCGCGTGCCGTCCGGCCGATGCGGTGCACATAGTCTTCCGAGTCGTGGGGCACGTCGTAGTTGATGACCAGACGAATATCGTCGATGTCGATGCCGCGACTCACGATGTCGGTGGCTACGAGCACGTCGATGTGCCCGGCCTTGAACTCATACATCACCTCGTCGCGTTCAGCCTGAGTGAGGTCGCTGTGCATGGGTGCGCAGTTTATCTTCATCTTCTTCAGCTCGCGGTTTATCTCTTTCACGCGGTCTTTCTTTCCACAGAAGATGATGACCCGCTGCAGGTTACCATCCTTAAACATGTGCTGAACGATTTTCAGCTTCTGCGGGTCGTAGCATACGTATGCCGATTGCTGGATTTTTTCGGCAGGGCGGCTTACGGCAATCTTCACTTCCACAGGGTCGTGCAGCAGACTCACTGCCAGCTCGCGTATCTTGGAAGGCATGGTTGCCGAGAACATCACTTTCTGGCAGTCTTTAGGCAGTAGACTGTTTATCTGCATGATGTCGTCGGAAAATCCCATGTCGAGCATGCGGTCGGCTTCGTCGAGCACGAAGAACGATGTGCGCGACAAGTCGAGATTTCCCATCTTCAGATGGCTGAGCAGCCGGCCTGGTGTGGCAATGACCACGGGTGCGCCCCCTCGCAGTCCTTTCATCTCTTGGTCGAAGCGTGCCCCGTCGTTGCCACCGTAAACTGCTATCGACGAGATGCTGTCGAGATAATAGCTGAAGCCTTGCATGGCCTGGTCTATCTGTTGTGCAAGCTCGCGTGTGGGCGACATGATGATGCAGTTGATGGCATCGTCGGGGAATCCACCGTCGTCGAGCAGTGATAGTATGGGCAGCAGGTAGGCGGCGGTCTTGCCTGTGCCGGTTTGTGCCACGCCCAGTACGTCGTAGCCATCGAGAATCTCGGGTATGCACTTTTCCTGTATGGGCGTCATCTCCTCGAAGTGCATGTCGTAGAGGGCATCGAGGATGTTGTCGTTCAGATATGTTTCTTCAAATGTCATTCAAAAAAATAAATTGTAAGTTGTAAAATTGTGAATCAGTTAGGCGCTTGCCTGTAGCAGAAGTATGCAATAAAGGTGTAGAGAATGTTCGGAATCCATGCTGCGAGCATGGGAGGCGTACCAGCATTGATGGCGAAGGTGGCGCTCACTGTCTGCAGCAAGATATAGGAGAACGACAGTGCCAGGCCAATGCCGAGGTAGAGGCCCATGCCGCCTTTGCGTTTTCTCGATGAGAGCGAAACACCGATGATGGTGAGGATGAACGAGGCAAACGACATGGCAATGCGCTTGTGGAACTCTACCTCGTACTGTACCACGTTTTGTGAGCCGCGCTCGGTCTGTTTCGATATGTAGCGTAGCAGTTCTGGCGAGGTGAAGGTCTCTTGCTGTCCTTTCGAAAACACCAGATCCATGGGTTCCATCATGATGAGCGTGTCGAGTTCGGCCCCCGTTTCAATATGTTCGCGCAACCCTTTCAGCGACCGTATTTTGTAGTTCATCACCTTCCAGTGGTAGCGTTCGTCGGCTATCGTGTCATACTGTATCACATTGGCCGTCATGTGGCTCACCAGCTTTTTCTTTTCAAACTTGTCGAGCGAGAAGCCGTAGCCGCGCTTTGTCAGGTTGTCGTAGCTCTGTATGTAGGCAATCACGCCCGGGGCCACTTGTAGCTGCACGTTCTGTGCCGATGTGTTCTTCTTCTTGTTCTTGTACAGCGACTCGAAGTTCTGCCTTATCACGTTGCCATGAGGAATAACGTAGGCTCCCAGATAAAAGTTCACGGCAGCAATGAGTGCTGCCGACAGCATGTAGGGGCGCATGAGCCGCCTGAAGCTTGTACCGCTGGCAAGCATGGCGATGATTTCGCTGTTTCCTGCCAGTTTCGAAGTGAAGAAGATGACGGCGATGAAGACGAACAGTGGCGAGAACAGGTTGGCAAAGTAGGGCACGAAGTTGGCATAGTAGTCGAAGACGATGGCCCGCCATGGAGCGTGGTTGGTGGCGAACTTCGACATGTGCTCGTTGAAGTCGAAGACGATGGAGATCGAGATGATGAGCGCGATGGCATAGATGTAGGTGCCAATAAACTTCTTGATGATGTACCAGTCAAGGAGTTTGATGTAGCTCAAAGGGTTCAGTTTTCTCCGGTTCATCGATAGTTCTTTTGCTTTACAGTCTTCTTCCCAGGTCTGTTATCACTGTGCGCTTCCACTGAGTGAAGTCACCTTTTATTATATGCGCGCGCGCGTCGCCCACCAATCTCAGGTAGAAGGCCAGGTTGTGTATCGAGGCAATCTGCAGCGCCAGCAGTTCCTGCGCCTTGAACAGGTGGTGGAGGTAGGCTTTTGAGTGCAGTCTGTCTGTTTCGCAGCCCTCAGGGTCGATGGGCGAGAAGTCTTGCTCCCATTTCTTGTTGCGCATGTTCATCGTGCCCTGATACGTGAAGAGCATGGCATTTCTGCCGTTTCGTGTGGGCATGACGCAGTCGAACATGTCTACGCCGCGTTCTATGCCTTCCAGCAGGTTTTGCGGCGTGCCCACCCCCATGAGGTAGCGTGGGCGGTCTTTAGGCAGAATGTCGTTCACTACTTCGATCATCTCGTACATCACTTCTGTGGGTTCGCCCACGGCCAGTCCGCCAATGGCGTTGCCATCGGCTCCCTTGTCGGCCACGTGCTTGGCAGCCTCTCGGCGCAGCTCTTTGAAGGTGCAACCCTGTACGATGGGGAAAAGGCTCTGTTGATGCCCGTAGAGAGGCTCCGTCTCCTGAAACCGCTTTAGGCATCTGTCCAGCCATCGCTGCGTGAGACCCAGGCTGTTCTTTGCATACTGGTAGTCGCTCTTTCCTGGCGGGCACTCGTCGAGTGCCATCATGATGTCGGCACCAATGATACGTTGCGTGTCGATGACGTTTTCCGGGGTGAAGAAGTGTTTCGACCCATCTATATGACTGCGAAATACGCATCCTTCTTCCTTCAGTTTTCTGATACCCGTGAGTGAGAATACCTGAAATCCTCCCGAGTCGGTGAGTATAGGGCGGTCCCAGGTGTTAAAGCGATGCAGCCCGCCCGCTTTCCGAAGGGTGTCGAGTCCCGGCCTCAGATACAGATGATAGGTGTTTCCCAAAATGATCTGTGCTCCCACCTGCTGCCTCAGTTCGCTGAAGTGTACACCTTTCACGCTTCCACAGGTGCCCACAGGCATGAAGATGGGGGTCTCTATTTGTCCGTGGTCGGTGGTTATCAGTCCTGCTCGCGCCTCGCTGCATGGGTCGGTATGCTGAAGTGTGAACGTCATTTATTGCCGCCCCCCTCGGCTGTCTCTTCTACGGTGAAGTCAAGCGGATGCTCCACGATCTCGTTTGTAAGTGCGAAGTTCCACACATCCTGCACGTTTTCCACATAGTGGAACGTCACGCCTTTCAGGTAAATGTCGGGTATCTCGAGAATGTCCTTTTCGTTTTCCTTGCACATCACGATGTCGGTGATGCCTGCACGTTTTGCTGCCAGGATTTTTTCTTTTATTCCTCCAACGGGCAGCACCTTTCCGCGAAGCGTTATTTCGCCGGTCATAGCCGTGTTTTTACGCACCTTTCTCTGCGTGAGTGCCGATGCGATGCTTGTCGCTATGGTGATGCCAGCCGAAGGCCCGTCTTTGGGTGTGGCTCCTTCTGGTACGTGTATGTGAATGTTCCAGTTGTCGAAGATGCGGTAGTCTATGTTCAGCACTTCGGCATGTGCTTTCACATACTCCAGTGCCAGCACCGCACTCTCCTTCATCACGTCGCCCAGGTTTCCGGTGAGTGTCAGTTTCGAGCCTTTGCCTTTCGACAGTGAGGTCTCGATGAAAAGAATCTCGCCCCCTACGCTCGTCCATGCCAGTCCGGTGACCACGCCGGCATAGTCGTTGCCTTGGTAGATGTCGCGGTAGAAGGGGGGCTTGCCCAGCAGGTCTTCAAGCGTGTCGGGTGTTATCTTCAGCGCGTCGGGCGAAGGCATCTCTCCTTCGTTCTTCACGATTTTGTATGCCAGTTTTCGCATGGCCTTGTTTATTTGCTTCTCAAGCTGCCTCACGCCGCTTTCCCTGGTGTACTGCTCAATGATTTTCTCTACTACGGGCTTGCTTAGCTTCGGCTTGTCTTTCAGTGTCTTCAGCCCTGTGTTTTCCAGCTCTCTGGGCAGCAGGTGCCGCTTCACGATTTCAATTTTCTCCTCGGTGATATATCCGCTCAGCTCAATGATTTCCATTCGGTCGAGCAGGGGCCGTGGGATAGTGGAAAGATTATTAGCCGTGGCAATGAAGAGAACCTTCGAGAGGTCGTAGTCCACGTCGAGGTAGTTGTCGTGGAAGGCGGCATTCTGCTCAGGGTCGAGCACTTCAAGCAGTGCCGACGAGGGGTCGCCGTTGAAGTTGTTCTGTGTCACCTTGTCTATCTCGTCGAGTATGAAAACAGGGTTGCTCGACCCGGCTTTCTGCATGCTCTTGATGATGCGCCCGGGCATGGCACCCACGTAGGTGCGCCTATGCCCGCGTATCTCTGCCTCGTCGTGCAGTCCGCCAAGCGAAATGCGTACATATTTGCGCTTCATGGCAGCGGCGATGCTCTTTCCCAGCGAAGTCTTGCCTACTCCCGGAGGGCCATACAGGCAGATGATCGGACTTTTCAAGTCGCCGCGCAGTGAGAGCACCGCCATGTACTCCAGTATGCGTTCCTTCACCTTTTCCATGCCATAGTGGTCGCGGTCCAGTATTTTCTGTGCCCGTGCAAGGTTCAGGTCGTCTTTTGTGTATTCGCCCCAGGGCAGACTCACAAAGGTCTGCAGATAGGTTAGCTGAACGTTGAAGTCGGGCGACTGTGGCGATAGCTGGTCCAGTTTCTCCACTTCTTTTAAGAAAATCCGCTTTGTGTCCTCGTTCCAAAGCTTCTTTTCTGCCTTTTCCAGCAAGGCGGCTTTCTCTGGCGACGAGTCATGGCCTATTTCTGCTTGCAGGTTCTTTATCTGCTGTTGCAAGAAGTAATTCTTCTGCTGCTCATCTATGTCTTCCCGGGTCTTGTTGCGTATGTCGGCCTTTAGGTTCTGCAGGTTTATCTCTCGGTTGAGGGCCTTCATGGTGCCGAAGAGGCGTTCTTTCATCGTGTCCACTCCAAGCAGTCCTATCTTCTCCTTGATGCTGAAAGGCATGTTCGAGCACACGAAGTTCAGCGCCATCTCGTCGTTGTGAATGTTGCTGATGGCAAAGGTTGCCTCGTCGGGAATCTCATCCGTCATGCTGATGTATTCATGTGCCATCTTGCGCAGGTCGTCCATGGCCGTCTTCCACTCCTTGTCTCGCTTGTCGGGTTGCAGCTCGGGCGAGAGCTGCACATGGCCCATGAGGAAGGGGCGCGTCTCGCTGATGTTCATCAGACGCATGCGTCCGAAGCCTTGCAGTATCACCGTCACATTGCCGCCGGGCAGCGACAGTTGTTTCACCACACGGGCCAGCACGCCATATTCATACAGGTCTTCGGCCGTGGGATTGTCTATCTCCGGGTCTTTTTGGCACACGATGCCTATCAGAAGGTTCTTCTTTTCGGCTCGCTTTACGAGGGCAAGACTTGACTCGCGCCCTATGAGTATGGGAGTCACCACACCAGGGAAGAGCACAAGATTCCTTACGGGAAGAATGGGGAGTTCGTCGGGAGTTTCCACCTCCATAAGTTCTTTGAAGTCGCCTTCAATGTCGGCAATCATCGAGAATGCCTTGTTATTCTGATTACTCATTTCAAAAAGTATAGTGCATATTGACGTGCAAAGGTACAAAAAAAAGTTGAATTGCCATTCTGTTTTTAGAACATTAACCTTTTATAATTGTTTTATCCAATGTTTGATTAGGCCAGAACTGTTTGTTTGGATAGTCAGTGTGGGGCGCGGTGTCGAATAAATATGCATGAATAAATATGCGACGAAAATCGGCGAGATTTAAAAATTTACAAACAATCTTTATTCAGTTCTGAATTTTTAAATTTGACGCAAGTTTATAAGCACTTGATTATTAGCAGGTTAAGAATCTTATGTTTGATGCTTAGTGCAATAGATACTGAATTGGGTGCCAATATAGGCTGAATTGGAAAATAATTCAGGCTTTATTAGAGTGTAAATTACAATGATTTGCGAGCCAAAACAGGCTGCATTGCATATTCTTAAGCCAACCGTTGCATGCCTGGTGAAGCAATTTGGCGTATAAGAGCTGGCTTATACGGCCATTCGCCAACCTGGAATGAAATTTTCGTTTGTCTTGATTATCGAAAAAAGTCTTGCATGAATATACTTTCTGCTGCGTGGTTGTTGAACGTTGTTTTACGGGCAAACAAGCGATGCATGGGGTGGGGTGGTTGCCGTTTTTTGTGGATTTCAGCATTTTTTGTTTGTAGAATCTTTGGTTATTCGTTTTTTTTCCTTATCTTTGCACATCATTTTAGCTAAAATAAGAAATCTTATGACCGACGAAATAACACAACGGCCTGCAGTAGGTCAGCGGCAGATGGGGCCCATGAGCCATCCATCAGCTTCGCCCCACATGCAGATGCAGGCCCAGCAGGCCCGCAAAGGTGGCGGCGTGTATTGCCCCAAGTGTGGTGCTGCCAATGAAGAGGGCGTGGCCTTCTGCGCCTCGTGTGGCGCTCCTATAGGTTCAGGCAATTGTCCTCACTGCGGAAGTCCTATTGATGCTGATGCTGACTTCTGTGAGGTTTGTCACCACTATGTGCGTCAGGACGTGTGTTCCTTCTGTGGTGCCAGCTTGTCGCCTCAAGACGCTTTCTGCCCTGACTGTGGGTCGCCCCGGGGGGGGCTTGTCTGTCCCACCTGCCGCACGCTGAACGATTTTGCTTTCTGTAAACAGTGTGGAACGCCCCTCACAGAGGAAGCTCGCCAGTTGGTGCTTGAACTGAAGAAACAGCCGGAGTATCAGGAGTTGGTGATGGTGGCCCGTGAATACAACGAACTATCGATGCAGTTGCCCTATAGCTCCCAGCGCGACGAGGTTAAAGACCGTGACTCGCTCTTGTTGCGCGAGCGCGTGCTGAAGCTTTTGGCGCAGGATAAGGGGGTGCCAAATCCCATCATTCCGAGGCCAGAGAAGAAGCGCGTTAGCAAAGATGTGCTCGACGCTCAAAAAGAGGAGAAGCTGGCCAAACTGACCGAATTGCTGAACCGCATGGCCATGCCACCGATGCCCTCGCCTGCCAAGGCCCGTAACTACGCCATGGCGCAAAAGCCTGCCGGTGTCAGGCTGGCTTGGGTGTGCAACTGGAAACATGCCATGCACAGCAGCCCCTGTGGATGTGCCAAACCGCAACTTGGAGGCCAGTGGGTCATCTTGGGAAGAGGCTCTAAGCAGGAGATAAAGGACGATAAATAATTGTGGTAGATTACTCATGAGCGACTTAGATACAACAATACGCACACTGCGACCAGATGCCTTGGCAGGCGGCGTAACCACGCCCGGAATGGACAAGACACAGCCTGGTGCTTCCATGCCCATGCCAGATACGACACAGCCAGGCGTTGCCATGATGCCAGATACGACACAACAACCAGGCGTTGCCATGCCCATGCCAGACAATACACAGTCAGGCGACGCCGTTTCCATGCCTGACAAGATGGCTGCCGAACGTACCATTGTCGTAGGCAAGATGCCACAGGCGGACAATGCTCTCACGCCTGACGCGCCTGTCGATGCGGCCGATACAACGCTACGCTCGGTGCGCACGCCTGAGCCATCACAAAAAGGCAACGACATGCCACAACCTGCGGAAAGCTTTTTTCTGAAAGGGGAAGCTTATGAGTTGGTAAAATGCCTGAGCGACAATTCGGGCGAGGCACAGGTGTTTCTCGTGAAGCATGGAGGTGAGGACTATGTGCTGAAGGTCTACTACCCAAATTTCGACGTAAACAAGAAACTGCTCCAGACCATACGCAGTTTCCAGTTTGAAATGATCGTCAAACTGATAGACTATGGCAAGACCTATGTCGACGGCAAGCATCGCTACTACGAACTGATGGAATATCTCAGAGGCGGCACGCTGCAAGACTATCATCTGGGGGGCGATTTCAACCAGTTCCGCCGCATTGCCCTGCAGGGCGCTGCCGCCCTGGCCTATTGCCATAAGAACAACATACTTCACAAAGACATCAAGCCAGCCAACTTCTTCTTTCGCGACGCAGCTCATCAAGAGTTGGTGTTGGGCGACTTCGGCATCTCGTCGTTGCTCGAGCAGGAAGGCAAGTCGTTTCGTACCACGCAGGCCCGTACCCCCATCTATGCCGCACCCGAAATGTATGCCGACGTGATAGACGGTGAGGTAGAAATCACGCCAGCTGCCGACTTCTATTCGCTTGGCATCACGCTGTTTGCCCTCTGGATAGGCGAGAACCCCATGAGTTCGAACGAGCGAGTGATGATGCGCCAAAAGAGTGAGGGACGGTTGCCTCGTATGGGAGAACTGCCCGAGAAGGTGAGGCAGATCGTGCAGGGACTCACGGTGGTGAACCCCAACAGCCGATGGAAATACGACGAGGTGGAACGCTGGTTCCTGGGCGAAGACGTGGCCATCGACATCTCGTCGCCGTTCTTGCGCTATAAGAGCTTCCTCGTAGACCCCGACCGAAACCTGATTGCCGACAATGTGCATGAACTCATTCCGCTGCTGCTCGACAACGAGCGCCTGGCCATCAATTATCTCTATAGTGGGCGCATCACTTCGTGGCTCGAGGCGTGTGGCAACGTAAAGCTCTCGACCGTGGTAAAGGATATCGTGACCAACCGCTATCCCGTAGACCAGAAAGCCGGCCTCATGGCTTCGGTCTATGCCATGGAACCCACCTATCCTTATAAAGATGTGCAAGGCATCATCTGCGACGATGTGCATAGCATCGCTCTCTCGCTACTGAGCTATCAGGAACGCTATGGGCTGCAGTTGCGAAATCCCAACGACTCGCTGTTCCTCTGGCTGGAATGCCACACGAAGAACGACGTGGCACGCTTGCGATCTTATTTTTCGCCCGAGGCCGATGCCCGTGTGGCCGTGATGCGAATGGTCTATGAAATAGATTCCGACGTGCCTTTCCTCTCGAAATATCCATCGTCGAACATACATGAAATCGTGCGGTCTTTCGGCTCTGCACAGCCTACCGAAGACGACTGGCACTCGTTAATCGACGGCCGGTTGCTCTCATGGATGTATGCGCATGAAGACATGATGGCGTGCGAATCGCTGCGCATTTTGACCAAGGACCAGCCCTACTCACAGTCGCTGGCCTACAAGGTGCTCTATAATATGGACCGCGAGGCGGCCTATGACCTGAATCAGGCCAACACACCCGAGGCGATTGGAAAGCTGATAGCCCAACGACTGATGCAGTTGGAGCATGTGTCGCAAGAAGAGCTGGCACAGCAAATGGACGATATCACCAATCCAAACGGACGGTTCCGCTATTTTGCCGAACTGCATGGGTGGGTAGAGGCTCTTTCTGAGCATTCGCGCTGCTTCGACCTCTCGGCAGAAGAAAATACCGAGCGCATGGGAGTCTACGACCTGCCTACGGCCCTCTATCGCTTCTGCCGTATCTTGGGCGTGAAGCCTGCCTACCTGCTGCCCGACGGAACGACCCTTGCCGATGGCAGAAGTCTACAGCAGGAGCACGTCTCGGCGATACGCAACGAAATAAGAAACGGTGTCCTCGCCCAGTGGCTCTCGGTATACTACCACGAAGACCCCACACGCGAATTTGAAGAGGAGTACAGCTATGAGCGGGAACTCGTCGACTGGATCATGGAACTAGGGCGCTTCGACAACCAGCAGAAGTACTACCGGCGGTTTATCAAGGCCCGTGAAGAGACTCAAGACCGCATCGTCGCAGTGAAGAAACAGTGGGACTATGCCCGCAGTCGCGAAAAGCTGTGGCGCTACTCCTTCTACGGAGTGGCTGCCATCTATGTGTTGCTGGCCATCGTGGTGGGCGTACCCAATCGCGATAGCGTGCTGGAGCACCCCTATCTGAGCATTATCATGCCGCTGGGTGGAATGACTGGCATCATTGTCGCTACAAGGTCATATTTCAAGGGCTTTGGACCGCTCATGTCGTTTTTCTTCGGACTGCTGAGCGTGCTGACGTCTTTCGTACCGCTGTTGCTGCTGAAGTTCACCGACCAGCATGCACCAGGTCTCTTCGGTGTGGTCATTGCCTTGCTTGCCGCCCTCTATGTAGCCATAGCCCACTTCACCGACTTCCGGCGCGACAGTAAAACCGATGCCAAGATGATTGAAGAGGTGCTGAAGAATGATGATGTGAAGTCTACGCTCATGGAGCCGCTTTACTACACCTTCAAGGCCAAGACCCATCGGTTCAAAAGCTCGAAGTTCGGACTGCTCGACGATGTGGCCGCACAGGTGCAAGGCATCACGGGCGAGTCGGTATTGCATTACATACTCTGGACATTGCTGGCCGTCATCATGGTGGCAGAGTTCTGCATCTTCAATCCAAAGTTGCTGGATGTAGCCCTGCCCAATGCGGGGAATGTAAGTGTAGGACAAATGGTGGATCAAATACAAGAAGACATTGAATGATTTGCGAACACTGTCATAAGGAAAACCGAAACAATGCAAAGTTCTGCAAGTGGTGTGGAAAACCGCTGGTGTCGCAGAATGTGCTCGACAAGCTCGTGGGGCTCGATGACCTGAAGACCCAACTGAAGACCATTGTCGACACCTATACCTATCTGCGCTCGCGCAAGGACATTGCCACCGTAAGGCTTTCGGTCAACGCCATCATCATTGGCGAGACGGGTACCGGAAAAACGGCACTGGCAGAAATCTTGCGCGACTATTTCTTCCAGCACCAGATCATCGAGAAGCCCAAGCTCACCATGGTCGATGCCGTGGACTACTCACGTTTTGTCGACAAGTGGGAAGATAACATAAAGAAAGCCAAAAACGGGATATTGTTCTTCGACAATGTGCAGAAGTTGCTGCCCGACAAGTATTCGAACCAGGTGAATCCGCTCGACAAACTGTTTGTGGAGATGGACAAATGGGACGACAATCCCATTGTGGTCATGGCTGGTCTGCCAAAAGGGCTCGACGATTTCCTTGAGAGCAATCCTGCGGTAAAGAACAGGTTCAAGTACACCTTTAGACTTCCTACCCCCAACTACCATGAACTGAGCGATATAGTGAAGCTCGAACTGCGCATGAAGTACGGTATAGCCAACTTCACACCCGAGGCAGTCAAACAGCTGAACCGATACTTCAAATACCAGATAAAGATAAAAGACGAGACCTTTGGCAATGCCCACTTGGCAATGAAGACTGCCGAAGACATCTTTACTTCTTTTATCAGTCGTGGCACAGAGGCCACACAGGTGGAACTTGGCGACATCAAAGGCTATGTGCCTGAGGAGCGCACGCTTGACGAAATCTTGGCCGACCTGAACAAGTATATAGGCATGAGCGAGGTGAAGCAGGCCGTGCGCGAGATTGCCTACTCGGTGCAGAACAGTCTGCAGCGGGCCGAGCGAGGCTTGGGCGAACAGGAGAAAATGTCGATGCACATCGTGCTCACGGGTAATCCCGGTACTGGTAAGACCACTATGGCACGTAAGTTGGGCGAGATTCTTGCCTCGATAGGCTATTTAGACTCAGGACATGTGGTAGAAGTAGACCGTTCGCAGATGGTGAGTCCCTATCAAGGCGAAACTCCCAAGGTGGTGAATCGCCTGTGCGACAAGGCGATAGGGGGCATCCTCTTCGTCGATGAGGCATATACGCTGGCGCCAGTGAGCCAGTCGGGCGAACGCGACAACCAAGGCGCACAGGCCCTGGAGACACTCATGAAACGAATGGAAGACGACCGCGGCAAGTTTGTGGTCATTGCAGCAGGCTATCGCACCGAGATGGAAAACCTCTTCCGCATCAATCCTGGCATGCGCAGCCGTTTCAACTATTTCCTGAACATCGAAGACTACACGCCCGACGAACTGTACCAGATCATGCAGGTCTTCGCACAGGACAAGAAGTACATATTCTCTGCTCAGGCCGAACAACTGACAAAGAAGATGATAAGCGAGTTATATAAGTCGCGCGACAAAGACTTTGCCAATGGCCGCACCATGCGCTCGCTCTTCGACCAGATTTGCAAAAAACAGGCACAGCGCCTGCAATACGGCGACTTGTCGCAAATGACCAATGAGCAACTCATGACCATCGAAGAGGCCGACATACCATACGAGGCACCCAAGGATGTGGATCTGGGCGACTGCCTGAAACGCCTCGACGGCCTCGTGGGACTGGCTGGCGTGAAGAAGGAAATATCGAATCTCTCGGCATTCTTGAAACTGCAGATAAGGCGCGGCGAAACCAATACTTTCCAAGGAAAGCACTACGTGTTTACAGGCAATCCTGGTACGGGAAAGACCACCGTAGCCCGTATCATGGCAGATGTATTCAAGACGCTCGGCATCGTGTCGAGGGGGCAGCTTGTAGAAGCCGACCGCTCGAAACTCGTGGCTGGCTACTCAGGGCAGACGGCCATTAAGACGAATCAGCTCATCGATACGGCCATAGGAGGCGTACTCTTCATCGACGAGGCATACACGCTGAAGTCGAACGACGGCGACAGCTTCGGTGCCGAGGCCATCGACACGCTGCTCAAACGGTTGGAAGACGATAGAGGAAAATTTGTTTGCATCGTGGCGGGATATACCGACCAGATGCATGATTTCATCGATACCAACCCAGGATTGAAGAGCCGTTTTACGCAGACCATACATTTCGATGACTATACCCCTGACGAGCTGACGCAGATTTTCCTGAATCTGGCAAAGGCCAAGAGTTTTACCATCGACGAAGCCACACAGGCAGCCATACACAGGCAGTTTGAGCAGCTTTACCTGCGCCGCGACAAGAATTTCGGCAATGCGCGTGAGGCACGTCGCATTTTCGACGAGGCAGTAGAGAAGCAGAGCCAGCGCCTGGTGGGCCTCATGGGGCAGCCGGGATTCCAAGAGGCCGACATGTACAAGATCACGGCCGAAGACCTGCCCATGGCCCAGAACGAAAAGGCCCGCCCGCTCGACGAGGTGCTCAACGAACTCGACGAATTCATCGGCATGCGCTCGGTGAAGAACTCCATACGCCGACTGGCCGTGCAGAGCATGTTTATGAAGCAGCGTGCCGCCATGGGAGCAGGAAAGGTGCAGCAGATGTCGATGAACTTCATCCTCACCGGAAACCCCGGAACGGGCAAGACTTCGATTGCAAGGAAGATGGGCGAAGTGCTGCAGTCGATGGACATCTTGCATACGGCACGTGTCATCGAGACCAGCCGTGCTACATTGGTGGGAAAATACATGGGCGAGACACCAAAGATAGTGAATGGCTGGTGCGACAAAGCCATGGGAGGAATCCTCTTCATCGACGAGGCATATACCTTGAGCGACCAGAACGACCAGTATGGCAAAGAGGCCATCGACACCCTCATGAAGCGCATGGAAGACGACCGTGGCAAGTTTGTGGTGATAGCTGCCGGCTATAAGGACAAAATGGATGAGTTCCTGCAGATGAATGCGGGACTGGCCAGCCGGTTTACGCATAAACTGCATATAGAAGACTACAACGAAGATGAGCTCCTGGCCATATTCAAGAAAATGGCACAGAAAGAGCAGTACACCCTTTCGCCGCCTGCCGAATTCAAGGCCCTCGACGTTATCTGCAAGATGCTGCTCAAGAAAGACGAGAACTTCGGCAATGCCCGCGAGATGCGCAACATGCTCGACGAGACGGTGCAGCAACTGTCGATGCGTGTGTCGCAGATGCCGCCAGAACAGGTGACGAAAGAAACCTATCAGGTTATTCTGCCAGAAGACATTAAAGATTTGTAGTATAGAGGATTATAAGAAGAACATTAGAGTAAATTCGTAGAACGAAGATATGATTATTTGTCCAAATTGTAAAGAAGAAATCGACGACGATTCCCATTATTGCGACCAGTGTGGCCAGGCATTGCTCTATTGCCAGCGATGTGGCAGGGTGGGCATGGGTCGTCGGTGCACCAACTGTGGTGGTTTGATGGTCACGCCCGCCGAATACCAGCGAAAGGCCAATGCGCAGGTTTCGCAGTCGGCGGTGTCTATCGGCTTTGCCTCTCATGAATTTATTACCACCAACTCTTCCACCCTTGGCAAAACGCCAGCCAGTGCTTCCATACCACAGCCGAACCAGCCGCACGGCGTCCCGGTGCTCTTGCTATATAATGGTTCGCTCAATATCAGGATACAAGGCATAAATGGAGCTGTGATAGGGAGAAGGCAGGGACCATACGCGCAGTTTTTCCAAAACAACATGTATGTCTCGGGCGTACATGCACAACTGAAGTACAAGGCCGACTCGGGGTGGTGCATTACCGACAAGCACTCGTCGAATGGGACGAAACTCAACGACCACTTGCTTCAACCCGATGTCGACATGTCGATAAAGAATGGCGACATCGTAACCATTGCCAATATCAACCTGCAAGTGAGCGTAAACTGACGCTCACTATTTCGTTGACAACGATTCTGGGTAACATATATAACAAATAGGGAAACAATATGTTAAATCTGAACATCACAGCTGCCAGCCATGTGGGCTGCGTGAGAACAAACAATGAAGATATGCTGCTCGTGGGCGACAGTTTCGTTCGCAACAGCCGCACCCATGCCCTGGTATCAACTAACGACACCGACCGCTACATGATAGCCTTGGCCGATGGCATGGGAGGCCATAATAGCGGCGAAGTGGCCAGCAGCGACGTGCTGCACAACTTACAGTACTTCTTCAGCGACATTCCTGCCGGACTGAAACCGGGCGACTTCAACGAAACCATCTTCGAATGGGGTGAGAGCATCAATAACATCATCGATTCGAAGGGCCATGCCGACCCAAAATACCGCGACATGGGCACCACACTCGTGGCAATGGCCTATTATGCTGGCGAGTTCTACTGGATGAACTGCGGCGACAGCCGGCTCTACAGACTGCACGATGGAAAGCTCATGCAACTCACCACCGACCACTCGCTCAGCAATCTGCTGGGGTCGCCAAAACATAGCAATGTCATCACCAACTGCATAGGCGGTGGTTGCAAGACCAGCTATATCGACTTGGTGCAGTGTTCGACCGATGTCCTGGCCGGCGATACCTTCATGCTGTGTAGCGATGGCCTCACCGACATGGTCGAAGATTCGCTCATCGAGAAAATGCTCATCGAGGGCTATGATGCCACATCGCTATGCGAAGCCGCTGAAGATGCCGGCGGACTGGACAATGTTTCCGTCATCATCATACAAGTAGAATAATAAGAACCACCACAAGAAAATGCCACTTAGACTACCCGACTTGCTGCCCGCTATCGATATATTGAAACGGGAAAACATATTCGTCATGAACAGCTCCAGGGCGCATGCCCAGGACATACGCCCACTGCGTATCGTCATCCTGAACCTGATGCCGCTGAAGATTACGACTGAGACGGACCTCATCAGGCTGCTCTCGAACACGCCACTGCAGCTCGACATAAATTTTATGAAGCTGAAAAGCCATACACCGAAGAACACGCCCATAGAGCACATGATGATGTTCTATCGCGACTTCGAAACGATGAAGCAGGAAAAATTCGACGGGATGATTATCACCGGAGCCCCCGTAGAGACGATGCCTTTTGAGCAGGTGGGCTACTGGAACGAGATTTCGCAGATTTTCGAATGGGCCAAGACGCACGTCACCAGCACATTATATATATGCTGGGCTGCTCAGGCCGGGCTCTACTATCACTATGGAGTGCCCAAGTACGATCTGCCCCGGAAAATGTTCGGCATATTCCCACAACATAAGCTCGAGGCCTATGCTCAGCTACCCATCTTCCGTGGCTTCGACGATGAGTTTATGATGCCTCATAGCCGTCATACCGAAGTCAGGCGCAATGACATACTGAGTTGCAATAAACTGACACTTATTGCCGAGTCGGAGGAAAGCGGCGTGAGTATCGTTATGGCGCGCAATGGCCGGGAATTCTTCATCACGGGTCATTTGGAATATGCTCCCAACACACTCGATAAAGAGTATCGCCGCGACAAAGACATTCGCGACGATGTAGACCTGCCACAGCACTACTATCGCAACGACAACCCAGACAACCAGCCTGTGGTCACGTGGAGAGCACATGCAAATCTGTTCTATAATAACTGGGTGAACTATTACGTCTATCAGGAGACTCCTTACGACATCAGCAAGATAGAATAATGGCAACACTCGAACTGCTTGCACCAGCTAAAGATCTGGCCTGTGGCATGGCAGCCATAGACCATGGAGCCGATGCTGTATATATAGGTGCCCCGCGATTCGGCGCACGTGCTGCCGCCGGAAACAGTGTCGCCGACATTGCCAGTCTCTGCCGTTATGCTCATCAGTTTGGAGCGAAAGTGTATGTCACGGTCAACACCATTGTCTATGATGATGAACTTCACGACACTCTTGAGCTGTTGGCCAATCTGGCCGATGCAGGAGTCGATGCCATTCTCGTACAAGACATGGGATTGATTGACCTTACAAGACAACTTCCCCAAGGTGACCGGCTCATATTGCATGCCTCTACCCAGACCGACAACCGAACAGCGGAGAAAGTGGCATGGCTCGCACAGCTGGGGTTCAGACGCGTGGTATTGGCAAGAGAGCTGGCGGTCGAAGAAATTGCCGAAATACATCGCCGGGTACCCAATGTGGAACTTGAAGTTTTCGTGCATGGTGCGCTTTGCGTAAGCTATAGCGGCCTTTGCTATGCGTCGCAACACTGCTTCGGGCGAAGTGCCAATAGGGGAGAGTGTGCGCAGTTCTGTCGTATGAAGTTCAATCTGACCGATGCTGATGGCAAGTTGATAGAACGCGAAAAGTATCTGTTGTCGTTGAAAGACCTCTGCCAATACGACCATTTGGAGGAACTTGCAGCTGCAGGTGCCACCTCGTTCAAGATAGAAGGCAGGCTGAAAGACGTGGCATATGTGAAGAATGTGACTGCTGCCTATAGTCAGCGCCTCGATGAAATCGTGGAAAAGCATCACGGAAAATACTGCAGGGCATCACGGGGCAGGGTGCGTCTTTCCTTCCAACCCGACCTCAACAAGACGTTCAACCGTGGCTATACTACCTATTTCCTTCATGGACGGCAGCCAGGGATTGCCTCGTTTCTCACGCCAAAGGCCATGGGTGAATACGTCGGCTATGTGAAAGAAATCCATGGCAATTATTTTACCGTGGCTGGTGTGGCTCGCTTTGCCAATGGCGATGGCCTCTGCTACATTGGCGACGACAATCAGTTGGTGGGCTTCCGCGTGAACCGGGCCGACCGAAACTGTATGTATCCCTTGCAGCTGCCGGCATCACTACGCACGGGCATGAAACTCTATCGCAACAACGACCAAGAGTTTGAACGCACGTTGAACAGGCCTACTGCAGAGCGGAAAATACCTGTCGCCCTAAGCCTTCGGCCAACCGAAAATGGCTTCAACCTTACTCTCGATGACGTAAGCATAAGCGTGGAATCGACACATCAGCTGGCACAGACGCCTCAGCTCGACAATATAAGAAAGCAACTTTCAAAACTGGGGGGCACACCCTATGTGTGTACAAAAGTAGACATACCCGACGACTTCCCCTATTTCATCCCTTCGAGCCTGCTTGCCCAATGGCGTAGACAATTGGTGGAAGTGGCTCTTGGTCATGCTACTGGTCATCGGGAAAGAACCACAGATAGTAGTGTCGCTCCCATGGCAGCGCAAAGTGCTCCATCCTACGGCAGAGGGTATTTATATAACATTGCAAACAGCAAGGCACAACTCTTCTATCAGCAGCATGGCCTGTCTCATCCTGACCCTGCGTTTGAATTGCAGAAGCCTGCCAGTCCGCTGATTATGCAATGCCGTCATTGCCTGCGCTATAGTCTTGGCTTCTGCAAGAAGAATAGTGGTAGACTGCCAGCATGGCGCGAACCCCTTACACTCTCTTTGGCCGATGGAAGGCACTTCCGCCTGGAGTTCGACTGTAGGCATTGCCAAATGAACGTATATGCCGATTGAAGACCTGATAAAATGCGTAAAGAACAAGAAATAGATGAATAGAGCCTACCATATACTGCTTTACTTTTTCTTCATCTGCATGGTGCAGTCGTGCTATCGGCAGGAACAGCAGACTCCCGATGCATGGAGCCTGACCGAGCAGCAGGTCGACTCCATATCGTTCTATACCACCCACCACTACACGCAAAATTTCAACTTTCTGATCAAGGCCGATTCGCTACGGCTTATCGTCCAGCATCCTACTGAAGTGGTGAACGGACTCCCGGTAGACACCTTTTCTCTTTATAAAGGCAATCGTATCGTGGTAGCCGATATCACGACGATGCCTTCAGATACCGTTGACACTATTTGGGTGAAGGTGGCACGCGATCAGCAGGCTATCGGTTGGGTACATGAGAGTAGTATGCTGCCTTGTGTGGCCCCCGATTCTCCCATAAGTCAGTTCATCGATTTCTTCTCCGACACCCATTTGCTTATCTTTCTCGCTGTGATCGTGCTCGTCATGGCTGTATATAGTTTGCGACGACTCATGAGTCTGGGAGCCAAGATGGTCCATTTCAACGATATCGACTCTTTCTATCCCACGCTCCTTTGTCTGCTTGTGGCTACATCGGCCGTGTTCTACAGCACCATACAGCTGTTCGCCCCCGACTCTTGGCGGCATTACTATTATCACCCCACGCTCAATCCTTTTTCGGTGCCATTACACTTGGGGCTTTTCTTGCTTTCTGTGTGGGCCATGGTCGTTGCTGCTCTCGCTGCCGTCGACGACATAAGGAGGCATCTGTCAGGTGGCGATGCGTTGTTCTACTATCTGGGACTGATGGGCGTTTGTGCTGTATGCTATGTAATTTTCAGCATTTCCACCTTATATTATATAGGGTACCCTTTGCTGGTGGTCTATGCGTCGTGGGCTGTCGGCCATTATCTTCGAAACCGTACCAACTTTTATTGTGGCCATTGCGGACATCGAATACACAGTAAGGGCATTTGTCCACACTGTGGCACGCTAAACGAATAGCTTTTCAGTAAATAAAAAGCGAAAAGTTTGATTATACGATAGTTTTTTTGTAATTTTGCAAACTCAAAGAAATATATTTTGAATATTAGATACAAGTTATGAACGTACTTGAACTTGAACTGAGTGAACAGGAAATCCTTCGCCGACAGTCGCTTGGCGAACTGCGTAAGCTGGGCATAGACCCATACCCTGCAGCAGAGTATCCCACCAACGCCTTCAGCTCCGAAATTCGCGAGAGCTTCAGCGATGATGCTGAACCCCGTGAAGTGACTATCGCAGGCCGAATGATGAACCGTCGCGTGATGGGTAAGGCCAGCTTTGTGGAACTGCAAGACTCTAAAGGCCGTATACAGGTATATGTTACGCGCGATGACGTCGATGCAGGCAATGCGGTGGACTCCTTTTATAATAACGTGTTCAAGAAACTGCTTGATATCGGCGATTTCATTGGCGTGAAAGGCACTGTGTTCCGCACACAGACAGGCGAAATTTCCGTGCATGCCAAGGAACTGAAGCTGCTGTCGAAGTCGTTGAAGCCACTGCCCATCGTGAAATATAAGGATGGAGTGGCTTATGATAAGTTCGATGACCCAGAACTGCGTTATCGCCAGCGCTATGTCGACCTGGTGGTCAACGACGGGGTGAAGGACACTTTCCTGCAGCGTGCAACCGTAATTCGCACCTTGCGGCGTGTGCTCGACGATGCCGGCTACACCGAAGTGGAGACGCCTACACTGCAAATGATAGCAGGTGGCGCATCGGCACGACCCTTCATCACTCATTTCAATGCGCTCGACCAAGATATGTATATGCGCATTGCTACCGAGCTGTATCTGAAGCGGCTTATCGTAGGAGGCTTCGAAGGGGTATACGAAATAGGAAAGAATTTCCGTAATGAGGGTATGGACCGCAACCATAATCCTGAATTTACCTGCATGGAACTTTACGTGCAATATAAGGATTATAACTGGATGATGTCTTTTACTGAGAAACTGCTGGAAACCATCTGTATAGCAGTAAACGGCAAGCCGGAGCGTGAGATAGATGGTCAGATCGTGAGTTTCAAGGCCCCATATCGCCGTCTGCCCATTCTTGATGCCATCAAGGAAAAGACGGGCTTTGATTGCGATGGAAAGAGCGAGGACGAAATCCGGGCCTTCTGCAAAGAAAAAGGAATGGAAGTCGATGAGACCATGGGTAAGGGCAAACTGATTGACGAGCTTTTCGGCGAGTTCTGCGAAG
>CAMJLB010000017.1 GCA_946406555.1 uncultured Prevotellaceae bacterium | reverse complement strand
AAGTCTTCGACTCCTTAGCCTGGAACACGATGTTCTTGATGGCCTTCACCTTGGTAGGCGAACCGGCAAGACCGCATTGCTGAACGTCGCCATCGACGTCGGCAACTGTCCACTGGTTCAGGATGGCCCCCCTTTCGACCCCCGAGGGGGTTACAAAAGCATTAGAGGCCCCCTCGGTGGCAGTCTGGGGGGCTTCCAGCGGGCAATGGTCCCACTTGTGTTTCATCACCAACTTCGCATTGCGGGGACGGCAGGGTGCGGCACTTCCGTTCACGGTGATCACCACGGGCAGCGGGGCCTCGACGGTCTCCACGCCGCCGTCGATGACGCGGCGGACGGTGGCAATGCCACCGTTTACGGAACAGACCTCCTCGGCGTAGGTCACCTGGTTGAGGCCCAGCTTCTGGGCCACCTGCGGGCCTACCTGGGCCGTGTCGCCGTCGATGGCCTGTCGGCCGCCAATCACGATGTCAACGTCGCCAATCTTCTTGATGGCCGTGGCCAGCGCGTAAGAGGTGGCCAGCGTGTCGGCACCGGCAAACAGGCGGTCGGTAAGGAGCCAGCCGGTGTCAGCGCCGCGATAGAGGCCCTGACGGATAATCTCACCTGCACGTGGGGGACCCATCGTGAGGATTCCTACGGTAGAACCTGGATGCTGCTCCTTCAGGCGGAGGGCCTGCTCCAGGGCGTTCAAGTCTTCTGGGTTGAAGATGGCGGGTAGGGCAGCGCGGTTCACCGTTCCTTCGGCGGTCATGGCATCCTTACCCACGTTTCGGGTGTCTGGCACTTGCTTGGCCAGCACTACAATTTTTAAAGCCATATTATATTAATAATGTGTATAATAAGAAATTTCTTCTTTGAATTCGGGTGCAAAATTACAATAAATTTGTTTAGCGGCAAAACAAACTTCAGAAAAAGTGCACATTTTACCCAGAAACGTGCACATTTCATACGGTTTGTGCAATGAAAAATCAAGACAAATGCCTCGCTGAGAATCGCACGGCGACAAGCAAACAGCAGTCTGGCCCGAAATTTCCGATTCTCGCGAGAGTTCAGCAACATGCTGTATATCAAGCAATTACAAAAATCACAATTTTATATTTTGCAATTCAGCCTAAGTTAGGTTGCAATTCAGGCAGGATTAGGATGCAATTCAGGCTGGATTGCATGACAACTCAGGCAGAATTGCACCCTAAGCAAGGCTCCGTTGCAGGTCGGCAGAACCTTCGCGAGGGTGCCGAAGACCATCGACATGTCGCCATTCAGGCTGAATTGCAAATCCATACGCCCCACCCCACCCTTTCTGCACGTTTTCCGCATGCCACACGACGGTCTTCTCCGTTCCAGAATGCCCTGTTGCGAAGGTGGTGTTTTTCATGAATAATTTTGACAAAACACCCGGCAAAGAGCTATTCCACCTCGCTTTAGGGTACAAAATGTTTGGCAGATTGAAAAACTTGTTGTACCTTTGCAGCAAAACAAGCAATTTTTCCGAAGCAACGTATGATAGACCTGGTGATGGAAGAGTTCGACCTGCCTAAAGACAAGACGGTAGTAAAGATTGCCATGCACTGGGACATAAGACAAACGTGGAACTAAAACAACAAAGAATACAACGATGAAACGACTATTTTCTGCTATGACGATGGCGGTGCTGGCAGTCTCTGTCTCGGCCCAGAACTTCGACAACCTGCCCGACCCGATTGAAGACGTGAACAAGGTGGTGGACAACACCCCCGACTCGATAGCCAAGGCCCTGATGTCGCGCCCCAAGCCCGGCAGCACGCGCAAGGGCACGAACCCCGTGCTCTTCCTCATCGGCAACTCTACCATGCGCAACGGCACGCGCGGCGACGGCAGCAACGGACAGTGGGGCTGGGGATACTACGAGAACAAATACTTCGACGAGAACCGCATCTCGGTAGAGAACCAGGCCCTGGGCGGCATGTCGACCCGCACCTTCTACACCGACCTGTGGCCCGCCGTGCGCGAGGCGCTGCAGCCCGGCGACTGGGTCGTGGTCAGTATAGGCCACAACGACAATGGCGAGTTCTTCGACCAGAAACGGGCACGCGCCGTGATACCGGGCGTAGACCCCGACACGATGTACGTGGGCTTCAACCAGCGCACGCAGCGCCAGGACACCGTCTACAGCTACGGCACCTACCTGCGCCGCTACATCAGCGAGATACGTGCCAAGGGCGCCAACCCCATTCTGATGAGCCTCACGCCCCGCGATGCCTACGACGAGAAGACGGGCCTGACCATACGCAAGCCACAGACGGAGTGGGGAGCCTACATTGCCGCCGTGGAGGGCGTGCCCTTCATAGACCTGAACGAGCGCTCGGGGCAGAAGCTCGACCGGTATAGCGCATGGAAGAAGAAATACCACTTCTTCGGCGACAAGATTCACACCTCGAAGTATGGCGCCGAGATGAACGCGCGCAGTGCCGCCGAGGGACTCTGGGAGAGCAAGAACCCGCAGCTGAAGCCCCTGCAGGCGATGATGAAGAACGTGGAGCCGGTGACGTGCGACGTCAGGCGCGAGAAAGGCAAGCCCGTGGTCTTCTTCACCGGCGACTCGACCGTGAAGAATGCCGACAAGGAGGAAGACGGCATGTGGGGCTGGGCCTCGCAGGCCTTCACCGTGTTCGACGAGAGCAAAATCACCCTCTTCAACGCTGCCCGTGCCGGCCGCAGCACCCGCTCGTTCATACGCGAGGGACTCTGGGACAAGGTTTACAACTCGCTGCAGCCGGGCGACTTCGTCACCATACAGTTCGGCCACAACGACATCTGCCCCATCACCGACCAGAAGGCGCGCGGCGTGATAGCCGAGTCGAAGGACACCTGCCACGTCTACAAGCTCGACAACGGCACCTTCGAACTGGTATACTCCTTCGGCTGGTACCTGAAGAAGATGATCGACGACGTGCGCGAGAAGGGCGCCACGCCCATCCTCGTCTCGCTCACCCCGCGCAACGAGTGGCCCGGGGGCAAGGTGGAGCGCCGCGACGGCTCCTACGGCAAGTGGTATCGCGAGGTGGTGGCAGAGACGGGCGTGGAGTTCATCGACCTGCACAACCTCTCGGCCGACTTCCTCGACAAGAAGTTTGCCATCAAGTCGCTGCCACAGGACAAGGAAAAGGCCAAGCAGAAAATAGCCGAACTGAAGGAGAAGGCCGGCCGCTACTTCAAGAAAGACCACACCCACGCCTCGAAGCTCGGCGCACAGATGAACGCACAGAGCTTCGCCAAGGGACTGCGCGAAAAGAAGAGCGAGCTGGCGAAGTATCTGAAGAAATAAGTATCCAGGAATAGCCGAAGTACGATTCTACTCCGACTATTCCTAATTTATAATTCTCCCAACAAAGCATGATGATAAAGAAAAGATTACTTGCAGTGTTTGCAGCTTTTTGCTGCGTTGCCATGCTCAATGCCGCCCCCGTCAACCGGGAGCAGGCTCGCCAAGAGGCCATGCGGTTCCTGCAGGCACGCCACGGCGAGCAGGCCGCACGCGGCATGCGTCTGGTGGGCACCACCGAGACGAACACCGACGAGGCAAGAGATTACTATGTTTTCAATGTGGGGCAGGAGCAGGGCTTCGTGCTCATCAGCGGCGACGACCGCACCGACCCCGTGCTGGGCTACAGCGATGAAGGCTCGTTCTGCGAAGAACAGATGCCGGAGAACCTCCGGGCATGGCTCGAGGGGTATGGCCGGCAGATGAAGATGCTCGGCACTGTAGGCGACCAGACAGAGGCTCGCAGCCGGGTGCGCAAAGCCTCCTTGCTGCGCACGTCAATCAGTCCGCTGCTGAAGACGCGATGGGACCAGTACGCCCCCTACAACGACCAGTGCCCCTACGTGAACGGCACCGACGGCGAACGGACAGTGACAGGCTGCGTGGCTACGGCGCTGGCACAGCTCATGTACTACTATAAGCAGCCCGCCCAGACCAAGGCCGCCATTCCCGGCTACACCACTGAAAAACTGAAGCTGACCATGCCCACCATTGCCAGCGGCACCACTTTGCAATGGGGCAAAATGCTCGAAACCTATACCGCCGGCTCTTACACTGAAGAGCAGGCAACGGCCGTGGCCACACTCATGAGATTCGTGGGCACGGCAGTACAGATGAACTATAACTCGTATACCCAGGGTGGGTCGAGCGCATCATCCGATGGGGCACCGTCGGTGCTGAGCGCCTACTTCGGCTATGACGTGGATGCCAAGATGGCCTATCGCAACGACTACACCTACTCGGGCTGGCTTGACCTTGTCTACGGCGAGCTGGCCAAGGGCAACCCCGTGTTCTACAACGGGCAGTCGATAGCCGGTGGGCATGCTTTCATTTGCGACGGCTACGACGAGGAAGACTTCTTCCACATCAACTGGGGATGGGGCGGACAGAGCGACGGCTACTACCGCCTCTCCATACTCAAGGCCGACGCGGCAGGCATCGGCGGCAGCAGCTACGCCTACAGCTTCGACCAGAGCGTGATGGTGAAGGTGAAACCCACCGACGACGGCAACAATGAGACCAACCTGAACTGCTTGGAGACGGTGAGCATAGGCGTGCACGAGGCACCAACCACTTTCAACAGAGCCTCTTCCGGCGACTTTTACGGCATTGGCATAGAAATCTCAATACACACGCCATTGGTTTCGAAAACAAAATACGACCACGGCTTCGCATTCATCAAAGACGACGAGATGGTTGGAGGTGCCCCCTTCTTTGTGTTCGATGGAGCGATGGAGGTCGAACCTCAATATATTTATACAATGCGGATACAAGACTATACTTTGAGAGCGGGGCTCGATGATGGCGTCTACCGCATTGTGGGCGTGAGCCGCATTAATGGTCAAAGCGACTGGCATGTGAACGGCAATTCCGACACACACTACATCACCGCCACCATCGAAGGCAACACGCTCACGCTCGAAACCATGAGCACCACCACACAGGCTAACCTCAGTGCCACCCTGGCCCTGAGCGGTACTGGTACTGCACGCGTGGGTAGCCCCGCTACCATCGTGGCCACCGTGACCAACAAGAGCGAGGACATCTATACCGGCACGCTACAGCTGGTGCGGAAAAGCGGAGGGAACAGCTACAGGGCCGACGGCACACAGACCGACATAGCAGGCAACGGCAAAAAGGAGGTGACGTTTACCATTACGCCACAGGCCATCGGCACCATGAACCTTGAACTATGGAACAAACTAAACATAAAGATAGGCGAATTGAGCATCAATGTGGAGGCCGGCGATGGTGCCACCACTGGTACGCTGGAGATAGGCACAACCACCATCGAGAACGGTTCGCTGGCCAGTGAGCCCGGCGAGGTCTATGGCAGCTATGCCGATGCCACGGTGAGCATCACCAACACATCGGCCACCGCCCATACCAGCGGCCTGCGCGTCTGGCTGTTCAAATGGGCGCTTAACGATGAGCAGACAGAGTGGTTGGGCTCTGGCGTGAGCTATAAGGACGTCGACCTCAGCCTGCCCGCCGGCGGCACCGGCAGCGTGAGCTTCAGGCTCGACAACCTACTGCCTGGCATTCTCTACAGCTTCTATTATGCCACCACTGACGGGACAGGCATAGACCGCTCGCCCTTCTTCTACAGCGTGCCAGCCATCACCTTCTATGCTGCCGACGGCACCACAAGGGTATTGAAACGCGAGGGCACCACTTCGCTCGACGTTCCAGCCGAGGCTGTGGCTGCCGACCTCTCCGGCACCGCCCTTACCACCCTCACAACCAACGACAATCCCAACACCCTCTACTTCTTCGGCGCAGACGAAGCTGTGCCTGACGTGCTCAACGGCAAGAACGTGGTGAAGGGCAGCGAGGCCGAGACGCTCACGCTCAGCGACGGCCACGATTTCTATACGCCTGTGGCCTTCACTGCCAAGAAAGCTTCCTACACCCGGCAGTTCAGCGTGGGAGCCGACGGCTCACGTGGCTGGAGCACCATCGTGGTGCCCTTCGACGTGGATGAGGTGAAGAGCGGTAGCAAGGTGATAGACTGGTTCCACAGCTCTTCCGACACGGGCAAGAACTTCTGGCTGAAGGAGTTCTCGAGCGAGAACGACGGCGCCGTCTGCTTCGACTTTGCCGACAAGCTGAAGGCATACACGCCCTACATCATCGCCGTGCCGGGCAACAAGTGGGGCGAGAGCTGGAACCTCACCAACCGCGACATCACCTTCGAGGGTTCCAACGTGAGCCTTGCCGCCGATGCCAAAGCCAATGTTAACGGCAATGTCTTCAAGTTCGTGGGCACCACCTGCGCCACCGACGTGGCCGATGCCTACATGCTCAACGGCGATGGCACTGCCTTCGAGAAGATCGAGAAGACCACAGGCAAGCAAGATGCCTTCAGGGCCAGTTTCCGTGCGGTGAGCTATGTCTCGTCGACCGTGCTGCCCATTGTCCAGGAAGGCTCGCAGGCTACCGGACTGCAACACGTTGGCATCGGCTCTGCCGCCGACGACGGAACGGTATACAGTCTGCAGGGAATGAAGGTGAATGGCCAGATGCGCCAACTGCCCAAGGGCATCTATGTCAAGAACGGAAAGAAAATAATAAGATAAGGAGGACATGTCGATGAACAAACCATATATCGCCCCCGCCGTGAATGTGGCATTCGTGGGCACCCAGCTGCCCCTGGCCGTCAGTGGCGGGCCAGGAGCCAACGATCAGAGCAACCCAACAGGACCACCTAATAATGCTCGCGAGACGAGACACTACAATGTATGGGAAGACGAAGAGAATGAGAATCAAGAATAACCGACGATGATAGACCGGGCGACAGTAGACAAGATCATCGACGCGGCAAAGATTGTCGACGTGGTGGGCGAGTTCGTGACGCTTCGCAAGAGCGGCGTGAACTATAAGGGCCTGTGTCCCTTCCACGACGACAAGAACCCCTCGTTCATGGTGTCGCCGTCGAAAAACATCTGCCACTGTTTCGTCTGCGGAAAGGGCGGCACACCTGCCGGCTTCCTCATGGAACACGAGCAGATAAGCTACCCCGAGGCACTGCGCTGGCTGGCCAAGAAATACAACATAGAGATTGTAGAGAAGGAGCTCACCGACGAGGAACGGGCGCAGCAAGGCGAGCGAGAGTCGATGTTCATCGTGAACGAGTGGGCCATGAAGTGGTTTCACGACATTCTGAAGAGCGATCCCGACGGTGTGGCCATCGGCAAGCAGTACTTCCGCAGCCGTGGCATACGCGACGACATCATCGAGAAGTTTCAGCTGGGCTATGCGCCGCAGCGGCGCGACGCCCTCAGCTCCGCAGCCCTGAAGGCCGGCTACAAGGCAGAGTTCCTGGTGAAGACGGGACTGTGCTATGAGAGAGCCTCCGAGGCCCCCACGGCCCCCCCTTCGGCCCCCGAGGGGGCTACTATAGGCCCTTCCCCTAACAGCAAAACTATAGAAGCCCCCTCGGGGGCCGTAGGGGGGGCCAATACCTCGACGCTCGTCGACCGCTACCGGGGCCGCGCCATCTTCCCCTGGCTCAACGTGAGCGGCAAGGTGGTGGCCTTCGGGGGCCGCGTGCTCGACAGCCGCACCAAGGGCGTGGCACAGAAGTACGTGAACTCGCCCGAGAGCGACATCTATCACAAGGAGCGCGAGCTATACGGCATCTACCAGGCCAAGCGCGCCATCGTGAAGGAAGACCGTGTGTTCATGGTGGAGGGCTACACCGACGTGATTGCCATGCACCAGGCCGGCATAGAGAATGTGGTGGCCAACAGCGGCACGGCACTCTCGATGCACCAGATACACATGCTGCACCGCTTCACCAGCAACATCACCCTGCTCTACGACGGCGACGAGGCTGGCATTCATGCCGCCATGCGCGGCACCGACATGCTGCTCTCCGAGGGCATGAACATCAAGGTGCTGCTGCTGCCCGACGGCGACGACCCCGACTCGTTTGCACGCAAGCACAGCAGCGAACAGCTGAAGAAGTATATCGATGAGAACCAGACCGACTTCATCACCTTCAAGCGAAGGGTCACCGTAGAAGGCACCGACGACCCCGTGAAGCGAAGCGAGGCCATCGGAGGCATCGTGAAAAGCATCTCGGTGATTCCCGACCAGATACTGCGCTCTACCTATCTCACCGACTTCGCACAAAGCATCGGCATGAAGGAGCAGACCCTCATTGCCGAGATGAACAAGTACATACGCAAGGACATTGAGGACAAACAGAAGGAGCGCGAGCGCGATGAGCGACGCCAACAGCAGTCGGCAGCTTCACCCTCCGCACCCTCCCCACGGTCCCCACTCCCCCCAGTCTACATACCCGGCGAGGGCTTTGCCGAAGAGCCGTCCCTACCAGACGAGAGACAAAAAGAGCTGCCGTCGCTGCACCTGCCCCAGGAACAGGCATCGAAGGTAGAGATGCTCATCATTCGCGAAGTGGTGCGCCACGGAGAGGAAATCATGTTCGAAGACGTGGAAACCGACGACGGACAGCATATCACGCTATCGGTGGCGCAATACATCGACTTCGACCTCAGCCAAGATGGCATCGTCTTTGCCTCGCCCATCTGCAACCAGATTCTGGCCGAGGCTGCGGAGCATAGCAACGCCCCCGGCTTCAAGGCCGAGACCTATTTCTGTGGCCACCCCGACGTAAAGGTGAGCCAGTTGGCCACGCGTCTGGCCATCGACCGTCATCAGCTGGGAGGACGCTTCGTCATGCCTGTGCGGGAGGGAAGCACCAAGCAGCGTGTGCTGCATCTCATCATGGATTTCCGCCTCGACATCCTGGAAAGCAGGCTGAAAAGCATCCAGCAGCAGCTGCGACAGGCCAACAACGATATGGAACGAGCCATACAACTGATGAAGGACTACAAGAGCACGCAAGAACTGCGCGACCTCCTGGCCAAGCGTCTGGGCAGCGACCTGGTAGTGTAAATCCCGAAACCCCGAAACCCCGAAATCCCGAAATCCCGCAATCCCGAAATCCCGAAATACCGAAATACCGAAATACCAAAACAACAAAAAACAACAAAAAAACAACAAAAAGAGCAAGAAAAAAGTGTATTATATTCAAAAGAAAATGGAAATCTCGGCCAGCCACCGGCTGGTACTCGACTACGAGAGCAAGTGCACACAGCTGCACGGTCACAACTGGACGATCACGCTGTTCTGCAAGGCGAAGGAGCTGGACCAGAACGGCATGGTGGTTGACTTCTCCCGGGTGAAACATATAATAAAAAGCCAGATGGATCATAAGAACCTCAACGAGGTGTTCTCCTTCAACCCCACGGCCGAGAATATTGCCCGCTGGTGTGTCGACCAGATACCACAGTGCTACAAAGCCATCGTGCAGGAGAGCGAAGGCAATATCGCAGCCTTTGAGAGTGAAGAGTGAAGAATTTCTTGCCGTGCAAGCGTCGCAAAGCGCCGAGCGGCTACCGCATTTCTAAGCGAAAATGAAGGAGGGTGTATGGTAACATTCAGAGTAAACGACATTTTCTATTCGCTGCAAGGCGAGGGCCGCAACACCGGGCGTGCCGCGGTGTTCGTGCGTTTTGCCGGCTGCAACCTGCGATGCCCGTTCTGCGACACCGAGTTCGACAGTTTCCAGACGATGACCGATGCCGACATCATAGAGGCCGTCACGACCTTTCCCGCGCGCTTCGTGGTGCTCACCGGCGGCGAGCCTACGCTGCAGGTTGACGAGCCGCTGGTAGACTTGCTCCACCGGCATGGCTTCGAGGTGGCCATGGAAAGCAATGGCACGAGGCCGGCACCAAGCAACCTCGACTGGCTTACCGTGTCGCCAAAAACAGGCGCGCTAAAGGGCGATACGCTTAAAGAGAATGGAAAAAAGCTGCCCGACGAAGTGAAAATCGTGTTTGAAGAGCATACCGACCCCGAAGAGCTGTTCGCTCGCCTGTTCCCCTCGCCGTCGCCCGCCCCGCTGAAATACCTCCAGCCCTGCGACACGGGCGACGAAGCGCGCAACAAGCGCATCGTGGCTGACTGCGTGGACTATATCACCCAGCACCCCGAATGGCGCCTGTCGCTACAGACGCACAAGCTGATTGACATCAAATAAAGCAAAACGCACATGAGCCTGTCGAGCCTGATATTCCTCTTGTATCAGGTGGTCGTTATCGCAGCGATCATCCATGTGGTCATGGACAACCGCCAGCCGGCAAAGACCATGGCATGGGCCATGGTGATTTATTTCGTGCCCGTGATAGGCATCGTGGCCTATCTGTTCTTCGGGGTCAACACGCGGCGTGAGCGATACGTAGGCCAGCGCATGCTCGACATGCTGACGCGCCGCTCCATGCTGGAATTTGCCGAGCAGCCCCACCTCGAACTGCCCGAACGCTACAAACCGCTCATCCAGCTGTTTGTCAATCAAAGTTTCTCGTTGCCTTTCCACAACAACAAGATAGAGCCGCTGGTGAGCGGATACGACTTCTTCCCCCGCCTGCTTCGCGACATAGCGTCGGCCAAAAGCCACATACACATCGATGTCTACATCTTCGAAGACGATGCCCTGGGCCAGCTCATGGCCGATGCCCTCATACAAAAGGCACGCGAAGGCATCGAGGTAAGAATCATCTACGACGACGTGGGCTGCTGGAGCGTGAGCAACCGTTTCTTTGAGCGCATGAGAGAGGCTGGCATAGAAGTAGAGCCCTTCATGCCCGTGCGCTTTCCGCGTTTTACCAGCAAGGCCAACTATCGCAACCACCGCAAGATATTCATCGTCGACGGCCGCGTAGGCTACATTGGCGGCATGAACATTGCGCAGCGATACGTGAAAGGCATCTGCCTGCACCATGACGACAAACGCCTGCCCTGGCGCGACACCATGCTGCGCTTCGAGGGCAACGGGGTCTATTCGTTGCAGCGCTCCTTCCTCATCGACTGGTATTTCGTCGACCGAACGCTCCTAAGCAACAAGAAGTACTATCCCAAGATGCAGCAGGGGCTTTCGCAGCACCTGGTACAGACGGTGACGAGCATGCCCCTGTCGCCCTACCCCGAGATTCTGCAAGGCTACGTCGAAGTAATCCTGGCCGCACGACAGTATGTGTATATCGAGTCGCCCTATTTCCTGCCTCCCGAGAGCGTGTTCTTCGCCCTGAAGACGGCTGCCGCCGCCGGTGTCGACGTGCGGCTGCTCGTGCCACAGCGCAGCGATGCCCGCATCACGGAATGGGCCAGCCGCAGTTTCCTGCGCGAGGCCATGGCGGCGGGCATCAGCGTGAAGTTTTACGAGGCCGGGTTCCTGCACTCCAAGCTCATGGTAAGCGACGATGCCATTGCCACCTGCGGCTCTACCAACGTAGACTTCCGGTCGTTCGAGAACAACTTCGAGGCAAACGCCTTCATCTTCGACCCGGCAACGGCCACCGAACTGCGCAACATCTTCCTTGCCGACGAGAAACTGTCGGTGGGTCTGAACGACATGCCCGGGCGCAGCAACCCGCAATTTCTCAACCGGCTGGGCGAAAGCCTCACACACCTGTTCTCGCCACTGCTATAGTGCCACCTTGCATATAGCATTCTGGATTATTCCGAACGCAAAGCGGCTTTACAAAAACTAAGAAAAACCGAAAAAACAAGGAAAAACCGTCTATATAAGAGGTTTTTCCTTGTTTTATTGGTTCTTTAGCAGACCGCTTTGCGGTATCAACCTATAGGCTGAATCATGTAGAATCGTGTCAAGCCTGTCTTTACAGCGTCAGGTTGCAGCCTAAGCTGAATACGTAGTTGGTACGGGTGAAGTTGCTGCGTCCGGGAGGAATGAGCAGCTTCAGGCCACTATCGCCACCTACCTTCACTTCCTGCTTGGGAGTGTCCATGTCGTAGTCGCCATAGAAGGTGTGGAAGTAGCCAGCCTTCAGCTTCACAACATTGCTTATCTGGTAGTCGAGACCCGCGCCCAGGTTCCAGCTGTTCACCACAAACGAAATGTCGTTCATGTAGGCATCGGTAAGGTCGTAGCGGGTAATCTGTCCGCCTGCCGAGACGGTAAGCCGGGGCGTGATGTCCCATTCGGCACCTGCCAGATACTCGTCGGTACCACCGTCGAGCAGCTCCTGGCTGTTATTATACCAGTGGGCCTTGGTGTCGAAGAAGTGATGGTATCCCAGGTTTACGCGCACGTTGTCGATCACACTCCACTGTGCTCCCACGGCCAGCTGTGCGGGTGCATCTTCGGGCACGCTTGTACCATTTACATATTTTGCAGTGGCAGGAATCATGGCTTGCTCCAGGTCGCTGTTGTTCTTCATGCGCATGCGGGTCTTAAACTCATATTTCGCAGCAAAGTTGAAGGCCCCCACCTTGTAGTCTACGCCGAGAACGGGGGCCACGCCCCATCCCGTCTGGTCGCTCTTCAGGTTCAGGCCGTTGGCATAGGGTGCCAACTGCTTGCCCTGTGCGGCCACCTGTGTGGCCGCCTCCTGCAGTTTGTCGACACTGGCCACGAGCTCCTGCACGTCGGCCTGCTGCATGGCATCGGCCTGGCTCATGCCGCCAGCCATGAGGGCATCCACCTTGGCCTGTTTGGCAGTCTCGAGATTGACTTTGGCTGTGGCGAGACCCTCGACCACGCCTATCACGTATTCGGGCAGCGTCGTGCCAGTCGTGCCGTCCATCACCCGTATATTGTTCAGCCGGGCCTCGTAGGTGGCAGTACCATAGAGCACGCGCAAGCCGGCATATACCGACAGGTTCTTGGTTATCTTGCGTGCAGCTCCCAGCTGGATGCCAAAATAGTATTGTCTGCCCTTCATATAGCCATCCACATCATAGCCGGTCACATTAGGCACGCTGGCGGTCACATTAGGCACCCTGGCACGCAGGCGGGCAATCTCGTCATTAAGATTGTTTGAGGTGGTGGCCAGCGTATTGGCTATCGACCCGACAACGGTCTCAAACGAGCCAATGCCCTCGTCGAACTCGCACTTGCCGCCACCGCCGGGTATCGAGAAATTGAACTGGAAGCTCCAGGGGCCCTTGTTCCATGCGGCCTGCACCGAAGGGATAAAAGGTGCATCGGCCAAGCCCTTGAAAGTCTTTTCTGCACTATTCCCATTCTTTGCGCCAAGCTTGAACAAATCATTGGTAGTGGTCACGGTGCGCGTCTGATGGGCCATCAACCAGTTCAGCCCAAGGTGGAAACCTTCGGGCAGGAAGGCCACGCCGGCCGGATTGCTATATACACCGTCGATGCCGATGGCGGCATCACGGGCGGGGTTTCGCAAAAATTCTACACTTTGGTTTGTGTTGGTCAAAATGCCGCCTGCCATGGCAGCCGTCTGTGCGGTCAGCATCGCACTGGCCAGCATGTACTTTAAACGTTTCATTTGTCAAGTAAAAAATAAACCTTAAAAATTTTGGCTGCAAAGTTAGATATTTTGTTCGATATTTCCCCGTTAAGGCACACAGTATTAACAAATATTAAACAAAGCACATACAGATATTGCACAGAGCGCATGCTTCTGTGCAATATTCTAACCTTTCTAATCCCCTTTAGAAGTGGTAGAGAAAAAGGTATGGTTACTTCTTCAGTTCCGGGTAGCTGATGCGCGTGTGGTAGATGGTCTTCAGCTTCTCGATGAGCACGGTCTTCGCGTAGGCAATGTCTCGGAAGGTGATAGGACACTCGCGGAAGAAGCCGTCGGCCAGCATCGAGTCGATGATGCGGTTCACCAGCTGCCGTATGCTCTGTTCGGTATAGTCGGGCAGCGAGCGCGAGGCAGCCTCCACGGCATCGGCCATCATCAGTATGGCCTGTTCCTTGGTGAAGGGGTTTGGCCCGGGATAGGTGAAGAGCAGCTCATCGACCTCCTCGTCGGGATGCTCGTTCTTGTATTTCACGTAGAAGTATTTAGTTTTTCCCTGTCCGTGGTGCGTGGCGATAAAGTTCTTTATCACCTCTGGCAGGTTGTGCTTCTCGGCCAGCTTCATGCCCTCGGTGACGTGGCTGATGATCATCTGTGCGCTCTCTATGCAACTGAGCTGCTCATGCGGGTTGATGCCCCCCGACTGGTTTTCGGTGAAGTAGATGGGATTGGCTATCTTGCCTATGTCGTGATAGAGCGCCCCCGTGCGCACCAGCTGCGCCTTGGCTCCAATCTTGCGTGCTATCTCGGCAGCGAGGTTGCCCACCTGTATGCTGTGCTGGAAGGTGCCCGGTGCCACCTCGCTCATGCGCCGCAGCAGCTCTTTGTTCATGTCGCTCAGCTCAATCAGCGTGATGTTCGAAGTATATCCGAACATCTTCTCCATGATATAGAGCAGGGGATAGCTGCAGAAGAGCATCACGCCGCACACCATCAGATAGTTGTATTCGCTCAGGTCTATGCCAGCGAAGCTGTTGGTGGCGATGAGGTCGAGCGAGAGGTTCATCAGGAAGCTGGCCAGGGTGACGAAGAAAGCCGTCCAGAGCAGTTGCGATCGGCTGCTCAGGTCGCGCAGCGAGATGATGGCGGTGAGGCCGGCGACGGTCTCGATAGCCACGAAGTCGAGCGGGTGCTGCAGTATGACGGCACAGATGAGCACCATACACGAATGTGCCATGAAGGCCGTTCGCGAGTCCATGAACACGCGGATGAAGATGGGCACCATGGCAAAGGGAAGGATGAACACATGGAACACCGTGTGGCTCACCAGCATGGAGGCCAAGATGGAGAACAGGATGACGAGCGCATAGATCATGCCCACGGAGCGCATCTTCTCGAAATAGTCGGCACGGAAGACGCTCAGGAACAGGGTGAAGCCCGTCACGATGAGCAGCACATAGAGCGTGCGGCCCAGTATGGTCGAGCTCAGGTGGGTCTCGTTTGCGTGCAGTCGGTCTCTCTCTCGCAAGAACGACTCGAGCACCTGATACTCCTTTTTGTTTATCACCGTGCCATGGCTGATGATGGCCTGCCCCCGCTGCACCACCTCGCTGGCCTTCGGCACCGATGCGATGAGGTCTTCGCGACTGGCCTCGCTGCGCTCGCGGTCGTAGGTCAGGTTGGGCACGATGTAGTTGTTCAGGTTCAGCACCATGAAATGCTCGCGCTGCTTCTGCAGCGTTGGGTCGTTCACCAGCATCTCATAGGCCTGCGGTGCCGTGAGCACCTGTGCCGCGCTGATGCTCTGGGCCGTTTTGTCGCGCACCATGCGCAGAATGTGCAGCGTATCGCCATCGCCGCCCAGCGGTTCCTTTGTGTCTACGATGCCTTGCTCATAGAGTGCCCGCAGGCGGTTGGCAATGATGATTTTGTAGTCTACCGGCAGCTTCGACTTCTTCAGCGAAAAGGCCTGCAGAAACTCGCGCACCTTGTCGTTGCCAATGTCTTTGTTGAAGATATAGTAGGGTTCGTAGTCGCGCAGCACGCTGTCTATCTCGGCCTTCAGCACCGTCTCGCTCTTGTATACTGGAAAGTCGAACGGGGCCGTCAGGTCGGCATAGCGCCAGGGCTTGCCCTGCTCTATCTTGAAGGTGAGCCGCGTGTCGCGCGGCATGAACCACACTATGGCGGCCACCGTGGCCAGCACCAGCACCACGCGCGTGGCTACGTCGTGCCAGGTAAGGTCTATCTTGATGTTGAAGTCGGTCATCGTCGTTGCTTGTATAATGTAGGCTGTTCATCCGCAAAGGTACTAATTTGTCGTGTCACGGCAAAAAAAATAGACTAAAAAAATCTTTTTTTAGGCCAAAACAGCATGAGTTACAGCCAAAATTAGTAACTTTGCGCCTCGTAAAAGATATACATTATTAATATAAAAACAATGGCAAAGAAAGCACTACTCATGATTCTCGACGGATGGGGAATCGGCCAGCATGGCAAGGGCGACGTGATTTTCAACACGCCCACTCCGTATCTCGACTACTTAACCGCCACATCGGCACATTCTCAGCTGCAAGCCTCGGGCGAGGACGTCGGCCTTCCCGACGGGCAGATGGGCAACTCCGAGGTGGGGCACCTCAACATTGGCGCCGGCCGCATCGTATACCAGGATCTGGTGAAGATCAACCGTGCCTGCAAAGACGGCTCCATCGTGGAGAACCCGCAGGTGAAGGCCGCCTATACCTACGCCAAAGAGAAAGGTAAGAAGCTGCACCTCATGGGCCTCTGCTCCGACGGCGGCGTGCACTCGAGCCTCGACCACCTCTTCAAGCTCATCGAGGTGGGCCGGCACTACGGGCTGAAGAACCAGACCTTCGTTCACTGCTTCATGGACGGACGCGACACCGACCCCCACTCGGGCAAGGGCTTCATCGAGCAGGTCAGCAAGGTATGCGCCGACAACGACGCCGCCATCGCCTCCATCGTGGGCCGCTTCTATGCCATGGACCGCGACAAGCGCTGGGAGCGCGTGAAGGAGGGCTACGACCTCATCGTCGGCGGCAAGGGCAAGCAGGCCACCGACATGGTGCAGGCCATGCGGGAGAGCTACGACGACGGTGTGACCGACGAGTTTATCAAGCCTATCCACAACGCTGCTGTCAACGGCTGCATCGAGGAGGGCGACGTGGTCATCTTCATCAACTTCCGCAACGACCGTGCCAAGGAGCTCACCATCGCCCTCACCCAGGAAGACCTCACCGAGCAGGGCATGAAGACCATACCCGGACTGCAGTACTACTGCATGACGCCATACGATGCCAAGTTCACCGGCGTGCACATTCTCTTCCCCAAGGAGAACGTTGAGGACACCCTGGGCGAATACCTCTCGCGACAGGGCAAGCGCCAGCTGCACACCGCCGAGACAGAGAAGTATGCCCACGTGACCTTCTTCTTCAACGGCGGCCGCGAGGCTCCCTTCGACGGCGAAGACCGCATACTCGTGGCCAGCCCCAAGGTGGCCACCTACGACCTGAAGCCCGAGATGAGCGCCTACGAGGTGAAAGACCGGCTGGTGGGGGCCATCAACACGCAGCAGTACGACTTCATCGTGGTGAACTTCGCCAATGGCGACATGGTGGGCCACACGGGCGTGTACAACGCCATCGCCAAGGCCGTCTGGGCCGTCGACAACTGCGTGCGCGAGGTCATTGAGGCTGCCAAGCAGAACGACTACGAGGCCATCATCATTGCCGACCATGGCAATGCCGACAACGCCATCAACGCCGACGGCACGCCCAACACGGCACACTCGCTGAACCCCGTGCCCTTCATCTACGTGACCAACAACAACTCGGCCACCGTGAAGGACGGACGGCTGGCCGACGTGGCACCCTCTATCCTGCACATCATGGGGCTGGAGCAGCCCAAGGACATGACGGGCGAGTGCCTCATCTGCGACTAAGACACCACAGACGACGTTGCGATGGCAAGCGAACAAGACTTTTTCCACCGTACAGAACTATTGTTGGGCGGCGAGGCCATGAAGCGCCTCGTCGCCCAACGTGTCGTCGTCTTCGGCGTGGGCGGCGTGGGTTCGTGGTGCGCCGAGTGCCTGGTGCGAACGGGCATCGCACAGCTCACCATCGTCGATGCCGACAGGGTGAGCCCCACCAACCTGAACCGACAGCTCATGGCCACCACCGACACCATCGGGCTGCCAAAGGTCGACGTGCTGCGACAACGGCTGCTCAGCATCAACCCCGACGCGCAGGTGGTGGCGATAGAAAAGGTGTTCTGCGAAGAGACGGCCCACGACTTCCACCTCGACGACTACGACTACATCGTAGATGCCATCGACTCGCTCAAGGACAAGGCGTTGCTCATACGTCTGGCCACACAGACGCAGGCACGCTTCTTCTCGTCGATGGGCGCAGCGCTGAAGATGGACCCCACACGCATACGCGTGGCCGAGTTCTGGAAGGTGCAGGGCGACCCGCTGGCCAGGGCACTGCGCAAGCGCTTCAAGCACGAGGGTCTCTTTCCGCAGCGGAAGTTCCAGGTGGTATTCTCCGACGAGCTGCTGCAGAACCAGGCGCAAAGCCACGAGGGGCCGGGGCTCTTCCATAAGGCACAGGTCAACGGCTCACTGGCACATATCACGGCCATCTTCGGCTTCATGCTCGCATCGCTCGTGGTGAACGACATCGCCAAAGGTTAGCTTTTTCTGCTGACCGGAATGGCGGAAGCACGGAATCACGGAAGCACGGAATCACGGTATCCCGCCTCCCGGCCCCCCCTAACCCCCTAAAAAACCTACCCCCTATGAAAAAAACACTCTTCTCGCTCTGCTGCCTGGCCCTCTCGCTGGCAGCCCAGGCCAAGAGCCTGGTGGTGGTGCTGGCCGACGGCACCGAGGTCTACTACCTGCTGGGAGCCGAAAAAGACCCCACGATGACCTACAGCAAAGACGGCATACGGGTCAATGCCGACAGCTTCGGCTTCAGCGACGTGGCCCGTTTCTACATCAGCAAGACCGACGACCCCTCGGCCATCGGCGATGCCCGGCTGCAAAGCCTGCGACGCGAAGGCTCCACCATCTTCATTCCCGCTACCGGGAAAGCCATCGCCGTCGTCCGTACCGACGGCACGCCCATCGCGGTACCGGCCACCACGGCAGATGGCGTCACCGCCCTCTCGCTGGCTGCACTGCGGCCCGGCTGCTACATAGTGAGCATCGGTCAGACATCGTTTAAAATATCAAAGAAATAACACACACACCTGTGAAAAAACACATGAAACACCTTGCTCTGCTCCTTATGCTGGCCTGCCAGATGCTGGCCGGCACCGCACGGGCCCAGGACACGCTCTGGATGCACAACCCCGACCGCTTTGGCGAGCATGCCACCATCGATGCACGGCAGTACGACTCCATCGTGTTCAAGAAAAACTACATGTGGCTCTACAACAAGCCTGCCCAGGGCGGCACCCCCACCTACACCACGCGCACCTATCAGGCTAAGTACGACTACTTCACGTTCCACAACCCCGGGCGCATCATCTACCGCCCGAAGGAGTTCAGCACCATGAACTTCGACGACCCCGCCAGCCGCTGGTGCTTCCAGCGCAGCCGCGAGAGCACGCACTTCATCGTGTTCTGGGAACCTGGCTTCGGCCTCGACCCGAAGAAGAGCAGCATCAGCCTCGACGTAGACCTGCTGCTCGACCGCGCCGAGCACCTCTTCCACTTCTATGCCGACACGCTGGGCTTCGTCGTGCCCGGACAGTCGAAGAGCACCGACAAGTACAAGATCGAGATCTTCGTGAACCACAGCAACGAGTGGCTGGCCACCGGCTCGGGCTACGACGACATGATTGGCGCACTCTGGTGCACGCCATGGGCCCTCGAGGCCAGCGGAGGCCACACCGTGGGACATGAGATAGGGCACTCCTTCCAGTACCTCGTCGGCTGCGACCTGGGCACCAACCACGGCTTCCGCTACGGCTTCGGCCCCGGGGCCAGCGGCGGCTGCGCCTGGTGGGAGTCGTGCGCTCAGTGGCAGGCCTTCAAGGTCTATCCCGAGCAGCAGTTCTCCAACGACTACACGGCACAGTATCTCGACAAGTGCAACAAGAACCTGCTGCACGAAGACTGGCGCTACGCCTGCTATTTCATTCAGGACTACTGGTGCCAGCTGCACGGACGGCAGTTCATCGGCCGCCTGTGGCGCGAGTCGGCCAAGCCCGAAGATCCCGTCGAGGCCTACAAGCGCCTCACGGGCATCAGCCAGCAGCAGTTCAACGACGAGATATTCAACTACGCCCAGCGCGTGTGCACATGGGACATCGACGGCATTCGCGAGCGTGGCAAAGCCTATATAGACAACCACACCGCCCACCTGCATCTGGCCGCCGGCACCACCGACGTGTGGCAGGCCGACGCCAGCCACTGTCCCGAGAATTATGGCTACAACATCATCCGCGTGGGCAACGTCGATGCCGGCACCACCGTCAGGGCGCGCTTCAAAGGGCTGGCCGGGGCCAGCGGCTATCGCAGCATCAACGCCGACAAGGCTGGCTGGCGCTATGGCTTCTGCGCCTATCTCAGCGACGGCACCCGTAGCTACGGCCAGGCCTATAGCGAGGCTGAAGGTGAGGCAGCCTTCACCGTGCCCGAAGGCACGCAGATGCTGTGGTTCGTGGTGACGGGGGCACCCACCGAGCACTGGCGCCACGCCTGGGACGACGATGCCAGCAACGACGAGCAGTGGCCCTATCAGGTGCAGTTCGTGGGGACAGACAAATATGGGGAGTATGGCGAATATGCTGCCGACTACGCTCGGCGCGACACGCTCGTCGACATCGACGTGCGGCTGCCCTACGATGCCTACAACTACTCGTCGGTGTCGGTGAAGTACGACCTCGAGGCGGCCAGCCGCGCCCTGGGCCTCTCAACGGCTCAGCTCAGGGCAGTGAAGTGCAACGCCACGGCAAACCCGGGCTTCGTGGCCCAGAACCAGACCAACGGCGCACTGACCACCACGACCACCACCAGCACCAGCTCGGCCACCGTGCTGGGCCACTGGTTCAACGCCTCGGGCAACGTCTGCGGATACGACGGCAGCGCACAAATCTATGCCGAGTTCACGCCCGCCGACTTCCGATGCAAGGTGGGGCAGTATCCGGGCAGGCTCACCCGGGGCCGCACCTACACCGTTAGCCAGGCCATACGCTACAAGCCTTCAGGCAGCACGCGCTACTACACCTGCACCTACCGGCTGAACATCAAGGTGGAATAATGCCCTGCCCTACAGGATTCGGTAACAGGACTTTCCCCTCCTTCTTATAAAGGGTGGGAAAGTCCTGTTACTATAAAAGTTGTCTTCTTTCAACCCGCCACCCTGTCATGCTGCTTTGTCACGATGTATGAGAGCAGCATAGACAATGCAAGCACGCCGAAGATGACGGCAAGGCTGACGGGGGTATTTTCCTTCCACGGATTAAACGAGGGAATCCTATTATATTTATGCACCGCCATGCTGCATAAATATGCGGCGAAAACCGCTGAGATTTAAAAATCCGGAAGCGCACAGCTCCTCGACGGGAATTTTAAAATCTCAGCGGTTTTCGCAAATCATTGACAATCAGCGTATTGTAAAAACAAGAAAAGTCCCTGCAGCAATTCAGGCTGAATGGGGTGGCAATTCAGGCAGGATTGCACGTCAATTCAGGCTGAATTGCGATGCAATCAACGCTGAATTGCACCCTAAGGAAGGCTGAACAAGCGGGTCGCCATGCATGAGCGGCAGCGTCGGAGAGCCGCCGCGATGTTGCAACGGAGGCTGAATGACGTCGCCGACGGCGTTCAGCGGCATTCCCAGCGAGGGGGTGGCAGCCTACCGCCGTTCTAAAACACGATTTTATTTTGTCTTGAAAATCGAAAAACAGCATGCATATTCATGCAACGTATTACTTCACGACCATCTTCCGCCCCTCGCTCACGTAGATGCCCTTCCTGAGCTGGGTGGCTGTCTCGACACGGCGGCCGTCGAGGGTATAGGTGGCAGCCTGGCTGGCGGTGGCGGCGCGCACATCGCTGATGCCCGTCTTCGTCTTGTCGCCCAGGTAGTTCAGCGTAATGTCGCTGAATATCACCCAGTAGCTCGACGGCATGTCGCTGCAGCGCAGGCCCACGGTGAGCGAACCGCCGTCGGTGGTCAGGTCGGTCTCCACCTTGTTCAGGTATTTGTTGTTCTTCTTAAAGTACAGGCTTGCCGCCTGCATGTCGTTGGGAATATACTTGCCACCCACGGCCACTTCGGTGCCCCCCAGCTCGTCGGCCCTCTCACCGGCCTTTATGTGGGCCATCGCCACGGCCTGCTCGCCGGCATACACCTCGGCCGTCACCTCGTTGGCATAGCACTCGCTGCTCTTGCCCGGACGCTGGAAAGCCTTCACCGTGAACTGATAGGTGCCGGCGGGCAGCTCCTCCACGGTCTGGCAGAAGTCGAACGCCTGCTGATAGAACTCGGCGCAGTCGTAGCTCACGCCGCTCGGCTGCTGCGACCACCCCTCGGCATTGTCCTGCAGCATGGGGTTCTGCATGAGGAAGGTGAGCACGAAGGGGCGGGTGCTCCTCGTGGGCACGGCTCCCCGCAGAAAGGCCATGGCCGCCTGTCGTGCCTCGGCAAAGAGCGGCTGCACGTCGGCACTGGTCTCTGCCCCTGCCGACCGCTGCTCGATGTCGGCAATGGCGGCATCGAGGGCGGCATCGGTGCCCTCGACGGTCTCGGTGTGGGCCACGTTGCGCAGTGCCCTCACGTTGCGCAGCAGGTCGCCCAGTTTGTTTTGTGCGCTCTCCTTGGCCTTCACGGCCATCATCTCCACCTGCGAGGCAGTCTCCACGAGCCATCGCTGCGCCTCGGCGCTGTTGCTCAGGTCGAAGGTGGCACTGCCCGTCGCGCCATTGGCATTGGCCTGCAGACAGCTGGGGTACCAGCCCTCCTGGGGGTGTATGATCCAGTAGCCGCGCAGCCCGTCGACGTCGACACGTCCCGGCATCAGGTGCAGGTTCTCGCTCTCGCGCGGCTCGGTGCGCGCCACGGTGGTGAAGGCCGTCCCATTATAGGTAAGATAGCGGCCCGTGGCCACGTTGCGCAGCTGGTAGTACTGGTTGGCTGGCGTGAAGGTGGTCGTCCAGGCCGCGCTGTCGTTCTTCAGCGCCTCGCCGTCGCTCATCTCCACCCAGCGCAGGCTGCCCGTCTTCGTCACCATGAGGAAGGCGGTGTAGCGGCCACGCGACTCGGCCTCGCAGCGCAGGTAGAGCTTCTCGCCGTCTTCCTGCAGCAGCGAGTAGTAGGGGTCGGCAAAGCGCTGGTAGTTGTGCTCCAGACCGTCTTCGCCCAGTGCCTGGCAGAGCATGGCGTTGGCTATGTAGAGCTCCTGCGAGCCATCGTCTTCATGGGCGCCGTTCACGCCGTAGGGCCACATGTGGATGTTGTCGCCGTTCAGCCGCGACGTGGTGTTGTTGTCCCAGAAGTGCAGCGCCTCGGTCACGCGGTCGCCCAGCCAGTAGCCCCGGCCGTCGCCCGAGCGCATGATGTTGCCGCACCACTGCGTGCTGTAGTTCTGCAGGCCCAGGCCGTGCTGCATCTCGTGCATGATGGTGCCCGTGCGCTGATAGCTGGCGTTGGCCCCCACGTTCATGTGGGGCCGGTCGGTATAGTTGCAGTCGGCCGTGGGCGTGCCGGGACTGTAGGCCACGTCGAAGTCGCGCGTGGTGTAGCACATGTTGTTGAAGTAGTAGCAGGCCCCTTTGATGGCATCGTCGATGCGCTTGTAGGTGGCATCGTCGGCCGAGCCGCGCCACAGGCTGTAGGTGACGTTGCCCTTAGGCACGGTGCAGAACTTGATCACGTCGCCATACACCGTCTGCCCGTCGGTGGTGGTGGCATAGGCCCGCATGTAGTACATCGTGGCCGGCTTCAGGTCCTGCAGCCAGTAGATGGTGCCCTCGTGCGTGAGCGTGCTGCTGTTCACCTGGTCGTTGATGGTGGGCGAGGGCTGTTCGGCATAGCAAAAGCCCTGACGGGCAATGGTGGCGCCATTGGTCTGCAGGCGGGCGATGCGCCCGAAGGCCCATGTGGCTCCGCGCACGTAGCGGCTGTCGGTGATCACCTGGGGAGTCTGTGCTGCAGCGCCATGGCTCATGCACAGCATGGCCAGCGCCGGCAAAAGGTTTTTCTTCATTGTTCTATGGTTTTTTAAAGGTTCTGTTTTGTTGTTAATAAAGATGGTGCAAAGTTAGCACTTTTTTTTTCAAAAACAATGCAAAACACTTTAAGTAACCATTAAAAAGACTGTTTTTTCATGGTTTTTCCTGTCTTTCATGGTTTTTGCAAGTCCGCTTCGCAGTATAGCAGAAGCTGCCGCAAGGGTGGCAGACACGAAAATCTGCTCCCCGCCTGCTCCTTCGCAAACGTCTGGCTGTGAGCCGGATTTGCAGAGGAGCAGAGGGAGCAGATGATTTGCACATTTTTTCTCAGAAGGCAGGATGTCATGCTGCCATGACGGTGCTTACCATCGTCCGCCAGGGCCGCCCCCAGGGCCGCCGCCAGGACCGCCACCGCCGGGGCCGCTGTTGCCGCCACTGTAGCTCGACACCGAGACGCTGCTGCCCCCGCTGACAGTGGCCCCCGTGGTGGCCATGCCGCCGAAGACCGACGTGCCGCCCGAGACGCTGACGCCCGATTTCATCGTGGGTGTGCCCGACGTGGAGACGACGATGCCGCTGCCGCCACTGGCAGGCGTCTTGAAGGCCAGTGCCAGGTCATTGCCGTTGTAGAGGGCATACCAGGTGTTGCGGTTCCACGACGATGCCTGGTAGCACGACTGGGTGAGGCTGCTGCCGTTCTCTATGCCGCCGATGGCCACGAGGGTGCCGCCCTGCACGTAGAGCTTGTAGCCTCCCTCGGTGTTGGCATCGAGGGCCACCTCGGGCGAACCGGAGCAGATGGCGTAGACGGTACCGCCCTGCAGATACATGTTGCCGTTGGCATCGATGCCGTCGTTGCCCGTGGAGTAGCCGCACACCATGCCGCCGCTGATGGTGAGGTGAGAGGCCGCGTTGATGGCGTCGTCGCTGGCCTGGGCGTAGAGCTGACCGCCGCTGATGGTGATGGTGCCCTTCGACTCGAGGCCCTCATGGTTTTTCGAGTAGGCGGTGATGATGCCGTCGCTGATGGTGATGTTGCCGTCGGCCTTGATGCCCTTGGCATATTTGTGGTTGCCCGACGAGGAGCCGCCGCCCCAGCCGCCGCCCCAGCCGCCGCCCGACGACGAGCCGTAGTTGCTGCCCTCGGCGCGCGCCGTGACCGTGCCGCCGGCGAAGGTCATCGCGCCGTCGCTGTTCAGGGCGCGGCCACCCTGTCCGGTGTTGGTCAGCGTGAGGGTGCCGGCACCGACGGTGATGTTGCCGTCGGCCTTCATGCAGGCGCTGGCGGTGAGGTCGCTGCTGTCGCTGGTGTCTACGCCACCCGAGGTGGTGATGGTGACGACGTTGGCCGAGCTGGCTTCGCTGACCACGATGTCGCCTCCGGCCTTGATGCCCTTGGCACCCACGGCGGTGGTGGCTATGGTGATGGTGCCGCCCTGCAGGTAGATGTTGCCCGTATCCTCGTCTTCGTGGTCGGTGGTCTGGCCCGTGGTGGTGGTGCCGTCGAGGTCGCACTGTATGCCGTCGTCGCCCACGCCGCTGATGTTGAGCGTGCCGCTCTCGATGAGAAGGTACTCGTCGCACGAGAGGCCATCCTTCACGGCCTCGAGCACGTTGACGGTGCACTTGCGCATCTGCATGTACTCGGCGCTCTTGATGGCGTGGGCCAGCTTGCCGTAGACGTTGAGCGTGCCCTGGCCCTTCAGCTCGAGGTGGCCCTTGCAGTAGAGGGCGGCCTTCTGCGAGCCGGTGGCGGCATCGGTAAGGGTGTTCTCGGTGTCCTTCTTCACGCTCAGGTCGATGCGCTTGCCGTTCATGATGCAGATGGCGGCACCGCTGTAGACGGGCGTCTGGTTGGTCAGCGTGAGGCCGTTGAGCGCTACGGTGGCCTTGTAGGAGCCGGTCATATAGAACTCGCCGTCGGCAGAAGTGCCGCTGAGGGTGTAGGTAATCTCGCCCACGCTGTCGTCGACGTCGGCGCTCTGCTCGATGCTCACGTGGGCACCGCTCACGGTGGGCGTGACGTAGCGGGCGATGTTGCCTGCCACATAGACCTTGGCCTCGGTGCCGCTGTAGACCACGCTCACGCTGTTGTCGGCCACCTCGGCCTGGTCTACACTCATCTGGTCCACCTCGCTCAGATGGTATTCCTTGTCGATGATGGTCACGGTCTCGCCATTCTTGTAGACCATCTCGCCTGCCTGTGCGGCCGGTATCTGATAGACCACCTGCCCCACCTCTACATTGAGCGTCTGGGCCGTGGCAGACATGCTGCACAGGGTGGCCAGCGCCATTGCTGATATATGCTTCTTCATCTTACTTGTATTTTTATGTTCTTATCTTGTTGTTTTATCACATACACACCCTTCTTGAGCGAGGTGCGCGCCTGCTGCAGCGTGGCATAGCGGCCCATGTGGATGCCCGAGAGGGTGTAGGCATCTACCTCGCCGAAGGCATCGATGGCCGTGGTGGCCTGGCTGATGCCGCTGGAGGTGCCGTCGTTGGAGAAATACATGCTGGCCATCTGTGCCAGCGATATGGCGTGCGAGCCGTCGGCATTGGTGGCCACCAGCTGTCCGCCGGCAAAGGTGAGTCTTAGACTGCTCACCGACAGGGCCGTGGTCTGGCCGTCGCTGGTGGTCAGCACCAGGTATTCGTAGCTCTCGTCGCCCGAGGCGTGGGCCTGGAGCGAAGCGGCCATCAGCATAATCATTGCAATTTTCTTCATAAGCTCTCTGTCGTTAATGATTACTTTTTCTTGATTGCTTATGCAAAAGTACGCATATTCTTCCGAACAGCCACGCTATTATCAACAAACGCCCGTTTTTTTTCAGCGAACGAGCAACGAGGGCAGCATCTTCTCGATAAGACGGGGCAGGGCATAGCGGTCTATCTCGCTCTCGTCGACCCATACATAGCCCTCGGGAAGGGTGGGACGCTCTTCGGGCTGCCACAGGTAGAAGTCGCACAACAGCACCTGATGGGTGAGCACATGGCGCACAGACTGACGGACTAATTGAAAATTGAGAATGGAGAATGGAGAATTGGCGGCGCACGGAGAATTTTCAATACTCAATTCTGAATTCTCAATTCTCAATTCTGAATTCTCAATTACCAAAGGTTCCCACAGTCCCTGCCAGATGTCGCCCGGCCCTCGCCGACGGAGGGCCGTCTGGCCCTGATGCCGCACGTAGATATAAATAAGGTGTCGCTGGCGAATCTTCAGCTTCTTCAGTTTCACGGGCAACTGCCCCACCCTGCCCTCGCGCAGCGCCACACACGACTCCTGCAGGGGGCAGTCAAGACACCGCGGCGACTGGGGCGTGCACTGCAGTGCGCCAAAGTCCATGATGGCCTGATTGTAGCTGGCGGCCTCGCCGACTGGCAGCAGGGCTTGGGCCAACTGCGCAAACTCTTTCTTGCCTTCGGCAGTGTTGATGGGAGTGGCTATGCCATAATGGCGGGCAAGCACGCGATAGACGTTGCCGTCGACCACGGCCACGGGCAAGCCGAAGGCCATCGAGGCGATGGCCGCCGCAGTGTAGTCGCCCACGCCGCAGAGCGAGCGAAGGCCCTCGTAGGTTCGCGGGAAGCCGCCCAGGGCCACTACCTGGAGGGCGGCCTTGTGCAGGTTGCGCGCACGGCTGTAGTAGCCCAGCCCCTGCCACTGCCGCAGCACCTCGTCTTCGGTGGCTTGGGCCAGGGCCTCCACGGTGGGCCAACGCTGCATGAACTGCTCCCAGTAGTGCCACCCTTGCTGCACGCGCGTCTGCTGAAGAATGACCTCGCTCAGCCAGATGGCATAGGGGTCGTGGGTGCCGCGCCAAGGAAGCTCACGCCCATTCGCGCGAAACCACTCAAGAATACTTTTTGATATATGCATCAACTTCGGTCTTAACAGGCTTACAGTTTTCGGGAGTAGGACCTAAGAGCCCGACGCAACGGGCCGTCGAACCCGAAGGTTCAGCCTTCTATTTAACGTTGCAAAGGAGGCAATGAGTTTATGCGAGGTTTATTTGTCGTTATAATGCTCCTCGGCTTGAACTACAAGCACCGTAACGCGGTTGTCATAAATATCGTAGATGATGCGGTCATGGGCGGTGATGTGACGCGAATACGTGATGTCGTTACCGCCAATGAGTGCCTCAGGATGTCCCAGACCAGTACGAGGATGCTGCATGATATCCATCAGTATCTTCGCTGCTTTCTTGAAGAGCTGAGGGTTAGACTTCTTCCACTTGCGCAGCACCTTGTCCGCTTCTTTGGAATACTCAATGGTGTAGGTCATAGGCCGTCAAAATAGCGCTGCATCTCTTCAGGAGTGCTGCACTTGATGGTTTCGCCATTAGCATATTCTCGACGAGCCTTGTTAATGGAACGCCGCAAGGCAGGTGTGACGGTGTTGTCGTCGCCGATGGTAGCCACACGCACTGATGCCACGCCGCGTATCATCTTCAGTGCCCGCTTGACATCGGCCACGAGCGCATTGTCTTCCAGCGTGATAATCATCTGAGACGGATTTGGGAAAGAAGTAGTTGTTGCCATAATTCGTATCTGTTTGAAACGTTTCGACTACAAAGGTACAAAAAAGTTTGTGAATGATGCTTCTATTTAGAAAAAAAACAGTGGAGAGTAGCAAAAAAAGTCCCTACCGCCGATGATGATGCCGTAAGCAGCGCCAACGCTGTCAAGTCGCTTCGCTTGCGAAGAACTTCCGAAAGTTGAACAAATGTAACTATATCGTAATACGATTTTCTTGGCGAGCACGAAGATTGCCCGTAACTTTGCGCCATAAAACGCAAACAATATGGAAACAAATCAAAGCTATCTGATGGTGGGTCTGCAACTGCTCGGTTCGCTCGGCCTGCTTATTTATGGCATGCGAATGATGAGTGAGGCCCTGCAGAAGATGGCCGGCCCACAACTGCGACACATTCTGGCAAAGATGACCACCAACCGCCTGACGGGCATGCTGACGGGCACGCTCGTCACCTGCGCCGTGCAGTCGTCGTCGGCAACGACGGTGATGACCGTCTCGTTCGTCTCGGCCGGTCTGCTGACGCTGGCCCAGGCCATCTCAGTGATCATGGGTGCCAACATCGGCACGACGCTCACGGCGTGGATCATGTCGCTGGGCTACAACGTCGACCTGACCAACGTGGTCTATCCCTCGTTCATGGTCGGCATCGTGCTCATCTACATGAAGCGACACCGCTACGTAGGCGACTTCCTCTTCGGCACGGCCTTCATGTTCCTCTCGCTGGTAATGCTGAGCACCACGGGCAAGTCGATGGACTTAGAGCACAACGAAGCCGTGATAGCGTTCTTTGCCTCGTTCGACACGTCCAGCCACCTCACCATCCTGGCCTTCCTGGCCATAGGCACGCTCATCACCTGCATCGTGCAGTCGTCGGCAGCCGTCATGGCCATCACCATCCTGCTCTGCTCCACGGGCGTGCTGCCCATCTACTTGGGCATAGCACTGGTGATGGGCGAGAACATCGGCACGACGGCCACGGCCAACCTCGTGGCGCTTGGCGCCAACACGCAGGCGCGGCGCGCCGCACTGGCCCACCTGCTGTTCAATGTGTTTGGCGTGGTGTGGGTGCTCATAGCATTCTACCCGTTTGTCGACATGGTGTGCCGTCTGGTGGGCTACGACGCTGCCGCCGGCGGACAGACCGCCAAGCTGCCCGTCGTGCTGGCCATGTTCCACACCTGTTTCAACGTCATCAACACGGCCATTCTCATCTGGCTCGTACCACAGATGGAACGGGTGGTGTGCTGGCTGCTGCCCGAAAAAGAGAAGGCCAAGGAGAAGGAAGAATTCAGACTGCAATACATTCAGTCGAACCTGGTGCAGACACCCGAGATTGCCGTTCTCCAGGCACAGAAGGAGACATCGGCCTTCGCCCAGCGTGTAGGCGAGATGTTCGCAATGGTGCGCACATTGTTCCATGAGACCGACCCGAAGGATTTCGGCGAACTATTCAAGCAGATAGAGCACGAGGAGGACATGACCGACAAGATGGAGATAGAGATAGCACACTATCTGGAGCAGGTGAGCGACGGCCATCTGAGCGACGACACCAAACAGAAAATACGCCAGATGATGCGCGAGATAAGCGAACTGGAGTCCATCGGCGACGCCTGCTACAAGCTGGCCCGCACGCTCGAACGCAAGCAAGAGTCTGGCAAGGCGTTCAGCAGCCATCAAGACGAACAGCTGCAGGCGCTCATGCTGCTCTGCGACCATGCCCTCACGCAGATGCAGACCGTGATGCACGGACACCGCTCCGAGCACGACATACGCGAGACGTTCCGCATAGAAAACGACATCAACCAGCTGCGCCAGCAACTGAAGAACGAGAACGTAGCGGCAGTGAACAACCACGAATACGACTACGCCGTAGGCTCGCTCTACGTAGACATCATCAACGAACTGGAGAAACTCGGCGACTATGTCGTCAACGTGGTAGAAGCCCGCTTCGGAAGGCAATAGGCAAGATTTTTGCTTCCAACAGGGAGAAACAGCATCATAGTCAAGTATTTTTTTTGTACCTTTGCGACCGATATGGAACAAAAACGAATATTAGTAGTCGACGACGAGCGCGACCTGTGCGAAATACTGCTCTTCAACCTACGTTCGGCCGGCTATCAGGCCGAGGCGGCATACTCGGCAGAAGAGGCACTCGAGGCATTGCGCAATTCCTGCGACCTGCTGCTGCTCGACGTGATGATGCCAGGCATGTCGGGCTTCGAACTGGCGAAACAACTGAAGGAAGACGAGCAGACCCGGCACATACCCATCATCTTCCTGACGGCGAAAGACACGGAGGACGACACACTGCGAGGCTTCTCGGTCGGAGCCGACGACTACGTGACGAAACCGTTCTCCGTCCGCGAGGTGATGGCAAGGGTGAAAGCCGTGCTGGGCAGGAGCCATGGCGCCATCGACGAGCCCACGACCTACGAGGGACTGTCCATCAATGCGGCCAACAAAACCGCCTACATCGACGGCAGCCCCATCGCACTCACCCGCACGGAATATGAGCTGCTGAAGCTCCTGCTCGAGCATCGAGGGCAGGTGTTCAGCCGCCAGAACCTGCTGGAAAAGGTATGGCCGCAAGACGTGATAGTGACGGAGCGGACGGTAGACGTGAACATTGCCCGGCTGCGAAAGAAGCTGGGCCACTATGCCGCCTGCCTGGTGTCGCGCACAGGCTTCGGCTATTCGTTTGAAGAGATGAAAAGCGAGAGAAGATGAGAAATCTTTCCGAAGGACGAAAGATGTGGCTGAGCGTGATGGCCGTGTTTCTGGTATATGCCACGATCTTCATACTTTTCGAGGACTACGACCGCAAGTTTATCATGCCCTTCCACGAGGTCAGCGACTGGCACCTGCTCCTGTTCTCACTGGTGGTGATGGCGGGGCTGGGATTCCTGCTCTTCCGCTATGCCAAGCAGATGGACGAGCGCATCAGCCGCGAGCAGGCCGAGAAGGAAAACCGCATGCGCCGCGAACTGACACAGAACATCGCCCACGAACTGAAGACGCCCGTCGCCAGCATCCTCGGATACACCGACACCATCCTCGACAGCCCGGACATGGCGGAAGAAGTGAAGCAACAATTCATCGTCCGCACCAATGCGCAAGCCCGACGGCTTACCACGCTGCTACAGGACATCTCGACGCTGAACCGCATGGACTATGCCAAAGACATGATCACGATGGAGCGCGTCAACGTATCACTCCTCTTTGCCGACATCGCGCAAGAGACTTCGTTCGCCCTGGAGCATCGCCAGATGCGGCTTCACAACTATCTGCCGCAAGACATCATCATACACGGCAACTACTCTTTGCTCTACAGCATCTTCCGCAACCTGACCGACAACGCCATCAACTATGCAGGGCGGGGGGCAACCATCAAAGTATCGGCCGAACAGGACCCCAACTCCTGGCATTTCACGTTCCAGGACAACGGCATAGGCATTCCCGCTCCCCATCTGCCACGCATCTTCGAGCGTTTCTATCGCTTAGACAAAGGCCGCAGTCGCGACATGGGCGGAACGGGCCTCGGCCTCGCCATCGTCAAGAACGCAGTGCTGATGCATGGCGGCAACATCACGGTGACCACCCCCGACGGCGGCGGACTGACATTCGAGTTTACAATCAGGAAATAAAAGTGAAGAGTGAAAAGTGTATTCACTATGAATAATTCACATTGCCACCAGCATGATGCCGCCCTCGCCTACATAGTAGACCACGGGGAGCACCTCTGCCGGCATCAGCTCCGAGACCCTGCACTCATCACCCTTTGACCGCAATTCCGACAGCGCTTTCATGTCGTCCTGAGTAATAGGCCGGTCACGGAACACGAAGTTCTGGTAAGTCCTGTCCTCATTGGCATAGTCATCGGCATCAAAACAGGGATAGGGCATCCACATCTCGCCTACATGCACCTCACAGGTCTTTTCCGGCTTCTGCTCATCGGCAGGCCCGTATGAGTATCGCTTATAGAGCGACATCTCCACATGCTTCCGTATATCTTCAAGCCCATGAAACACATGGCCCAGTATTTCCACGTCATCGGCGATTGACACTTTTTTGATTACGGCCTCTCTCGTTGTATCGAATGGCGGAAGGATGCGCTCCGCATTGTCGGCACCCACTTCATATACGTTCTGCCTATACAGACTTGGCCCGTAGTGGGAGGCTTCTTCCAAGATGCCATACTCTACGACATCTCCTGGTGCCACGTTGTAGGAACTGGTCTCTATCACCCTGGCCTTCCAGTGCCAATAATGCGAATCGCCGCCCTGCACACGCACCTGCGGGTCTTCAATAAGTTCCGTCAGCGTTGCCTCCCGGTAACGGCACTCATAAATCCTGTCACCCTTTTTCAGTTTACATTTCTCCATCGTTCTGCCTTTTTGTATTATGTTAAACTTATGATTTGTCCTTCTCCCGCAATCTCTCCCTCACCTCCATGAGTGCAAAGCCAAGGAGGTTGGCTCCCCGCCATCTTCTGGGGCAGACGGCATCGGGCGATTCTTCGTCGAGACCTATTCCCCAGACCTCGTCTTTCGGACTAGCCTCGGCCAGGATTTTATCGCCGGTAGAGAGGAGGAAGTCACGCAGCTTCTCGTTCTGTGCAAACTTTGCCATGTTGCCTCTTACCACGGCATCGAAGCAATGCTCCTTCCACAGGGCATCGTCGTAGCCCTGCACCCGTCGGCCGAGCTTTTTCTGCTCCAAAGGGTCGTAGGCTTGCATGATTCTATGCAGCGCGTCGTCGTCGCGAAACAGGCGTGCTTTCTCGGCCATCATAAACTGCTCGGCACAGTTGTAATAGAGACCGTCCAGTTCAAACCCGCAGAGATACCACTGGCTCAGGCATGCCTTTGCCTGCCTCTCTGCCCGGGCAGCGTGTCCCCAGAAGAACACGAAGTCGTCTCTTCTCAGCACCCGCCCTAATCCAACTATCTTTTCCACACTATATTTCATGCCATATCAACATTTAAGGACCATCTTCAGAGTCCCGAATCTGGGCTTCTCATTCCTCCTCTCCATCATCTTTCAAGACACAGCAACTCTTGCAAGTATTTGGGCCGCCAAACATGTTGTCATTATAATACGGCCTTTCTTCTACAGGACACGAACACCCCCAGAAGCCTATTCTTTTCTTTGGATTGCCTAAGGCCGGCAAATATGATACCCCCTTATAGAACTTGCACTTCTCACACGAGGCAATGCAATGAATCCCATCGTATTTCAAGACGAAGTCCTTATCCTTCTTTACTCTCCGATAGTCTTCCTCAGAGATTTCATGCCATATTTCATCAGCATAGACCACAGGTTCTTGGTTTCTGACAGTTGTCACGACCCGTCCTAACCCGATGGCCATATAATCCTTCCGGGCAATGCTGTCCCTTTTATCGAAAAGACGGCTCCAGTCGCCGCTGTTTACGCATATCCAATACCGCTTCTTTGCCATATCCGCTGTTTTTAGAGTTCATCAGACCATTTTATATCGTAGAGAGTGTAAACCGCATCAAATTCTATCAAGGCATGATGCCATATTTTCCTGAGTGGTATAAACTCAAATCTCACAATTCCGCAAAAGCATATTTCCCCAGACTTAACAAGCAATAGTCCTACATGATTCACGGAGTTTGGAATATACCGCTTCGCAGTATGAATAATCGAAGAGCCGTCATGCCGTGCGGGCACGCCAGATGAGCCAGGTGAACACGATGCAGGTGAGGATGATCAGGCCAATGCAGCTGTATATGAGCACGGCATTGGAGTCGGGCTGATAGCCGATGGCCTGCCCCAGCATGCTGACGGCAACGACGCACTGCAGCACCAGCATGAGCAGGGACAACACGCGAAGCATGCGCGCTGCCAGCAGCTGCTGACGGGGCGACTGCACCGAGAAGGGCATGTTGACGCTCTTGGGAAAATAGGCACCTGCCAGCATACACGCACCAACGACGGTGATGATGATGCAGGGAAACACGACCGACAACGGCGTGCCCCAGCCGTTGGGCCGTCCGGCAGCGTCGAAATGGGTAGGCACCACGTCGGGAGCACGGCCTATGAGCCAGGCGATGAAGCCCCACGAGAGCAGGGCAAGGAAGATAAAGACCAGCTCGAAGAGCTTCCCTTCGAGGGTGCGGGGCAGCGACTGCAGGGAGCCGCTGCTTTTCTTTGAGAACATTTTCATTTTTTCAACTATTGAGGTATTTTACGAAAAATGACCATCACCACGGCCAGGGACACCACGGCCAGCAGCACCACGACGGCAATGAATAGCCTTAACGGCAGGGAGCCGCTGATGAAGAGCACCAACAGCATGGCGAGCAGCATCGACTCAAGACTGCTCCAGAGGAGAATCGCTTTCTTTCGGTTCATTTGTTTTCTTTTTTTTAGGTAGACGGTGGGCACGGCGCAGCGCCTCGGCGATGATCCACTGCAGCTGGCCGTTGGTGGAGCGGAACTCGTCGGCGGCCCAGGCCTCGATGGCACTCATCGTGTCGGCATCTACGCGCAAAATGAAACTCTTCGTCGTTTTAGACATTGTAACTATTGCTTTAGACAGAATATCTTATTTTAAAGACAGAATAACATAAGAACATAATTCTTTTCGCAAAGACAGAATACTCTTTT
>CAMJLB010000016.1 GCA_946406555.1 uncultured Prevotellaceae bacterium | reverse complement strand
GCTTCTTGCGCTCCGTTGGTGCTCAGGCGAGCAAGCTCGGAGTCCGCCGTTTCCCCGTTTGGCGGGGATGCAGTTTGAAATGCAGGGGAATTGTGGAAATAGGTTTGTTGATTTTACTTAGATAATGAACGAGCGGGAAGCCGCGCCGACATCCGTCGGTCTCGGTTTCCCGCTCGTTGTTTCTCTACCATTATAGCCCTTCGATTTCTTCTGCTGTCAGACCTGTGTACTTCACAATCTTTTCCACGTTCATACCGTCGGCTTTCATGCTGCGCGCAGCCTTTACGATGTCCTCTATGTTGGCATCGTCGAATTCGTCAGGAAGGGTCTGCCATTCGTCCCAGTCGGTCTCGGCGAGATAGCGCTGCACCTGTTCCTTTAATATGGGAATGTCGTTTACGGCAGTATTGTAAAGTTCTCTGTCGTCGATGGTGGCATAGTCGTGAACCAAGACGTGGCGCATGCCTTGCACGAATTTCCACGGTGTGGCAGGATGTCCCTTCTTGAAGGCTTTCGTAAGCATATAGGCAGCCTCGCCAACTACCTCAACATTCTTCATCACGGAATAGTAGGTGCGCTTGTCTGCCAAAAGTTTCTCAAAGGAATAGCCTTCGATGAGCATCGTCACATTGTCGGAGTACTCGATGATGTCCTCCAATCGTCCTTTATCCCTAGCTCTTTCTCTCATAGATTAAGATTTTATCACGGTTGGCTGTTTCTGCGGCGTAAGGACGGAGAGTGCCCTCCACCACCAAATCGACATTACGGCCAAGCAGTTCTTGCAGGTCCATCAGCATGCCGCCATGTGTGAAGAGCGTGAAGGGCTTGCCGGAATAGTCGGGCACGAAAAGAATGTCGACGTCACTCCGCGGTGTCTCCTCGCCTCGGGCGAAGGAGCCGAAGAGCCATGCCTTCAGGACTGGCTGAGTCTTGAAATAGTTGGCTATCGTCTGCTGCATCATCTGTGTACTCATAAGCGTATCGTTTTAGTATCTGGCGACAAAGATACAATTTTTTTCGCAAACTTATTGCGATTTGCCGGAAAAAGTGACGCGCTCGCGGAACTCGGCGGGCGACACGCCTTCCATGCGGCGGAAGAAACGGGAGAAATAGGAGAGTTCGTAGAAGCCGAGGCCGTAGGCAATCTGCGATATAGTCTTCTCGTTTTCCATCAACAAGCGTTTGATTTCCAAAACGATTCGACTGTCTATCATACGTAGTGCTGACAGACCGAGATGCTTGCGGCACAAGACGTTCAGGTAGTTGGGCGAGATGCCCAACTGGCTGGCATATTCTGCCACCTGATGCTTCTCGCTGAAATGACACTCAATCAACTGCCGGTACTGCGTCAGCACCTCCGGCAATGGCTGTACATCACGAGTGGCACCGCTCGATCGGCTCAGTTCGGTCAGCAGCAGGAATACTTCGCCTTGCAGCATGTTCATCTTGGCCGGGCGATTGCCGGTGTTTTCTTCGTCCATCTGGCGGAAGAGCACCTCCATACGCTGTAGGGCTGACAGGTCGGTGAGGTCGGCAACCGTGGGCAGCGTGTCCGTCGAGGTGAAGAGATGGGCGTATTCCTCGGTGAACTGGATGGCGGAATAGCGCATCATGCCCTCCGGCCGCATGACATGCACCTGCTCAGGGCGCACGAGGAACACACGGTCGGGCCGTATCTCATAGCCGCAGAAGTCGATGGAGTGGATGCCCCGGCCCTCGTGAATCCAATAGACGGCATAGAACAGATGGCGGTGAACCGCAGCCGGCTCAATGCGCTGGCTGTCGGTCACGCCTCTCTCCACCACCATGCGGGCATCGCTTTGCTGCCCGTGGCCTATCTGTAAGAAGTCGATGCTGCTCATAACGTTCATATTCGTAATCTGAGCACAAAATTACTTCTTTTCCTTTCATTTTGAGCAACTGATGCCAGAATAATGCACAAATCAACCCTCTTTTATGTGTTTTTGGCAGTTCCAAGCATGTTATTCAAAGGATTTTGTGTAATTTTGCCCTCGCTATCCGAAAGGAACGCAAAGACATATTGCTCAATAGTCTCACAATCACCACCACGAGAAAGAGCAAACACATATTATTGGGACTGCCCCAACTAAGGGCGCAGATTTCCCCGTATTTATGTGTGGCTTGTGGTGAGCCGAGGGTCGTATGGCGAATGTCTGCGCCTTTTTCGTTGAGAACAGAAACAATAACATTAACCAAACACCAAAAAAATGACACAAGCAATTGTGACTATGCTGCTGGCTACCCTGACAATGGGGGCGACAGCGCAAACTGAGAATCCTCGTGGAATCTACAAGATGACGACTCTCACGGGTAAGGTGGGTGAGGTGAAAGCCCCCTTTGAGCAGTATAAAATCTGCACCGACAGCGTGACGCTCATGGTGAGTGAACAGGGCAACAGATTCAGCATAAGTGACAACGACCATCAGGTTTTCAACTACACTGGCGAGCAACCTAAGTCGGAGGGTGACAAGAGTCCGCTCATCTACGACAGCAACAGCGAACAGTTCAAGTTGAAGTGGTGGAGCACCTATCCCAATCACATTCATTTCCCCAATAACGACTGGTGTACAGAAAAATATGAGTCGGGAAAGTACACGGAGATGAGCAAGGCGTTTTTCAATGCGCTTACTGGAACGGCAGAGGTGGCCGCAAACAACCCGCTGACTGGTACTTGGCGATTCATCGGCTATGTGGACGAGCTGCGTGACGTAAAGAAGGAACTGCCAAAACTGCATGAGAAATACCCGACGAGCAGATATTTCAACAGCTTCATGGTTTTTACTCCGCAAGACCTGACTACCGTTTTCTGCCGTGGCGGAGGCGTGGACAAAATTGAGTTCGATGGCAAGAAAGCCTACAAGTCGGCTGGCAAGACATATCAGATAAAGTGGCTGTCGAAGAATCGCGTCGCCATTGAGGACCGCGTAGATTTCCGCACGGACTGGATGATCTTGGAGCGCGTCACGGATGGCTCTACACCGTTAAGCCATATTGCCAGCCAGTACGTTGGTAATCGCAGGTGATGTCCTATGGAAGAAATCAGAATCTATCATTCCCCTTGGAGGATGCTACTTCTTATTGTGGCAAGTCTCGCTTTTGCAGTTGCAGGCTTCTCGATGGCCGAATCATCAGCTGTGTATCGTCAATGGTCAGATGCTCGAACGCCATCTTCATTTTGTCAAAGCAGAAAAGGTGTAAGTATATGGAGGCAAACAAGACAATACTTCAAATGAAATATGCAAGGATTGTAGCAATCTTCGCACAAGAGTCTGGGCTGTCGCAGGAAGATGCCCTTTCGTTCTTCTATGATTCCGACACGTATCAGTTAATCAGTGAAGGGGTGGCAGACATGCACTGCCGTAGCGATGAATATCTGGCAGACGAACTGATGTTGGAATATAAAGAGAATGGGGAAGGGTGTGTGAATGCGACTCTTTCACAATAACCAAGGAAGCAGCAACCAACAACAAACAGACTTGACATGAACAAACAATTATTCATCCTCACTGTGTTGACCGCCTGCGTTTCGCTGACGGTGACAGCACAGGGCGCAAAGGATGCTGAAGGGACTAATCCCGGCTGGCTGTGGACTATCAGCGGCAACGGGCTTCAGCAGAAGTCGTATCTTTTCGGCACCTGCCACGGCGAAGGACACAACTTCACTAGCGAGGAGCTACTCGGCATCAGCGGTCTGGACGACGCGTTGAACAACGTGAAGGCAGTGCTTTTCGAAGGGGGCATGAACACAGAGATTTCCAAGGCCGACTCGGTTGCAATCATCTCCGAAGTGGAGAACACCATGAAGAAACTGAAGCATCCAGGAGCGGAGTATATGATGCCGGAGGGAACATATTACAAGCCACTCTTCGACACCGTGGCGCATTTCAACGAGGTCAACAAGTTCCTATACTATCAGATGAAAGACCCGGAGTATTGGAAAAAGAACCCACGCTACTGGTTGACCCGTATGCGTTTATACATGGTTGGCATAAGGCGGGGCACCCCGTTAGACGTTATACTTAAGCAGGAAACGGTCAAGCGCGGCATTGAACCGCGATATGTGGAGGAGCGCGACGAGATAGGCAACTCGCTGCTTTCAAAGATTTTTGATACGTCGGTTATCGACACGATGTCGATGAAGGAGCAGGTCAAGAGCCTTTATAAAATTGTGCATTACGTCATTAACAATGACAGTGTGAATAGTTATTTTCAAGCATTTGCCAATGTCTATTTGCAGAACGACACCTGCATGATGTGGCAGTATTTGAATAAGGCCGGATTTGTAGCCGGTGCGGAATCGGAGGACGACAACGACCACGAAATCCAGTATGACCGGAATGTAAAGTGGATTCCTGTCATTATGAAAAATATCACCGACGCCTCTTGTATGGTTGCCGTAGGATGCCGCCACCTGATGGGCAGCGAATCGCTCATTGCCATGCTGCGGCGCGAGGGCTATACTGTGGAACCAGTTAAAAAGAAATAGCAAATGATGGAAACCGTCAGAATCTATCACTCCCCATGGCGCATGTTGCTTCTGGTCTTGGCCAGCCTTGTTTTTGCAGTTGCCGGCTAACTTTGCAAACAAAGCCTAAATGGTTTACTGATTTATCAACCTTTTTTACGGATTCACAGAATATTCTTTGCTGCTTTGTCATTGAACTATGTGGAATTTGCCACAGAGTAGCCGATGAAGCCCGTTTTTTTACATAATTGCCTATTTCCTGTGCCCGATGTTTTTCATATTCCTTAATGGCTCTTGGAAATGCCTTTATGTCTTTCAAGCTGGATAAAAAGGCAAATACGATGTGCACAAAAAAGTATATGTTTCATTTGCTGTTACGATAATTATTATTATCTTTGCCTATAAAATTCACCTATACTGCTGATGATTATATTATGGAAACTATTGTACAGAGCATAGTCAAGACTATTTTCAAATATCCTAAGCGGAAGGCTGTAGCCGATGCGGAAGGCTGGTATACCTATGAGCGCTTGGGGGGCATCACCGACCAAATGGCAGAAATCATCATCCGCCGTGCAGGGCAGCATGGCGTCGATCTTGCCCAGCGTATCGAAAAAGGCCAAAGCGGTCTGCGTGTGGCCGTCATCATGCCTCGAACCAAGGACTTCCTTCTGGCTACCATCGGCATCATGAAGGCAGGATGCCCCTATGTACCCATAGACCCCGACTTCCCCATAGACCGTATCAACATCATCTTGAAAGACTGTCGAAGCTTCCAGATCGTCACCACCAAGGAGGTTCTTAGTAAACTACGTGCCGACAAGGCATTCTCCTACACGGAGAAGGACATCATTCTGATGGAAGACGTGCTGGAGATGCCTCCCTCCAGGACGCACATGACGTACTATGACTACTCTATGCTGGCCAACGAAGGCCTGATTATCTATACGTCGGGCTCAACGGGGCAGCCCAAGGGCGTAGTCCACAAGATGACTATCTTTCCCCTGATGTCGGAGGTGGTGACACACTTCCATACGGTGACCTCAGAGACCTGCAGTGCCACGTTAGGGAGCTTCTCGTTTCTGGCTATCTACATGGATATCTATCTGCCGCTGACGCTGGGTGGCTTCGTGTATGTTGTAAACGATACGGAGCGCCTGGACCTACGCCTGCTGCACGACGTGTTGGTAAGAAACCGAATAGAGTTTTGCTTCATGCCCACCAAACTGGGGCTGTCGATGATTGACGCATACGATGATCTGCCATTCAAGGCACTGATTGTGGCAGGTGAGAAACTGCTGAATCCGCCCGCTACGGACTTCAAGCTCATTGATACCTATGGCACCACCGAGATAGGTTCAGTCATCTGCCGGCTGGTGAACTCAGGGCAGGACAACGACACGCTGGGCACCACACTCGAGGGAATGACAGCCTACCTGCTGGACGAAGAGGGCCGGCAGATTACAGAGCCTGGCGTGACAGGTGAATTCTGCATCGTCACCCCTTCGGCAGCCATAGGCTATAACAACCTTCCCGAACTGACTGCCGAGAAGTTTGTTGATTGTCCTTTCGCCCCCGGGCAACTCATGTTCAAGACAGGCGACCTGATGGCTTACAAGAAAGATGGTTCGCTGGCGTTCCACGGCCGCAAAGACTACATGGTCAAACTGAACGGCTTCCGCATCGAACTGGGCGAGATAGAGAGCGTGCTCTCCAAGCACGAAAAGATGTTGGATGTCGCCTGTGTGATGAAGACTGCTGAGGGAGGCGACAACCTGTGCTTCTACTATACTACCAAGGACGGCAAGCGCGTAGCAGAGGAAGAACTGAAAGACTTTGCTGCCAAGAAGCTGGCGCACTATATGGTGCCGTCCATCTATGTACATCTGGATTCTATGCCCCGCAATGCCAACAGCAAGATAGACCGTCTGCACCTGCCTGAGCCTGTTGCCTGGTCGCAGGCAGAATACGTGGCTCCTGCCACACCAACGGAGGCGAAGTTGGAGGCTGTCTTCCGCGACCTGCTGGGCAAGGAGCGGCTGAGTGTCACCACGTCGCTGTATGCCCAAGGCCTGAACTCGATACTCGCCATGCAGGCGATGGTTAAAATAGCAGAGGTCTTAGGCTTGGATTTGGACTACGAAACGGTTTTCAAGGAAGAGAATATCCGCAGCTTGGCGCGATTCGTCGATAGAGACAAGGCTCGGCATAAAACATCATTCAGGGTATATCCCAAAGCGAGGACCTATCCTGCCCTGAAAGGTATGTTAGGCTATATGAAGGCATACCAAAAAGGCTACAGAACCAATGAAGTGAAATACATCATCCGCATTGAGGGTGTTAAACTGCCAGAAATGGAAAATGCCCTGCAGGCGGTGCTGACGGCTCACCCCAGTGTGAAAGTCCGTGGTGCCATGGAGGGCAGGAAATTCATCATCGAGCGAGACGACGAGACACCAATGCCATACGAGACGCTGAAACTGGACTTTGAACCCGCTGGTGACTGGATAAACATAAACTGCTCGAAAAAAGTACGGATAGTTGGTGGCTATCTGGTTCATTTCGTGCTCATAGAGACACCTTCCAACGGATACCTATATTGTTTTGGCTCGCACGCGGCCCTTGATGCCAGTGCACTGCAACTTTTGATTCACGATTTCTGTCGTTCATTAGCTGGCGAAGAGTTGACACCAGAGAAATATACCATCTACGACTATGCCCTTGACGAGCAACGTTATTTCCGTTCCAAGGCTAAGAAAAAGGATGAAGACTACTATCTTGCGCTGACCAAGGGACTCCAGGAAAACGTGTTGCCATACGACAAACCTATTGATGGTAGTGACTGGTGCGAGGCTGTTTATGCGGTCAAGTTCGACAAGGCGGCAATAGACCAATACTGTTTTAAACACCAGTTGTCGCAAAATTCTTTTTTCATTGCCGTCTTCATGCAAGCCTTTGCGAAGAAAGGAAAGTGGAAGGAAACGATGATCTCTTGTCTGCACAGCAATAGAGGTAGTGCAGAACTTGCCAATGTGATGAATCTGACGATACGTAATTTCCCTATCGTTAGTCGTCGGCATGTCACGCTCCGCTCTTCCCGCTTCCACCAGCAGATGCAGCAAGAGATGCACGCCATACAAGACCAGGTGGTCAGGGCCATGAAGATGCACTTCTACGACTATTACAGCGTTTCCGGTCTCGGAAATAAGAGCCCTAATGAGTTATATAAGTGTACTTTCCTATATTATGTCGGCCTGAAAGACCTTCTGATGAATCCTGTGAAAGAAAGTAATCTTCTGGGACGTAAAGTGACATTCGTCAATCCTATGCCCGAGACGATTATAAAGCCAGCTAACGACATGCTTGCCGTAGGTGTTGAACTGAGTATTGACGGTACTTATGAGTTCAAACTTCTATATAATTATAAAAATTACAAACTTGCCACGATAAAAACACTTGCCCGATACGTACAAGATTATATTGACAAACTGCTCAATGACTGACGTTCAATATCTATTTTTCTGACTATGATTCGCAAACCATATCTCATATCGCGAGCCATCAAGACTTATATTTTTGCTTCTATCCTGACGATGGCTATCGGACAGTTCAATGCCCTTGTCGATAGCCTGCTGATGGGGCACTTGATAGGTCCGGAGGCTTTGTCGGCTATTATGCTGTCGGTTCCTGTCTTAAATTTAGCTACGATGGCCTATATCCTTTTGTCGTCAGGTGCGGCGATGATGGCTGGTAAGGCGATAGGTGCCCGCGACTACGAGAAGAGCTCCAGTATTTTTTCTGTAAGCATCATGTCGCTGCTAACCGTCGGAGTCATGATTTCCTTCGGATGCTGGCTGTGCCGTGGCGAGTTGACGGCGTTGGTATGTAAAGACGAAAGGCTGTATCCCTATGTGCTACAGTATTTAGGGTGCGCTACGGGATTGTCGTTCATTACCATGATGCAGCAGGCGTTCTCACAGTTTACGGATGTCGATGGCAAACCGAAAACAGTGACCAGGGCTATGGCTATATCCGTTTCGGTCAACATTGTGTTCAATATCTTTTTAGTTGCCGTCTGTAAGCTGGGAATCGCGGGTTCTGCTTTGGCTTCTGTTATTGGTAATATGGCAAGTATTGTGTTTTTAGTGCGCTGCATGAGCAGAAACAACAAATCCTATCACTTTAAGGTGCATGTCCCCAATGCCATTGGAATCCTGGGAAGTAATGTGAAAAATGGTCTGGCTATGATGATGACGACGGTTCTGACGTCGGTCTGTATCATATACATGAACAGCATGGTAGTCCAATCCTTAGGAGCTAACGGTATGTTCGTCATGTCTATAACCGGTGGCTTGATGGGTATCTGTTCGCTGCTGACCACGGGAGCCTCGCAGACGTTCACTTCTGTTGGGGGCATGCTCTTTGGCCAGAATGACTTCCAAGGCATGCGCATGCTATTCAGCAAATGTGTTATGATTATTCTGCTGGCAGCACTCTTCATGACGCTTGTCGGGCAAGTGTGGCCAGAGGGCTTCGCCATTCTATATGGTGCTAAGACTCCTGAACTCATCACGTTCTCCGGTCGTAGTCTGCGTATCATGACCTTCATGTTTGTTCCCTTCATGCTCATGGTTATGATGCCTCCTGTCTATCAGCTGCTGGGATATATGAAGCTGGTGGGACTGATGTCCGTGTCCTTCTTTGTCATCTTGCTTCCGGCCATGAGCTTATTGAGCAAGAGCGATAATCCAGAAAACATCTGGTTTGCTTTCCCTTTGGCTGCGTGGGGTGGGGTGGTGTTATGTATGCCAGTACTCCTCTTTATTCATTGGCAGAAGCCAGACACGATGCCGCTGGCGCTGATTCCCAACCCCAGTCCGTATCATCGTATGCTTGATATCTCCATACCTGCCAGCCAAGACAGTGTTAATAAAGCTATGGAAGAGGTTGTCCGGTTTGTCGAGAGCCTTGATGTCAATTCGAGGTTCTTGAAGAACAATATAGAGCTATGTACGGAGGAGTTGCTGGAAAATATTGTCCAGCATTCAGGTATCTCGAGCTCACACTACATTGATTTGCGCATAACAGAGACTGATACCAGCATGTTGGTGATGCTGAAAGACGATGGGCTGCAGTTTGATCCCACTATTCAGAATTGCTCCAGCACAAATCTGGGACTGATGCTTGCCCGTTCGTTTTCCAACAAGATGGAATACAAGTATATGTACAGTCTGAATATGACATTCATGGAATGGAATAAAGAAGACAGCAAGAATAAGTATGTTTTATAATTGAACACGAAGACACGAAGATGAAGTCCCCTGCTGCTCGTCGTCGCTCTGGCAGGCCGTCAGCGCCATGGCTGCTGCGGCTGCGAAAAGAATCTCGACCTACTATCAATCGTAGAGACTACCAAGAAGCACAACAAATCACCATACGCTGCCATCCGCGCTCTGTTTTAGGCACGGACTATTGCCAAATGGCAATCGCTGAATAGTTACGCATTAGGAATTGTGAGTTAAAAAATACTAAGGTTGTAAAAAAACTCTCAGCTCCCAACTCCTAACTCCTAACTCTTTTGTACCTTTGCAGTCATAACTCAATATATATTTATTTAGTCAAAAATGAAGAGACTATTGCTTTTCCTTACCGTTCTCTCCCTCATTTGCGCCATTGTATCGTGCAATAACTATGAGACCTATGCGGATCAGAAAGATAGAGAACGCGATGCCATCAACAGTTTCATCGCCTTCAGGGGAATCAATGTGATTGAAGAGAGTGCTTTCCATGCACAGAACGACAGCACGAGCCTCGCCAAGAACGAGTATGTGTACTTGAACAACAGCGGCGTATACATGCAGATCGTGCGCCGGGGGTGCGGAAAAACACTACAGAATGGCGAAAACACCGAGTTGCAGATACGCTTCTATGAGCAGAGTCTGCTCGACACCAATAATTTGATGTCGAACAACAGTTCGCCCTTCGACCCCGACGTGATGAGTATCTCGCGCACAGGCACCACCTATACGGCTTCGTTTTCTTACGGGGCCATGTATTCTGTCTACAGCGCATCGGTGCCCGCCGGCTGGCTTGTCGCCTTCCCTTATATAAAGGTGGACCCTCCAGAAGCGACGGGCAACATTGCCAAGGTGCGGCTCATCGTTCCTCACACGCAGGGACACTCTGTGGCATCAAGCAATGTATATCCCTATTTTTATGAAATAACCTTCCAACGTACACCCGGACTATGACACTTATAAAATCCATCTCTGGCATTCGCGGCACTATTGGCGGACAGCCAGGCGATACGCTCAATCCATTAGACATCGTAAAGTTCACCTCGGCATACGCCACATTCGTCTGCCGTGATGCTGGCAAACCCGGAAAGATTGTTGTCGGCCGTGATGGCCGTATCAGCGGCCCAATGGTTCGCGATATCGTGTGCGGCACCTTGGTGGGCATGGGCTACGAAGTCATCGACATCGGCTTGGCCACCACGCCCACCACAGAGCTGGCCGTGCGGTGGCATGAGGCCGATGGCGGCATCATTATCACCGCCAGCCATAACCCTGCCCAGTGGAACGCGCTGAAGCTGCTCAACCACGAGGGAGAATTTCTTACCGCTGCCGACGGTGCCGAAGTGCTGCGCATAGCGGAGACAGAAGACTTCTGCTATGCCCCGGTAGAGCAGTTGGGGCGTGTCGTCTTCGACGATACCATGAACGAGCGCCACGTGCAGTCGGTACTCGACCTTAGGCTCTGCAACACCGAGGCTATCCGCCAGCGCCACTTCCGCGTCTGTGCCGATACCATCAATTCCGTGGGCGGCATCATCCTGCCTCGCCTGTTCCAGGCATTAGGCGTAGACTACGAGATACTCAATGGCGAGTGCAATGGCCGTTTTGCCCACAACCCCGAACCACTCGAGAAAAACCTCTCGGGCATCATGGAGCGCATCGGCGAGGGCGGCTTCGACCTGGGCATTGTCGTCGACCCCGATGTAGACCGTCTGGCCTTCATCTGCGAGGATGGCCGCATGTTTGGCGAGGAATACACGCTTGTCAGCGTGGCCGACTATGTGTTGTCGCAAGAAAAGGGTGGGGGGCTCAACACCGTGAGCAACCTTTCGTCGACACGTGCCCTGCGCGATGTCACCGAGCGCTATGACGGCCGCTATGCCGCTGCTGCCGTGGGCGAAGTGAACGTTACCACGAAGATGAAGGAGGTAGGGGCCGTTATAGGCGGCGAAGGCAATGGCGGCGTCATCTATCCTGAGAGCCATTATGGCCGCGATGCGCTCGTGGGCATTGCCCTGTTCCTGTCAAGCCTTGCACAGAAGGGAAAAACGGCTTCAGAGCTGCGCAACACCTTCCCAAGCTACCAGATAGCGAAGAACCGCATAGACCTGACGCCGGAGACCGACGTCGATGCCATCCTTCTGAAAGTGAAGGAAATGTTTGCCAAAGACCCTGAGGCTGTGGTGAACGATATTGATGGCGTGAAAATAGATTTCCCCACACGCTGGGTACATCTGCGCAAATCGAATACAGAGCCTATTATCCGTGTCTACAGCGAGGCGCAGACCATCGAAGAGGCCGACGAACTGGGCAAAAAGCTCATGCAAGTGGTCTACGGCATGCAGTAAGCTCATGGCCCATGACCGTAAAAGAAATTTTCGAGCTGCGCAAGCAGGGCCGCATAGAAGAGGCTTACGAGGCCATCCGGCCTATGTATGCCGTGCATAAGGGCAAATATACTACGCTCTGCATGTTCTGGACGGCCAGCGATATGCTGAAAAAGAAACTGCAGGAAGAGCACGCCGACGAGGCTTCGAAGATATTCAGCGCGTTGTTGCGCTTGCAGCCCAGCATCGATGACCGTGACGGGAAGGTGCGTCAGGCCGTTCTGCACCATGCCTTGCGGCTGAAGGAGGCATTGCCGGGCTTCAGCATGCTCGGTTTTATGGAAAAATATGGTGTGGAGCGGTTGGCAGATGCCGACTGGCAAGGTGCCATGAGCACTCCGCAAGCCGGAAACGGCGAGCGGCCGCACCCCTTGCCCTCTACAGCCCAGCGTTTGCTTACCCACTGCTTTCACGAGATTCAGCAGAACCCCACTGTCGACCTTGTGCTCAAGGTCATGCCCCTGCTGCAGGAAGCTGTACGCCGCTATCCGCGCGACAAGCACAATCTGCGCTATATGGCTGTTGTCTATACCATCATGGGTGAGACGGAAAAGGCCATGATGCTCTACCGCCAGCTGTTGTCTCGCTATCACGACAGCTATCTATATGCCGAACTGGCCGAGCTTACCACCGAGCCAGGCCCCAAGGCCGCCCTGCTCTGTCAGGCCATTCTGCATCAGCGGCAAGAGAAGTTCTGTCAAGGCTATCGCCTTTCCCTGGCTCTTCTGCTTGCCGGTCGCGACGATGCCCGCGCTGCTCACGAGCTGCAGAAGTGCCTCGCCACGCGTCGTGCCTTGGGTTATGCCGTCACCCGCGACCTGCAGCAGCTGGAACAGCGGCTGGGGAGTGTGCTGCCTGCCACCGACAGTCAGCAGAAAGATTTCTATCAGCGTATGATAGCAAAGTATCCTGTGTGATACATCTGTAACAGACAGGACTTCGATTCATAGAGGAGTTGAGGAGTGAAATGCGTGTGAAGCAGAAAAGCTCCTCAACTCTTTTTTTCTGACGAAAACTACTTCTTAGCAGGCACAAAACTCTCCCATGTCTGGTCGTCGTAGAATACCCGGATCTCGGTGACACGACGAGGCGATTTGTCAAAATTTTTCATAAGCTCATAGTCGGTCTCCTGACGTGTATTTCTTACACTATTATGGTAAGGAGCAGTCCGGCCGGCCATCTGTGGAGTGGGGGGGACAGGTGCTCCGAAGTCGAGCACCGTTTCCTGCACGCTACGGGCAGATGGCTGGTTGCTGACAACTGCTTGCGCCGACTGCCTGGTAGGCGTGGCAGGGCTGTCGGTGGCAGGGCTGTCGGTATTGTACATCGGCTCTATGCCAAACATCAGCCAGTCGGTGTTCAGAGAGGGCAGCTTCTTCTTGATGGCCTCAATGATGTTGATGGTGGGTTTTGTGCGATCGTTGAAGATGCCACTCAGCGTTGCGGGACCCACCCCCAGAAAGTCGGCGAACACCTGTTGGGTCATGTGCTGCGACTCCATAATTTTCCTTATCCGATCCTTCATTTTTTTGCGTTCTGTTCAAAAATAGGGCAAATTGCCCGTTTTCGTTTCGATTTACAAAGGTAAAACAAAAAAATGAGACCACCAACAAATGTAAAGAGATTTTTATGATTTTAAACTTTAAATTCATATATTTGAATTCGTAAAAGAGAAGACGAAGTTTTGAATATGTAAAACGTTAAATTCGGAAACTTAAATTTACATATCAAAACCCCATATAAGTGCTTCTTTAAGAGATTAAAGCATCTTATTGGTTATAAATCACCTATTTATACCATGTAAAATTGAAAAATCTCGAATATGCAGTATTTACATCTTAAATATCCGTAATTTTTTACATATAAATTTTTACAATAACATATTATAGTATTGGTTATCAATGCATTATAAACGTCTGTATAAATTGCATATTTACAACTTTACATACTTAAAGTTACAAAATCAAACTCAAACTTCATGTTTTATACATTTATAAAATATACATTATTAAACTCAAATTTTACCGTAGAAGCTTGAGGATTTACAGAAATATATGAGATTACAAACATAAAATGTGATGTTTTAAATGCTAAAGAATGTGAACTCCGAATTTCGGCTCTTCCAAAAGTTGCAAAATCGACGAGCTTGAAAAATTCTGGACCAGTGTTTTGGCAGTTCCTTTTTTTTAAATTTCACGAGGGGTTATTTGCTGCTAAGTAGCCGATTTTACAAGCTTTTAGCACAAAAAAAAGCACCTTTGCCAGGTGCTCGTTTTAGCTCGAAAAAGCCTGTTTGTAGATGCTTTTTAGTGCAAAATGAAGAAGATTAGTTCCTTCATAAGCTCGCTTGCGGGGGTGTTTGGGTTGTCCAATCCCTTGCTTTTGGCATCTATTTCGCGTATTTTGCTGATTATTTGCAACACTTTCTTTCCCGTATAGTTTCTCATGCCAGTCATGTAGTCTTTGGCCGCCCATGGCGATTTCATGTCCAGCCAGCTGGCCACGCCCTCCTGAGTTTTCTGAGGCGCGTAGTATGCAAGCATCAGGTTTTGGAAGTAAGCGAAGAGCAACGGGAGAAACGAGTAGATGCTTCCAGCCTTTGGGTTTTTGTCAAAATAATTCATAATTTGGTTGGCCTTGAAAATGTTGCGGTTGACGATGGCATCCTTCAGTTCGAAGCCGTTAAAATCTTTGCTCACCCCTATCTGGTCTTCCACCACCTGTGGTGTCACCCTCCGGTCGTTTTCCGGCAGTGCAAGGATCACTTTGTCCATCTCGCCGGTCAGCCGGCTCAGGTCGGCACCGATGGCTTCGGCTATCAGCTGTGTCGACTTGGGGTCGATGGCCACCTGGCGCTCTCTCAGGTAATTTTCTATGAATGCCGGCAGTTCCCTGTCTTTAAGCTTTTGGCTTTCGAAGAGTATGCCAGCCTGCTGTATGGTCTTCAGAAATTCGCGTTTCCTCCCGTCTATCTTTCCGTTTTTGTAGCACATCACGAGCACGGTGGTCTTCTGCGGCTGTTTCATATACTTTTCCAGTGCGTCGGTGCTTCTCAGGTTTTGTGCCTCTTTCACAATCACCACCTGCCTTTCGGCCATCATGGGGTATCGCCGGGCCGCATCCACCACCTTGGCAGCAGTGGTGTCGCTACCAAAGAGCACCGTCTGGTTGAAGTCGCGCTCCTCGGGGGCCAAGGCGTGCTCGGCTATATAGTCGGTTATCTTGTCTATGTAGAACGACTCATCACCATGCAGGCAGTACACAGCCCGGTATTTCCCGGCCTTCAGCTCCTGCATGATGCTGGCGTAGGTGTTTGGTTTGCTTTCTGCCATGTTTTTTATGAATTTCGTGCAAAGTTACACAATTTTTGAAAACCATGCAGTGGTCAGAACCACATTTTTCATGGCCTTGCCATCTTTTTTCCCAAAAACACCATCTATTATAAAATAAAATGCTTACCTTTGCATCATCAGAAAAGCAATTCAGCTACATCAAGATGAAACTCATCATAATGACCAAGTCCACGTTCTTCGTGGAAGAAGACAAGATTTTAACCACGCTCTTCGACGAGGGTCTCGACTCGCTGCACCTCTACAAGCCTGATTCCGAGCCTATCTACAGCGAGCGGCTGCTCACCCTGCTTCCCTCCGATTACTTGCGTCGCATCACCGTCCACGACCATTTCTATCTCTGTCAGGAATATCGTCTGCGCGGCATTCATCTTGACTCCCCCAGTGTGCAGCCTCCCATAGGCTACCGTGGTGTCCTAAGCCGCACGTGTCGCAAGCTGGACGAGCTGCGCGAGGCCAAGCGCCAGTCCGACTATGTGTTTCTCAAGACCATCTTCGACAGTCAGAGCAATCCCGCCGACCGGCAGTCTTTTAGCTATGAAGAGCTGCAGCAGGCGCAGCGCCAGGGCCTCATCGACCGTAAGGTCTACGCCCTCGGCGGCATCAGTCTCGACAACCTGCGCCTCTGCCGCGACCTCGGCTTTGGAGGCGTTGTCATCTGCGGCGACCTCTGGAACCGTTTCGATATTCACCGCCAGCTCGACTACAAAGAGCTCATCGCCCACTTCCAGCGCTTGCGCAAGGCGGCGCTGTAGCCATTTCCCCCTGTTCGATCATATACCTATTTTATAATAATACATTAATAATTCAAATATATATGTTACCACAAAATTCCTACATGGTTTTCTCCGGTACTGCCACGAGATACCTCGCAGAGCGCATTTGCCAAAGCCTGGGCTGCCCCCTTGGCAAGATGCAAATGACCAAGTTCAGTGACGGCGAGTTTGCCGTGAGCTACGAAGAGAGTATCCGCGGCCGTGACATTTTCCTCGTACAAAGCACCTTCCCCTCGAGCGACAACCTCATGGAGCTGCTCCTCATGATCGACGCTGCCAAGCGGGCCTCTGCCCGCACCATCAACGCCGTGATGCCCTACTTCGGCTGGGCACGCCAGGACCGTAAGGACAAGCCACGCGTGTCTATCGGTGCCAAGCTCGTGGCCGACTTGCTGAGCGTGGCGGGGGTCAACCGCGTGATTACCATGGACTTGCATGCCGACCAGATTCAGGGCTTCTTCGACGTCCCCGTAGACCACCTCTATGCCTCGGGCGTCATCCTGCCCTATCTGCAGAGCCTCCATCTCGACGACCTCGTCATTGCCTCGCCCGACGTAGGCGGCTCCAAGCGTGCCAACACCTACGCCAAGTATCTGGGCTGCCCCCTGGTGCTGTGCAACAAGACGCGTGCCCGCGCCAATGTCGTGGCCAGCATGCAGATCATCGGCGACGTCGTGGGCAAGAACGTCGTCATCGTCGACGATATGGTCGACACCGCCGGTACCATCACCAAGGCGGCCGACCTGATGATGGCATCGGGAGCACGAAGCGTGCGTGCCTGCGCCAGCCACTGCGTCATGAGCGGCCCGGCCAGCGACAGGGTGCAAGAGTCGGCGCTCGAAGAGATTGTCTTCACCGACTCCATACCCTACACCCAGCGTTGCGCCAAGGTAAAGCAGATCAGCGTGGCCGAAATGTTTGCCGAGACCATACGCCGCGTCATCGAGAACGAGAGCATCTCCGACCAGTATCTCGTCTGAGGCGCATCAGCTCACCCCATTTTCATACACAAAGAATGTTACGCATATGAAAGCCTACACACACCTTTTCATGCTCCTCCTGGCCGTTCTCGCCCTTGTGGGGTGCCAGCAAAACGGCTACACAATCGAAGGCACGACCCAGGGCATTGTCGACGGTGACACCCTGCTGCTCACCCGGGATCTCGACACAGGCATTCCCTCCGACACCATCGTCGTCAGCGACGGGCACTTCAGCCTCTCCGGACAGGTCGACAGCGTGGTGCTATGCGCCATCTACAGCCCTGAGGGACTGGCCTCGGCCACCTTCTTCCTTGAGCCGGGCACCATAGAGGTGAGCCTCAATGCCGACGACCCCGACCTCACCACCGTCGGCGGCACCAAGGCCAACGATGGCTGGCAGCAGCTCACCGTAATCACCCACGACTATGGGTTGCGCATAGACAGCATCTACCAGCTGGTGTCGGGGCAGATCTATGCACCCGGGGCCGAGCGCGAATACCTCGACAGCCAGATGGCCAAGGTCGACAGCCTTCAGACGCTGATGGTGGCGGGCGTGCTCCAGGTGGCACGCGAGCACATTGCCGACGAGCTGGGCTACTTCATCGTCACCAACTTTGCCGAAGAGCCTAAGTTCACCCGCGAAAAGCGCCGCGAGCTTATCGACGCCATGCCCCAGCACTTCCAGCAGCGGTCGGCCGTGCGCGAACTGCTACGGCTGCTCGACGCCAATACCGAAGATGCCACCGCCGAGGGGAAGACCATGCCCGTGTTCACCCTCACCACGCCCGAGGGCGACGAAGCACCCATTGCCGACCTGATAGGACGCAACCGCATCACCATTCTCGACTTCTGGGCCTCCTGGTGCAAGCCATGCCTGCAAGAGGTGCCCACCATGCTCGCCATCTACAAGAAGTTCCAGCCCAAGGGCCTCGGCATCGTAGGCATCTCGCTCGACGAAGACCACGAGGCATGGACAAAGGCCATACGCGACCATGGCATGCCCTGGCCGCAGATGAGCGACCTGAAGGGCTGGCAGAACCAGGCTGCACAGCTGTTCCAGGTCACGTCGATACCCTTCTTCGTCGTGGTCGATGCCCAGGGCACCATACTCAGCAAGGGCTTGCGCGGACAAGAACTCGAGCAGTTCATTGCTGAGAAGATTGAAGATTGAGAATAGCGACAGCGCCCTCTATGCAACTTCTACAGCACTATTTCCCCCATCTCAGCGAGCGTCAGCTTTCGCAGTTTGCTGCGCTCGGTGCGCTCTACCGTGAGTGGAACCAGAAAATCAACGTCATCTCGCGCCGCGACATCGACAATCTTTATCTCCACCACGTGCTCCACTCCCTCGCCCTGGCGCGATGTAATGCTTTCGCGCCAGGGTCCCGGGTGCTTGACCTGGGCACTGGCGGTGGCTTCCCCGGCATACCCCTGGCCATCCTGTATCCCGACAGCAAGTTCACGCTCATCGACGGCACAGGCAAGAAGATACGCGTGGCGCAAGAGGTGTGCAGTGCCATCGGTCTGGATAATTGCCAGCCCCTGCACCGCCGTGGCGAAGATGAGCGGGGACGCTACCATTACGTGGTCTCACGGGCGGTGATGCCCCTGCCTCAGCTCGTGGCCCTGGTGCGCAAGAATGTGCTCACCTCGCCGCCGGCTCCCTCCGCCCTTGCCCCCGGCATCCTCTGCCTCAAGGGGGGCGACCTCAGCCAGGAGCTGCAGCCCTATCAGGGGCGCGTGCAGTGCCAGCCCATCAGCCAGTGGTTTGCCGAGGAGTGGTTCCTGGATAAATATGCCATCTACCTTCCACTCTAATCCCCCTTTCCCACCATGCTACAGCTCAAGACCTTCCAGTGCAACCCTTTGCAGGAGAACACCTACGTGCTCTTCGACTCCACCACCCTCGATGCTGTAGTCATCGACTGCGGCGCCCTTTTTCTTTCCGAGCGCGAGGCTGTCAGCAGCTATATCAGTCAGCAGCGGCTCCATGTGTGCCACCTGCTGCTCACCCACGGCCATCTCGACCACTGCTTCGGCTGTGCCAGCCTCGCCCAGGAGCTTGGCCTCCCGGTGCGCGTCCACGATGCCGACCGCCCTCTCGTGGCCGACCTGTCTCTGCAGGCACGCCAGCTGTTCGGCATGCCCTATGGCGAGCCGTCGCCGCTGTTGGGCGACGCCCTTGCCGATGGCGATGCCATCAGCTTCGGCCCCCACACGCTGCAAGTGATCCATACGCCTGGCCATACGCCTGGCGGCGTGGTCTTCCACTGCCCGGAAGAGCGCATCGCCTTCACGGGCGACACTCTCTTCCGCATGAGCGTAGGGCGCACCGACTTCCCCGGAGGCTCGTGGCAGCAGCTCATCCAGAGCCTCAGCCGTCTTGCCAGCACGCTGCCCACCGGCACAACACTCTATACGGGGCATGGCCCTGCCACCACCATCGACGACGAAAGGAGCTACAACCCCTATATGAAGACAGATTGAGTAACCGTTTAAGTAATCGAAAAAAAATAAATTGGTGAAAATGATGAACACGAATTACCATTCATTATCCATTCATTATCCAATAATTGCTGCGCGTAGTCATTATATGATAAATTATATGACGATTATATGTTTAAATAATCGTACCAAGTTTTTTTAAACGGTTACTTAATAATTACAAAGTAAAGAAAACAAGATAGTATACTAATTTTACCAACTATACAAATGAAAAACCCAAGACTTAAAATCGGCTTATTACTATTGCCCCTGGTGTTTGCCGTTTGGCCAGCAGGGGCGCAGACAGAAATCCTGAACAAACCGCTAAAAGACTTCACTAATGCAAACGAAAACATACCCACAGTTCCCGATGGCTACGAAGGGTGGCGTTTCGTAAACTGCGTAGCAGAAAAGGACTACTACGGCGATGTAAGAGTCCAAGTGGGAAATAATTTAGGAATGGGTAGTTTGGCAACTCCTGTCCTCACAGGCCTTAGAGGTAATGCAAGAATCACGTTTAATGGTCTTTCTAAAGTAGGAAATGAGAAAATACAGGTTTCTTCAGATGGCGGATTCTTGGTAGGTACACTAAATCTAAAAGATGATAAATGGTACAAAGCTTATCCTATATTATGGAAAGGTGGTTCTGAACAATCAAAATTGGTGTTCACTTGTGCAGGAGACAATAATACGAACCATTTATTTCAAATTGCCAACATTCTTGTACTCGATATCGGCGACGCTGTCTACTATGAATCATTTAATAACCTTAATGGAGTAGGGGGAAATGATAACAACTTTGGCCTTGTATATAATGCAAACTACAACAACAAACTGAGTACTTCTTATTTTGACTACCCGAACTCTCAGTACAAATCATTTGATAACACTTATGGCCTTTATGCGGCAAAACAGTGCTTGTTTTTCTGGACTGGCTCATATACCACAGCTCCTATCCCCTTGGAAAGTACAAACGATTGTATATTATCGCTTAGAGTGGCAGGGTCGGAATCAAGTTCTGATGATTTGAAATTTACCGTGAATGGCACAAATATGGTTAGTTCCGTAAAACATGGCAAATGGAGTACCATAGAAATCCCTCTCAACAGTTTGGCCCCCAACAGTCAGATTACTTTCACTGGTAGCCAGATTGTCATCGACGATGTGAAAGTAACGGAAAGAAATGTTTTCATCGACGAAACTGCCGACAACGCCACGTCTATCGTTAACGGCTACAACCACTTAGTGAATGTTTCGCTCCACCGCACACTGAAGGCTGGCATCTGGAACACCCTTTGCCTGCCCTTCGAGTTTACCTCCACAAGCATCCCTGGTGTCAACATTGAACTGCGTAGCGTCTCATCGATTACTACCGATGGCGTCTACAACTTCACGCCAGTTACTTCCATTCCCGCCGGCGAGCCCTTTTTGGTTCGCGTCAGCGAGACGGTGGAGAATCCCACCTTCAGCGGTGTGAAGATTGCGGCTTCCCTGCCGACGACCATCCTTGGCGGCAATCAGCTATATGGATTTAAAGGCACCTTCAGCCCCATAGCGCTCAAAACCAATGGCACCCATCTATTCCTGGGCACCGACGGCAATCTCTATCAGCCTGAGGAGGGCGGCAACACGCTCAATGGCATGCGCGCCTACTTCATTCTGCCTGGCGGCATGGCCCGCATCGCCCATGTCGACGACGAGGCGGCGGGCATCGCCAACGCCGTGCAGCCGTCGGCGACCGTAGAGCGCGTCTACAACCTGAAGGGCCAGTCGGTATCTTCGCCTCGTCGTGGCCTCTATATCCTGCGCTCCGCCGATGGAAAGAACGTGAAAAAAATAATGATAAAATAATAGAATGGAATGAAGACTATGAAAAAGACTTACCAGTCGCCTACAGCGACACCTTTTGTCATGCTCACCGACCAACCGCTGAATGCCGGTTCCACTGACCTGAATGCCGATGGCAGGCGAGTCACAGTGACGGGAAGCCATGGTCATGGCGATGCGAGCAGTGCCGCCTCGCGTGGCCGCAGCTCTTGGTCCGATGACGAATAATACCGCTGGTGCTGCAATGGAGCCTTGATTAGGTCGCAATCCAGCCTGAATTGCGACTCAATCCAGCCTGAATTGCGACTCAATTCAGCCTGAATTGCAATGCAATATAGGCTGGATTGCGACCTAATCAAGGCTGAACTGTTGATAAAAAAAGTTTCAAAACATCTGCTCCATCTGCAACTGCTTGCAACATGCTGTATTTTAGGCTGTTACACGCGGAGCAGATGGGAGCAGATGTTTTTGAAAAAAATCATGATCTTTGCGTTACGCCGCAGGCATGCGAGGTTCCCGCATCAGAATCCGTATATCTCCTTCAGCTTCTGCTGCAGATGCTCCCCTCTGAGGTCCACGGCCACGATGGTGCCCTTGGGGTCGCAGAGGATGGTGGCCGGTATGGCCCGTATGCCGAAGGTCTTGGCGGCCGTGGTCTGCCAGAAGCGCAGGTCGGAGAGGTGCACCCAGTCGAGCTTCCCCTCGCGTATGGCCCGCCGCCAGGCATCGGGATTGCGGTCGAAGGAGAGCCCCACGATGGTGAAGCCCTTCGAGCGGTACTTGTCGTAGCACGCCTTCACGTTGGGCATCTCTTCCATGCAGGGAGGGCACCACGAGGCCCAGCAGTCTATCAGCACATAGTTGCCACGCCCCACATATTCGCTCAGGCGGTGCATCTGACCAAGGGTGTCGGGCTCTTGCAGGTCTTTGACGGCGGTGCCGGGCTGGCGCAACGAGTAGTCTACGGGCGGCATGCCCGTCTGGGCGGTGGCAGAAACTGACAGCAGCAGGGCGCCCACGAGGGAAAGGAGAAAATGTCTATAAGTCATATCAGAAAAAATACATTATGAATGATTTTGCTGCAAAAATAATGCTTTTTGGGGAGAATCGTGCAGAATTTGGCATAAAAATTGTAATTTTGCAGTCCAAATACAATAATTATTCAATTCTATACTTTTTCAGGGGTGCTTGCCAACCCCCCTTTAACAAAACAAGACGATGGAGAAAAATCGTAAAGATGAAGGTTTGCGGCTGTTGGGCCAGCAGACACACTACAGAACCGACTATGCGCCAGAGGTGCTCGAGACATTTGAGAACTTGCACCAGGACCACGACTACTGGGTGCAGTTCAACTGTCCGGAGTTCACCACGCTATGTCCCATTACGGGGCAGCCCGATTTCGCCGAGATCAAGATCATGTATCTGCCCGCCGAGCGAATGGTGGAGTCGAAGAGCCTGAAGCTCTACCTCTTCAGCTTCCGCAACCACGGCGGCTTTCACGAAGACACGGTGAACACCATACTGCGCGACCTGGTGAAGCTCATGCAGCCGAAGTATATCGAGGTGCTGGGACTCTTCACACCGCGTGGCGGCATCAGCATCTATCCCTACGCCAACTATGGACAGCCTGGAACGGAGTATGAGCAGATGGCACGACAGCGCCTCATGAGCCGCGGCATATTCATGACCCCATCAAACTAACACATCAGCAATCTCCATAACGGCTCCTGACTCCACGAAGAAGGAAACCCCATCTGGACAGGATTCACGTTAGGATATTTCGTTAATAAGTAACTAAACATGATTGCCTTATAAATGAAACACGAAGACACGAAGACACAAAGGGCTACGCATATAAGGCTTCATCTTTGTGTCTTTGTGTCTTCGTGTTCAATGATAAGCTATTTTGCTCATCTACTTAAAAGAAGAGAATAGCAAGACTTTCAGTTCCTTGTCGGAATTGCAGCATGTCACGACCTCAGAAAAACAACTGCCTGTTGCAAAATGATGGGTCACTTTGTCTGTTCCTAAGGGTCTCCAATAGTCTGTTTTAAATATCGACGGGCGTTCTTGTAGGTTAACACTGAGAAGGAAAAAGAGCCTTCACCGCCTGAGGCAGTAAAGGCTCCTTGATGTCTTGGTTCCTTAGTTGGGAAACACTTCTCCGGGACTTAGCACTGAGCCAGCTTTCCGTCGCTGCCGAGCACCTCCACAATCTTGTGGATGTACATCTTCTTCATGTTCTCGCGAGCAGGCTTCAGATACTGGCGCGGGTCGAAGTGGTCGGGGTGCTCGGCCAGATGCTGGCGCACGGCGGCGGTCATGGCCAGGCGCGAGTCGCTGTCGATGTTGATCTTGCACACGGCGCTCTTCGCAGCCTCACGCAGCTGGTCCTCGGGAATGCCGATGGCGTCGGGCAGGTTGCCACCATACTTGTTGATGGTGTCTACCTCTTCCTGAGGCACGCTCGACGAGCCGTGGAGCACGATGGGGAAGCCGGGCAGCTTCTTCTCGATCTCGTGGAGCACGTCGAAGGCGAGTGGGGGAGGCACGAGCTTGCCGGTCTTCGGGTCGCGGGTGCACTGCTCGGGCTTGAACTTATAAGCACCGTGGCTGGTACCGATGGAGATGGCCAGCGAGTCGCAGCCCGTGCGGGTAGCGAAGTCGATGACCTCTTCGGGCTTGGTGTAGTGGCTCACCTCGGAGGCTACCTCGTCTTCAACGCCGGCGAGCACGCCGAGCTCGCACTCTACGGTCACGTCGTACTTGTGGGCATACTCTACCACCTGGCGCGAAATCTTGATGTTCTCCTCGTAGGGCAGGGCCGAGCCGTCGTACATCACGCTCGAGAAACCCATGTCGATGCAGTCCTTGCACAGCTCGAAGCTGTCGCCGTGGTCCAGGTGCAGCACAATCTCGGGATGCTCACAGCCCAGCTCCTTGGCGTAGGCCACGGCACCCTCGGCCATGTAGCGCAGGATGGTGGCGTTGGCATAGTTGCGCGCACCCTTCGACACCTGCATGATGACGGGCGACTTCGTCTCGACGGCAGCCTGCACGATGGCCTGCATCTGCTCCATGGTGTTGAAGTTGAAGGCGGGAATGGCATAGCCACCGGCTACGGCTCTCTTAAACATCTCGCGGGTATTCACGAGACCCAGTTCTTTGTAGTTTACCATAACGATTTGTGATTTTACTATTTAATGATTTACAATATGTATGTTTTGACCGCAAAATTACAGAAATCTTTCGTAAAACGAGCAAAAAGAAGCCACAGAATGCGGTAATTTTACGGAATTTAAACTTTTCCGTCTCTCTTGGTGCATTCTGTGGCAATAAAATGCTACACGCAGTTAGCAAAAAATCTTTCGTGCTGTGCGGGTGTGTCGTGTCTTTACTTCTCGTCGGGCTCAATGAGCTTCCAGATGCCGGCGGCGCAGGCAGCACCCACCAGCGGGCCCACGATGAAGATCCAGAGGTTGGTGAGGGCGGTGCCTCCCTGGAAGATGGCCGGTGCGAGCGAGCGGGCGGGGTTCACCGAGGTGCCGGTATAGCGTATGCACACCAGGTGGACGAGCACCAGCGAGAGGCCGATGGCGAGTCCGGCAAAGTTGTTGGTGGCGCCGTTGGTCTTGGCGGTGGCCCCCAGCACTACGAGCACAAACACGCAGGTGAAGATGACTTCGGCCAGCAGTCCGCCCAGCACGGAGACGTTGGCCTGCAGGTCGTTGGCACCGGTGCCGTCGAGTCCGGGCACGTTGGCAGTGAGCAGGGCCAGCAGGGCCGAGCCGATGAAGGCGCCCACCACCTGTCCGCACACGTAGCCGCAGGCATCTTTGCCGCTCATGCGGCCCGAGAGCCATACGCCCAGGGTGATGGCGGGGTTGATGTGGCAGCCCGAGATGCCGCCGATGGTATAGGCCATGGCCACCACGGCCAGACCGAAGGCAAAGGCCGTGCCCACCACGGCGGGAATGTTGTTGATGGGGTTACAACCCAGGCTCACGGCAACGCCGCAGCCCATCAGTACGAGCACCATTGTGCCCACAGCTTCAGCAAAATACTTTTTCATAATGCATGATGTTATTTAGTGAAACAAATAAAAAATGGCTTGCTAATTGGCGTATCCGGCATAGTCGAAGAGGGCATAGCTGTAGCCCGCCTGATATTTCACGCTGCCCATGAACGAATAGATGCCTATCTGCATGGGGGCGGTGCAGCCCGTGGCCTCGGGCGAGAGCAGCCGTGTCTCTACCGACTCTATCCAGTGGTATTTCTTGCCGTCGAGCGAATAGCTGAAGTCGTACTTCCGGCCCGAATCGGCCAGCGAGGCGCGCAGCCAAATCTCGCGTTTGGTGCCTATGGAGCGGTCCAGGAGCAAAAACTTATGGCTCAGCACCTGCAGGCGCAGTTTCACCCGGTGGTCGCCCCTGAAGTTGTTCAGGCAGCACTGCACATGAACGTCTCTTGAGCGGTAGAGCAGCAGGCCGGCTTCGTCGCCGTCGTCGGCATCCATCAGTGTCAGCTTCGTCTCGAAGGCGAAGGTTCCGTCGCGCAGTGGCTGTGTCAGGCAGGTGTGGGTGCCCTCTTCGGTGAACCTGTATATGTCGCCCACCAGCTTCAGACGGCCTTCGTCCTGCTGGTAGTTTTTCGGGGCGGGCTGTTCCAGATATTGCCAGAAAGGTTGTATGACGTCCGCGTCGAACGTGTCCATTTGAGCTTTGCCAATAAGCGCAAAGGACAGAAATAGCAGTGTCAGATAATATCTCATTTCTCTCTCACTCGTTCGTTTTCGATGGCAAAAATACGAAAAAAAACTGAAAGTGCAATATATTTCGACGAAATATTGTTTGCCGTTCGGTAGAAATGCATTATTTTTGCATCTTGTTATGGAGAATAATCAGTACATCAAGCAATTCCCTGAACTGATGAAGGGGAAGACCATTCTTTACGTCCACGGCTTTGGCAGCAGCGGCCAGTCGGGCACGGTGGGCAGGCTGCGCGAGGTGTTGCCCTCGGCCCGCATCGTGGCCCCCGACCTGCCCATCCACCCCGAGGAGGCCCTGCAGCTGCTGCTCGACACCTGTCGGCAGGAGCAGCCCCGGCTCATCATTGGCACCTCGATGGGGGGCATGTATGCCGAGATGCTGTCGGGCTACGACCGCATACTCACCAACCCGGCCTTCCAGATTGCCGAGACCATGCAGAGCCACGGCCTCACGGGCAAGCAGCAGTTTTTCTCGCCACGACGGGATGGGGTGCAGGAATTCTATGTAGACAAGCCGCTGGTGAAGGAGTACCGGCAACTGTCGGAACAGAACTTCGCCCATGCATACGATGAGGGCGAGCAGCAACGCGTGTTCGGCCTGTTTGGCGATGCCGACCCGCTGGTGCACACTCAGGTTCTGTTCGGCGAGCACTACAGCCAGGCCATCAGCTTCCACGGCGAGCACCGAATGAACGACAAGAGCTTCATGCACTCGGTGCTGCCCGTGATAAGGTGGATAGACGACAGGCAGGAGCACCGCGAGCGCCCTATAATATATATAGGTGTAGAGACGCTGGCCGACGGCTATGGCAACCCAGCCAGCTCTATGCAGAAGGCGGTGCGCCTTCTCATAGAGCAGTATCAGGTATACTTCGTGGGGCCGGCCGAGGAGCACTGGGGGCAGTGGCTGCAAGAGCACGTGAACGTGCCGGCATGGCACCACGCCATCTATACCTACCGCCGCGACCTGCTCTATGGCGACTACCTCATTTCGCGCCAGAAAGAGGGCGACACCATGGCCACACTGCTTGAGTTCGGAAGCGACACCTTCAAGACCTGGGAAGACACCATCGCGTATTTCGAGCGACTGGGCGGACAGTAGATTCTTTGTTCCTAAATATTTGCCAATGTAGGCAGACAATCGTATCTTTACACACAGCTAAAAAAGAATCGTAAACCATGTACGACCAGATCCGGGCTGATACGCTCTATGTTATGTTGTACGCAGGTGCTGCCACGATGGCCATGCTGTCAGCCTGCTATCTGCTGCTGCGCCGGGGCAATGCCTTTGTCGCCGAGATTACGCCGCCTTTGCACCTGCGCCGCTGCACGGCAGCGTTCTTTGCGTCGCTGGCCTTGAACCATGTCTGGTACATGCCGTTATTTTTCCTCCAGTCAAGTCGTGAAGCCAGAATGGTCGATCTTGTAGGTGGACTGCTCGACTGCATGACTATATTTCCATTGGCTCTCATCGTGCTGCTCGCCATGTTGCAAGACCGTCACCGACCGCTGTGGCCCGTCTTCGCGCTGATGACGCCCATCGTCGTAGAAGCGGCACTGGGCGTGGCTACCGGCAGCTATGCCCTGATGACGGTGGAGTATGTCTATTGCCTGGTGATGTGCGTGGGCTTAACGATATATATGGTGCGCGCACTGAGACAATACGGCCACTGGCTGCGCAACAACTATGCCGACCTGGAGCACAAGGAGGTGTGGCAGAGCTTCATGGTGCTGGCCATCATGCTGCTGGTGTTCGGTATCTATGCCTTTACCATCAAGGGGCCTGTTTACCAATACGCCATGCAGGCGATTCTCTTCGTGCTGATAGGCTATCTTCTGTGGCGGGTAGAAACGCTGAGCGACCTGAGCCTTCATCTTGCCACTGGCGAGGCAGAGACCGACGATGGCAAATCGGCTGCGGCCGAAGACAAGGGCCTTTCGCAAGCCACACTTGAAAGCATCGGGCAGTTGCTGCAACAGTATTGCATAGACACGCAGCTATACCTGCAGCACGACCTGACCATTTCGCAGCTTGCCAAAGCCGTTGGCACCAACCGCAACTATCTCAGCCAGTATTTCGCTGGCCAAGGCATCGCCTATAATGCCTATATCAACAATCTGCGCATCAATCGCTTTATGAGGCTCTATCGCGAGGCGGTAGCAGCCCAGCGTCCCTTCACCGCCCAGCAGCTGGCCAGCGAAAGCGGATACCGGAGCTATAGCACCTTCAGCATAGCTTTCAAACAGCGCATGGGACAGACGGTGACAGCATGGATGCGCGATACAGACAGGGGAACGTGATTGTAAATACCTTCGAAACATTGCAAAGAAAATGCTATACCTGAATGATCATATCATGGACTTCGACCTTGCAGAAGCCCTTTCGCAGCTTTCCGAACAGCGACGCGAGCAGGCTTTGCGCTTTCGGCATGAACTGGGTAGGCGCACCTGTGCGGCGGCCTATCTGCTGTTGTGCGAGGGGCTGCGGCGGGAGTATGGCATCGGCGAGAGACCTGTGTTTGAATATGGTGAGCATGGCAAGCCCAGCATCGTGGGCCATCCGGAGATACACTTCAACATGAGCCATTGCCGGGAGGCGGCTGTCTGCGTGCTGAGCAACCGGCCTGTAGGCATTGACGTAGAATCGGTGCGGGAATACAAGGACACGCTGGTGCGCTACACAATGAACGACGAGGAGGTGGAGCTGATACAGAACTCACCTCGTCCCGACGTGGCCTTCATCAGGTTGTGGACGATGAAGGAGGCTGTGCTGAAGCTCTCGGGCGAGGGCATCAGCAACGATCTGAAAGATGTCTTGAGAAACTGCCCGTCGGAGTTTACCACTGTGGTAAGCCCCGACGAACGGTATGTTTATACGGTGTGTAAATGATGAATCACTCTGCCTTTCTGAATACCAGCCAGGGTATGATGCCAGCCCATTTCGTGTGGGGGTAGTTGGCAGGGTCTGCAATATCGTGGCGCTTGCCATCGCGAGAGCGATAATAGTTGTAGTCGTTGCCGCCAGTGATGTAGATGGCATCGCTGAAACCATACTCACGCAGGGCATCGGCAAAGTCCCAAAGCGTCTCTTGATGGCGGGTGGCTATAAAATATAGTGTGTCGCCTATGCGCCCAATGGCTCTGCGCTCTACCTTGCCGTGCAGGCGGAAATGGCCTGGCAGCACGCCGTTGCTCACCAAGATGTACTGGCGGAAGAACGAACCACCCTGCTCGGCCACGTAGTCTTTCACCATGTCGCTACGCGAAATGCCTATGACCATCTGATTATCCAGCATGGCCATGTAGCCCAGACGGGAGCGGTCGCTTTGCAGCTCCCTTCCCTGAACTACCAGCGAGCCTTCGTATTCGTTGGCCGGCGTGTGGTCGGCAGAGCGTGAGTAGAGAAACACTGCGTGGTCGGCAGTGTCGGGCTCCTGGAACTCAAGCGTGGCCCGCAGCCCGTGCAGGGCATAGAAATCGAGTGCCACGCCCAGTATGCTGTCGCTTGTCATCACCACCTCGGCGGTCTCTTGGCGGGCGGGCAGCTTCAGCTTCTCAATGTTCTCCTCGGGGGTTATGGAAATAGGCACTCCTATGCGGTGGAAATAGCCCCAGACCCTGTATCCGGCAAAGGCCAACAGCAGGAGCAAGAGCAGCAATACCACTTCGAGCAGCTGGTGCCAGGAAGGTTTCCACCAGACCCTTCTCACCTCGACAGTCGCGGCTTCGTCCTTGTCGTCGCGCTCAATGATGATGATAGGCTTCTCGCCTGTGGGCTGGGTTGTCGTATCGGGTTTCTTATCGTGCATTATTCATTTCCTTTCTCTTTTTCCAGCATTTCCTTCAGCTGTTTCAGCGAGTCGCGCGACACCTGAAGTGGCTTGATGTCGCCAGTTATCTGTTGTCCGGCAAACATCAGGAGGTGGTCGGTGAGATTGATGACGTAGATGTATCGCTTGTTGACGATGAGGCTACGGCCTACCCTCACAAACATATTGTGCCTCAAGAGCTGGAATGTTTCGTCGAAATAGTGTAGTTGGAATGTCATTTTGTGGCTTTTGCCGCTGGTGAGCACAAGGTCGGAGTAGTTGCCGTCGGCACGGACGTAGACTATCTCGTCCGTGGCGACGCGCACCAACTCGTTGCTTGTCGATATTCTGAGCCATTCCATATATGTTGCTATAACGTTACGAGAGGGCTTTTTATTGTTTGCAGAAGTATCATTCTGTGGTAACCTCGTAGCCGTAGGTGTTGCGCAGATAGTCTTGACGCGAAAGAATCTCGCTATCGTCGGTGTCGTGCTGGGCGATGCGCTGTTGCACATCGTTGACTATATAAAGCCGTGCAACCGTATTGTAGTTGAATGGCAGGAATGAGGTGAGGGCAAACAGGGCTGCGAACGAGAGCGGAATCCAATGTATGCGCCTGGCCCGGGTGGAGAACATGAGGAGGAAGACGACGTAGAACCATACGTTGAGCGTGGCGAGATAGAGGCGTGAAGCCGTCAAGCCGTAGTCGGCTATGCGCCGGCAGATGCCAATGCTCATTAGGGCAAGGAGTGGCATTATGAATATGGGTAACCAGCGCAGATACCAGTTCACCGTGTAGTCCTGGTTGCCACGACTCACAAAATAGAGATAGAACTCTATGGCAAACACCATGGCTGCCATGATGGCCACCATATATGATACGCCGCCATTAGGCAACTCCCATGCCAAGGCAATGTGGGCATCGTAGCAATAGAGAATGCACATGTAGATCACGGCCAAGGGCATGGTGATCTGGCGAATGAGCACGATGGCAAATTTGCCCACCTTCAGCTGATGGCAGACGAGTCGCTTGCCTTTGGGGACACGCGACAGGAACAATAGGAAAGGCAGAAAAAGCAGAAAGATAATGGCGATAGACATATAGTCCTTGTCGATGGCCGAGAGTTGAAAAAACAATGGGAAGGAGAATGCTATAAGTCCAGAAAGCAGCACGGTTGGAACGATGCCGGCGAGCGGGCAGAAGATGGCTGCCTTGATGATGCGTGCACCCAGGTTGCTCGAGGCAATGTCGTCGGTCTCGCGTCGGAAAGGCAGGAAGATGCAGAGGCAGAAGAGCAGTACGGCAATCGACAGATGTGCCGTGATGAGTTCCTGCCCCAGATAGTCGAGTGGCATCCACAGCATGGCAACGGCGGCCAACGATAAATGGCAGAGCCAGGCGTTGCGGCCGAAGTTTGTCTGGCCTGTCTCCTTGCATAGTTTCAGCATCACTGATAGCAGGGCACCTTCGGCCAGGAAAGCCTGTAGGTTGAAAGCCTGGCTTTTGGGAAGTAGGTGTGGATGCCAAACCAGTGCCATAGTGAGGATGGTGAACAGTGCTGCATAGCCAATAGCAGCGGGGAAGCGCAGGCTGGTCTCGCGCAGGCAGTTTTTCAAGTTGATGAGTGAGAGCTTGTTTGTCTTCATTTTTTATGTACCTTTATATTCGTGATTTTTGATGTGGCAAAGGTACAAATAAAAAACGCAGGTGCCCGAGAATGACACCTGCGTTGTATGAACAGCTCTGTTTATTGTACGAACCGCACCGCCTTTGCCTCTTTTTTCAGCGCATCGGCAAAGGTCTGTGGCGCTATCTCGACGGGGCCGAGCAGGAACTCGGGCACGTTGTAGCTCTTCATCAACTCCCGGTGGTAGTTTGGGTCTTCGGCAGGCAGTTCGAAGGGCTTGGTGGCATGGCCGTGCTCGTCGACATGGGCAAAGAAGGGGCGGGTGTAGTTGCCGTCGTCGCGCCTGCTGCTGAAAACGATCCAGCGTCCCGAAGTGCTCCAGGTGTGATACGATTCCACCTCGGCGCTGTTCACTTCGGTGAAAGGCCGTGCCTCATTGTTCTTTTGCAAGTCGATGAGCCAGAGGTCGGCATCGCGGTGCCAGATGTGGAACGTGCCCCATTCGCCCACGGCCATTAGCAGGTAGCGGCCATTGGGCGAGATACGTGGCAACGTAGCACTCAGCCCCAGTGAGTCGGCGGCAAAGACCAGTTCGCGTGGCCCGAAGAGACGGTTGGCAGGATCGAAGGCTTTGCGATAGATGTTGTAGCGTATGTCTTTGTAGCGCATGATGGCCTCGGCCTCCTCGCTGCGGGCAGTGTCGGCATACTCGAAGCGGGCCGACGCGTAGTAGAGCCAGCGGCCGTCGGGAGTCCAGCAGGGGAAGGTCTCAAATTCTGTAGGGGCGTTCTCGATGGTGGCCACTTCGTTTTTGTCGATGTCGTAGAGAATAAGGTCGCTCTGCGAGTCGAGCACCTCGATCTTGTCGATGTCGCGGGTATGGAAGCTCTGCATCGTGAGGTTGGTCGAGAAGGCGATGAGGTTTGGCAGCGTAGGGTGCCATGCGGGATAGACACCGGCCGAGAGCGTGGCGTCGGTCTTCAGGTTTACCTTCAGCAGCTGGCCGTCGTAGTTGATCATCGTGCCCCCCATGTTCTGACGTGCATGGAACATGGTGCGCCGGGGGTTGCCCAGCTGCGAGTGGTGACAGTTGATGCACTGTCCGTTCTGCTCGGTAGAGCAGAGCATGTTGTCGTAGATGACGCGCTCTTCATAGCTCTCCAGGCATCGCTGGTTGAGCGTGAGCTCTTCGTAGGTGACGTAGCTGGGAGAGATGAGACGATAGCTGATCCATGGATCGATGGAGTCGGGCGACACATAGATGCCGAAGGGGCGATAGTGCTTCCAGTCGTTGCCGCTTCTTGCATACATGTCTACGCGAATGCTGTCGCCCCCCACGGCCTTGGCTGCGAGCTGTTGCCATTCCGATGGGGTGGGGCATACCTTTGTCCCGCCGAGCACCAGCTGCTCGTCGGCAACGGTGAGGCTTGTCACCACCTCGTCGGCCTGGCCCGTCCACTCAAAGTGCAGCGGTGCCATGTTTACAGGCACTGTCACCCCCTGATAGTCGGGATAGATGGCTGCAGGGGCGTTGGCCTCGGCGTAGTCAGTGGGCACTTCGGATTTGTTGCAGGCCGTAAGCAGTATAATGGAAAGAAAACAAAAGCAGTTCCTTATCATGGTCGTAAACTCAAAAACTCAAAATACTCAAAAACTTTAATACGACTTCATGTTTCGCATGAGGAAGTAGTTGTAGTAGAAAGTGTTGCCGAACCGGGGATAGAACACATCCTTCATGCGCTCCTCGCTCATGTTCTGGCATTGCTGCGCCAGCTTCATGAATGCCTCATAGCTTTGCCTGACGCTCTCGTCGAAGGGCATGCGGCTTATGTCGACCGTGTTTTCAAGATGCCCATACAAATAGGCAGCCTCTTGATAGTGTCGCGGTATGTGGCGGTCTTTCATGAGCAGGGCATACTGGTTGAATGCCCTCCAGAAGGCGGGAATGTCTTTCAGCTGCAAGGCCGAGAGCAGCACCAGCTCGGCACATACCAGGTCGTCGGTCTTGCGGTAGGCATGAATGTTGAGCAGAAACAGTTCTACGAGCGACTGGTCGCTACCCAGTATGTCGATGCCGTTCATCAGTCGGCGTATGGGGCCCAGGGCCGGGTCGCTGTCTACTTTCTTTTGTGCAATAGGCTGCGTCAGCGGTTCGTAGCGCTCTGCCCACTCGCCATAGTATTTGGTCTGTTTCAGCAGGTCGATGTATTTTTTTGCCACGGTGTGTTCTTGGTTCAGTATAGAGCAGAGCGTCATGTTTTTCAGATGCTCCACGCGCCAGCCATATTCCACACCGTCTTCCAGGCACCAGCGGTAGCAGTAGTTGGGCAGGCCGTAGTACAGGTAGAGGTTCTTTCCGCTGAGCTGTGCCATGCGCAGTTCGAAGCTGGCAGCAGGTTGGCGTGCACCATCTCTATAGTTGTACATCTCATTGCCTGCCCGCCCGAGTCTAAAGAGTGCCAGGTTTTTCAGCGTCACCATCATGCGGGTGGGCTCGCCTTCATGACTGCGTGCGATGGCGAGCACGCCTTCCCAGTCTTGTTGCTCCACACAGGCATTCATCTGCAGCTCTTCGTGGAAGGTGGTGTCCTTATACCAGAAGTGCCATGTGCCGGCAGCGATGGCTGCTGTGAGCAACAGCTGGGTTCCACCCCACAGGAAGGGCTTGGCAATGGGCGATGGCTTGCGCCCTGGCAGGTAACAGGCGGCAAAAGCCAGCAGACTTGCCACAAGTGCCATATAAGTATAATAGTAAGGGGAGAGACCGTCGGTGTCGGGATAGTTGGGCAGTGCCGTCCACCAGATGTTGTCCCAGCTGGTCTGGTAGTACACGAGGCGGTAGTAGACCATGGGCACAAAGGCCATGAGCAGCACGGCCAGTGTGGTGGCAATGGCCTTTAAGGTGAGCGACAGTGGCAGACGCCACGTTACGACGCCCATCAGTGCCACAGCCAGCAAGGCATAGAACCCCATGAGCGGGTAGCCCACGAGGGCGGCAATGGTCATGAGCGTCTGCGCTCCCACCATTCTGTATGTGGCGACTCTATCGCCACGGCCGCTGCCCATGACAGCCCTGTAGGCCCATGCAAGCGCCACGGCTGCCGAGGTGCCTATGGCGGTGACAAAAAAATGGCCATGAAGTTTTAGGTAGTAGAACCAGTAGCCCAGGTTGAAGTCGGTGAGCAGTACCAAGGCGGCAGGTATCAGTAGCAGGACAGCCCAGCGTGAAGGCACGCCGAAGGCTTTCTTCACAAGCCACATAAGCGAGCCTAACCACATACAGAGCAGCATTGCGCCTAACCAGGGATGGTAGAAATACTGTGTGAAATAAGCTCCGGTGTAAGAAAGAAAGCCACCTGCCACTACCATCTGCTGTTTTAGGAACAGCGGGGTGTAAAGGAAGAGATTCAGCTCCTGTGCGCGGAAGAGGTAGTCGCTTTCATGGAAGATAAGTAACCCGCAGGTTATCAGCAAGGCAGTCGTGGCGAGCAATAACGGATAGAAGCGCAGGCTTCCTTCCGTCAGCCTGTTTTCGGGCTTGGTGGCAGGAGCCTGCGCTTGGGGCTTTTTCTGTTTATTTTTTTGCTTTTGCATTTTGCTTGTCCGACCATTTCTTCAGTCGGTTATATTCTTTCTTTGTGAGACGCATGAACGAGCCGTGCTGTGGTCCGGTGACGCCCTTGATGTCTTGTGGGTTCTTGAAGTTGCGCAGGTTCTCGTCGGCCTCGCAGATGCGATAGTGTTTAGGATTGTCGCTATACTGTATGTAGGCCACGCGCCATGTCTTCTCGCCCATGAGCTGGAAGGCACTCGATCCCTCGCAGTTCTTCCGGCCCTCGAAGCTCACGTAGTCGTTCTCCACGGGCTCGCCCCAGTCACTGGTCAGGTTTTTCGAAGTGGCGGTATATATGCCGGGCTTGCCGCCCTCTTTCTTGATGAGCATGTGGTAGAGGCCGTCGTCGAGCAGGTTGATGTCGGCATCGATGGTAGCATAGCCCCAGTCGAAGAGCAGCTTGGGCTGCGTCAGCTTGGTAAACGACTTGTCGGCATAGCTGTAGTACATGCGGTCATACTTCTCTTCGGGGCGGTTCAGCATGGAGTAGTAGATGCAGTAGCCGCCCTTGTCGCCATTCTCCCAAGTGTAGTTGGGATCCCAGAATATCTGTGGGGCCCATACGCGGTTGATGGTCGACCAGTCCTTATATACGCTTGGTGCCTCGGGGTTTAAGAAGATGCTGGTGCCTTTGCGATAGTCGAAGGTCACCGATGTCCAGTTGATGAGGTCGTCGCTCTTCAGCAGGTCTATGCCGTAGTTGTCCCACTTATGGCTCTTGGCCACACACATGTCGGTGGTCACCATCACGAAGCCCTTGCCGTTCCAGGCGCGGGTGATGTAGGCATCGCGCTGTCCGCCCTCGATGCGGGCGTGCACCTTGGGGTCCATGATGGCATCGCCGCCAATGATGTCTTCGTAGTTCATGCCGTCACGGCTGATGGCATAGGCCGTATATTCGCCACGGTCGCTCATGTGGCAGTACAGGTAACCATAGTCGCCCTTCACAATGTTCTGGGCCGAGGCAGAGAGGGCGCCGATGGCCAGTGCTGCCGAAAGTAATGTTTTCTTCATTTCAGTTTTTTGTTATTGATGAATGAATATTCCTGCAGTAGTAAGTTTTCTTAATAATTTAATGCAAAGTTACGAAAAAAGTCCGAACCGTCAAAGGATTCGGACTTTTTTCTATTTCCTTTTTCAGCCTATTCAGTTTCAGGAGCCTCGCCGATGAGTTCCATGAACTCGTCGAGCTTCGGCGTGATGATAATCTGTGTGCGGCGGTTGCGCTGTTTGCCCAGCTCGGTGTCGTTGCCCTGCAGGGGGTTGTATTCGCCCCGTCCGCCGGCGGTGAGCCTCTTCGGGTCTACGCCATACTTGTTCTGCAGTTCTTGCACCACGCTCGATGCACGCAGACAGGAGAGGTCCCAGTTGTTGCGTATGTTGGGGCGCGAGATGGGCACGTTGTCGGTATTGCCCTCGATGAGCACGTCGTAGTCCTTGTAGTCGGTGATGATTTTGGCAATCTTCGATAGCGTCTCCTGAGCGCGGTCGTTGATTTCATAGCTTCCGCTCTTGTAGAGCATGTTGTCGGCCAGCGAGATGTAGACCACGCCCTTGAGCACCTGCACGTCGACCTCCTTCAGTTC
>CAMJLB010000015.1 GCA_946406555.1 uncultured Prevotellaceae bacterium | reverse complement strand
CTCGACCTCCGCTCTCTGAACACCGACCGCGACGGTTTCTCCGACCAGGTGATGACCAAGGCTCAGCCCGACATGGCTAAGTTGGGCATAGAAATCATCTCTTGCAACATTCAGAACGTGACCGACCGTGAAGGACTGATAAAAGACCTGGGTGCCGACAACACGGCAAAAATCAAGAAAGACGCAGCCATCAACCGTGCCATTGCCGAACGCGACGTGAAGATCGAAGTGAGCAAGGCCGACAAGGATAGCAACGATGCCCGTGTAGATGCCGACACTGCCATAGCCGTGAAAAACAACGAACTGGCCCTGCGCCGAGCTGCCCTTAAGAAAGAAGCTGACACAGCCCAGGCCGATGCCGATGCGGCCTATGCCATACAGCAGCAAGAACAGCAGAAGACGATTAACGTGAAGACCGTTGAGGCCGAGATCGAGAAGACCAAACGTGAGCAGATACTCTCTCGTGAACAGATAGAAATCAAGCAGAACCAACTGGCTGCTGAGGTGGAAAAGAAAGCCGATGCCGACAAATACAAGGTAGAGATAGACGCTGCCGCCGACCTGGAACAGCGCAAGCGCGTGGCCGAGGCCCAAAGATATGAAGCCGAACAAAGAGCCCTGGCCCAGAACGCCGAGAGCGATGCCGCACGCTACCGTTTGGAGCAGGAGGCTGCGGGCATAAAAGCCAAAGGAGAGGCCGAAGCCTACGCCATACAGAAGAAAGGTGAAGCCGAGGCTCTGGCCATGGACAAGAAGGCAGAAGCCTATAAAAAATATAACAATGCCGCAGTGATGCAGATGATGATCGAGGTGCTGCCGCAGGTGGTAGAAAACGTGGCTAAGCCCATTGCATCGATTAAGGACGTGAGCATCTACAGCGGCTCAGGCGACGGTACAGGCATCACCGCCATCAGCGGAGGTGTGCCCGTGGCCATCAAGCAGGCCTTCGACGTGCTAAAGAGTGCCACTGGCGTAGACATGGCCGACATCATGCGCGCTGGAACCATCGATGCCAAGGTGAACCGAAACATAAGCCTGAACGATGAGGCAAGAGAAGCCATAGACAACATCACCGGCAACGACAAATAAAATAGATGAACCAACATATCAATTTAGAGCTTTTCTGCGTCTGCTTCGACCAGCGACTGAAAGACTGGTACAATAGTGAAGACGACATGTTTTTTCCCTGGTCCCCTGACTACACGCTTTCGTTTGTAGTCAGGGGCACAGCCAATGCCGAAGACACGCTTAACATGCGCTTCCGCGTGTATGAAGGGACAAACTACAGCAATGCCACCAACAACAAGAATCTCATCATCGATTCAATCGACAACGAGGTGAACACCAATTCCACCGGCTTCTTCTATACACAGATAAATACCGCCAACCATCTGCCCAAACCTGCAAAAGAAAACTTCGTTGATGAGTATACTGCCGAACTATCTATAGACGGAAAGGTATTGGAAACAAGGCTCTTCCAGATAGCCTGTCTGCCCACCGACGTGAACCGCGTGGTAAAGCCCATTCAACTGAGCTACGATCCGTATTTCAAGAAAAAAGGGAAGGAAAGCATGCCTATCAGCCTAACCTTCAGACACTTGAATAAAGATAACTTCTATATCGTGATGGGTGCTTACTATGCCTATCTGACAGAAGACGAGGAGCTGTTTGAAAAACCTGGCAACATCATGCCGGCCTTCGATTTTCAGGTACTGAACCTCTATGCCGACGACGATACAGCCACCATCAGTTTCCATCTTGGAGCAGACCCCGACAGGAAGTATTATGGCAAAGAGCCCTACCTGGTTTTTACCGTGGCAGGAAAAACCTTTTTAAAATGTCCTTTGAGCAAGATCCGCCCACAGACAAGCGAGAAAGAACTGGAACCCTTCATCGTGGCCGACGAGCAGCCAATGGAAGAGGGCGACGGTCCCATACTCATGCCCAATGGCTTTGCAAACTTGCTTGACTACCTGGACCGCCGACGCGTATTCGACACCAACCGGCCCGGCAGTCCCATTGAATGGAAGCGCCGGCATCTGGTGCTGACAGGCAAAAAAGGCACTGGCAAGCGAACAGCGGCGCAACGGTTGGGAAAGAAGCTCGTGGAAGACGGGACTGCACAAGACATTGCAGAACTGAATGCCATTGACATGCTCGACCCCACCAATGGATATTCACCAAAAGTGGAAGAGACACTCGACAGTAATGCCGACAACCTGCTCGTGATAAACAATGCCGAGGCACTGGCACTGAAAGGAGCGGTGGGGTCGCTCACCGGCATAGAGATACTGGCCAACAAACTGCTGAAGATGAAAAACATAACGGTAGTGCTGCTTGGCGGAAAAGGCCGGATGGAAGAACTCATCAAAATGTGTGAGCCTGCCCGCGAACTGTTCTACACTTTCTACGACTTCGACGACGTGGAGCCAGAGGTAATGACACGGCTAAGCGTGAAATGGCTGAAAGACATGAACTTCCGACTCGAGGAAGAGGCACGGAAGAAGCTCTTCCACTACTTTGAAAGAGCCTATAGCCTGCGTGGCATGAACTTTGCCAATATGTACATGGCCCGCCAGACCATCGACGACGAGATACTGCCACGCTTAGTGCGCCGCACCATCAGCACCGAACAGCTGCAGCCTTTTGCCCCCCCGCCACTCGCCGACATGAACCTCATCGTGGCCGACGACATTCCACAGGCAGAGGAGAGAGACCCTTCAGTGCCACTGAAGAAACTGGAGAGCCTCATCGGGCTTGACAACGTGAAGCAGAGCATCATCAATCACACTTCGCTGGTACGCCTCAATAAGATACGTGCCGACCGTGGCTTCTACAACCGTATGCCCCCCATGCACATGGTGTTTACCGGCAACCCCGGCACTGGCAAGACCACCATTGCCGAATATTTAGGCGAGATCTATCGAGGAATAGGCGCATTATCGAGCGGCCATCTGGTGCAGACCGACCGTTCGAAACTTGTGGGCCAATACATTGGCGATACAGAGAAGAACACCCTCAATGCCATACAGCGGGCATCGGGAGGCGTGCTCTTCATCGACGAGGCCTACAACCTCTTCGTGAAAAGCGACGACAACAGAGACTTCGGCATGCGCGTCATCGAGACGTTGCTCACCTACCTAAGCCTGGAAGAAACCGACATGATCGTGATCCTGGCAGGATATACCAACGAGATGAAACGCATGATAGAATCGAACCCTGGACTGAAATCGCGTTTCTCCTACTTCTTCCACTTCGACGACTACTCGCCCGACCAACTGCTGCGCATAGGCAAGCTGGTGCTCGATAAGGAACAATACCACCTGACCGACGAGGCCGAAAGGGCACTCTCGCAATACATTATCGATGAATATAACCAGAAAGACGAGCATTTCGGCAATGGCCGCTTCGTGACGCGCCTGCTCAAGTCGCACATCATTCCTGCCATGAGCCAGCGGCTGAACAAGCTGCCAGCAGAACAGCTCACCGACGAGATGCTGAAGACCATTGAGCTTTGCGACATTCCCCGGCACGACGGCTTACAAGGGAAACTGGGGCCCATCGACGAGAGCATTCTCAAGAGTGCCCTGCACGACCTGGACCAGCTGGTGGGTGTAGAGCAGGCCAAGCAGGCATTGCACGGCTATGTCACCACCGTGCGAATGGAACGCCAGACGGGCTCGCTTACCGCCAGTTCAAAAATGCTCTACTGGAACTTTATCGGCAACACTGGCACGGGCAAAAGCACCGTGGCAGAGCTGTTGGGCAGGCTGATGCAGGGCCTGGGGCTGCTGAAACGAGGCCACACCGTGACGCTGAATATAGAGGAGCTGAACTCGCGAGACATGTACGACACACTCGAGAAGGCACTCAAGCGTGCCACCGACGGCCTGCTATTCATGGATATGGACTCGCCACGCTACCGCAACCAACCAACCGACTCCATACGTACCTGGCTGGTGAACAAAATCAAGGAGACCAAACAACAAACGGCCATCGTCTTTGCCGAAGTAGGCGAAAGCAACGATGACGTGCTGCGACAGCTGGCACTCAACGGCTTTGCATCGCTCTACCACTCGGTCATCTTCGACGACTTTACGGCACCACAGCTCATGCAACTGCTCCGGCAAATGCTTTCTTCCGACTACCGGCTGACGCTCTCGGCAGAAGCCGACGAGTACCTGACGCACTACGTAGAAAACCTGCACCGGCAGGCAACCCGCAATAGTCCCGTCAACGCACGCACAATACAGATGCACGCACAGACCATGGCACAGTCGGCACGACTGCGCATTGCCGGACAAACAGGACAGACCAATGAAGTGACATTGGCCGACTTGCAGGAAATTGAGCAGCAACGCAGCTTGAAAACAAGCCGAATAGGTTTCTGACACGAGAAATGGCAAAGAAAGAGAATCAAGACCTACTGTCTTATATAAGAGAAGGGCGCAAGATGACGCAAGCCGAAAAGCTGCGCCTCATCATAAACTTATCTATACCCGGCATACTCGCACAGATATCAAGCATCGTGATGTTCTTCATCGACTATGCCATGGTAGGACATCTGGGCGAAAAAGCCACCGCGTCGGTAGGGTTGGTAGAAAGCACCACATGGCTCATGGGTGGTCTGGGATCTGCCGTCTCCATGGGTTTCTCGGTACAGGTGGCCCACTTCATTGGGGCGAAGGATTTCGAGGCGGCACGCCGCGTACTGCGACAGAGTCTGATTTGCAGCACAATATGGAGTCTCGCCCTCTGCTCACTGGGAATCGCCATTCACCGCCTCCTACCCTACTGGCTGGGAGGAACGCCCGATATAGCGCACGATGCATCGCTCTACTTCCTCATCATCGCATTGAGTGGTGTGTTCTTCCAACTGGAAGGACTGGCCGGCTCAATGCTGAAATGCTCAGGCAACATGAAGATTCCCTCGATGCTGAACATCGCCATGTGCTGCATGGATGTAGCATTCAACTATGTGTTCATCTACCTCCTTGACTATGGCGTGGCCGGTGCTGCCATGGGCACGGGCGTAGCCATCTTCGTCACGGCCATGCTCATGCTCTATTTTCTGCTGGTACGCAGCGACATGCTTTGTCTGGTAGGGCATCCCGGCTCATTCCGTCCACGCGAAGACACCATCCAAACGGCCATTAAAATCGGAGCCCCCATGGGGCTTCAACATCTGCTCATGGGATCGGCACAAATCGTGAGCACCATCATCGTGGCACCATTGGGCACCGTGGCCATAGCGGCCAACTCGATGGCCATCACCGTAGAGAGCCTCTGCTATATGCCAGGATACGGCATTGCCGAGGCCGCCACCACGCTGGTAGGACAGGGCATCGGCGCAAAGCAGCCACAACTCACGCGCTCGTTTGCATACATGTCGGTGGCAATGGGCATGACCATCATGACCTGCATGGCCATACTCATGTATGCCTTTGCACCAGAACTGATGGCAGTGATGACACCCGTAGACGCCATCATCAGCGAGGGAGCCGCCGCACTGCGCATCGAGGCATGGGCCGAGCCGATGTTTGCGGCCATGATAGTAACCAATGGTGTGCTCATAGGCGCCGGCGACACACTCGTGCCTGCCATCATCAGTCTGACAAGTATGTGGGGAATAAGGCTTTCGCTGGCTGCATGGATGGCACCCATTTATGGATTGCGCGGCGTATGGACGGCTATGGCCATCGACCTGAGTTGCCGAGGATGCCTCTTCCTGGCACGACTGTTCAGAGGCAACTGGCAAAAAGGGCTGAATAGATAGAAGATTGTAGTTGGGAGCTTGAAATGAAGAATAGAATTTTGGAGTCAGGAACTGTTAAAGGAAAGTTTCACACCCGCAAAACAGAAATCAATAGAAAAAAGCAATGATTGTTTGTATAGCAGAAAAGCCCAGCGTGGGCAAAGACATAGCACGCATATTAGGGGCGACTGCCTCACACGATGGATATATGGAGGGAAACGGTTATCAGGTGACGTGGACATTTGGACATTTGTGCGAACTGAAGATGCCCGAAGACTATACTCCCCTTTGGAAGGCCTGGGCCCTTTCTTCGCTACCCATGATTCCACCTCGCTTTGGCATACGACTGAAAGAAGACGTGGGTGTAAAAAAGCAGTTTGCCACCATCGAACGGCTTATGCAGCAAGCCGACGGCATCATCAACTGCGGCGATGCCGGACAGGAGGGAGAACTCATTCAGCGATGGGTCATGCAGAAGGCACAGGCAAAATGCCCAGTGAAGCGACTATGGATATCGTCGATGACCGACGAGGCCATACGCGAGGGATTTGCCAACCTGAAAGACCAGTCGGAATACCAGTCGCTCTATCTTGCCGGACTTAGCCGTGCCGTGGGCGACTGGCTCTTAGGCATCAACTGCACGCGCCTCTACACGATTAAATATGGACAGATGCGCTCACGGCAAGTGCTCAGCATTGGCCGGGTGCAGACACCTACCCTTGCGCTCATCGTGAAGCGACAAAAAGAAATAGACAACTTCAAGCCCGAACCTTACTGGGTGCTCTCCACCATCTATCGCGACACGCTTTTCACTGCCACTTCAGGGCGCTTTGGCAGCAAGGAAGAGGGAGAGAAGGCATTTGCCACCATTGAGGGGCGCCCTTTCACCGTGACCGACATACAAAAGAAGAAGGGCCGCGAGACGCCGCCATCGCTCTACGACCTCACCTCGCTGCAGGTAGACTGCAACAAGAAGTACGGCTTTTCGGCAGAGACGACGCTCAACATCATACAGCAGCTATACGAGATGAAGCTCACCACCTATCCTCGTGTCGACACCACCTTCCTCAGCGACGATGTCTATCCTAAATGCCCGCAGATCATGAACGGACTCTTTCAGACACGCTTCGCCGCACAGGCTCCATACGCTGAACTGGTGAAGCCCCTTGGAGGAAAGCCTCTGCCAAAATCGAAGAAAGTGTTCGACTCATCGAAGGTCACCGACCACCATGCCATCATCCCCACTGGCGTGCCTCCACAGGGGCTTACTGATATGCAGCAACGGGTCTTCGACCTCGTGGCCCGCCGTTTCATTGCTGCATTCTACCCCGACTGTCTGTTTGCACAGACCACCGTGCTGGGCGTGGTAGAAGGCGAAGCCACCCCTCAAAGCGAAGCCGTCTCTGTGGGCCGCGATTCCATCGCGGCAATCTCCTTCAAGGTCACCGGCCGCACCATCCTTGCTCTTGGCTGGCGTGCCGTCTACGCCAAAGACTCCCAGGCCGACGATGCTGATGAGCGCAAGCCCGATGAGGAAGAGCGCACGCTGCCCGAATTTAACAAGGGCGAAAGCGGACCACACACACCCACCCTGACCGAGAAACAAACAACACCACCCAAGCACTACACCGAAGCTACATTGCTCCGCGCCATGGAGACCGCAGGGAAACTGGTCGATGACGAGACCCTTAGAGCCGCTCTCAAGGAGAACGGAATAGGACGCCCATCTACACGGGCCGCCATCATCGAGACGCTATTTAAGCGCCACTATATCAGGAAGGAGCGAAAGAACCTCGTGGCTACACCGACAGGCATCGAACTCATAGATCTCATTCACGAAGAACTGCTGAAGAGCGCCGAGCTGACAGGCATCTGGGAAAAGAAACTTCGCGACATTGAGTCGCAAAAATATGATGCCACACTCTTTATCGACGAACTGAAGACCCAAGTGGCCGAAATTGTAAGGCAGGTGATAGCCGACCAAAGCAATCGTCGCGTAACCGTCACCGAAGAGGAAAAAAAGAAAGAATCTGCCCCGACGGGAAAAAACGCTCAGAAAACAGAGGCTAAACAAGGAGAAATGCCCATCAAGAAAACTCGTACTGCAAAGAAGGCCAAGACCGAAACCACTCCACCCTCTGCTACTGCTGTAGAAAATCAAGACTCACTGATAGGCCAGCCTTGTCCGCTTTGCGGAAAAGGGCACGTTATAAAGGGAAAAACGGCATACGGATGCTCAGAATGGAAACAAGGATGTACCTTCCGAAAATCTTTCGAATAGAGACACAAGGTTTGTTTGAAGTGCTCGCTGAGGAGTTTTATGAATATGGGAATCACAACGGTGATTCCTTTTTATTCTATCTGTACTCCATCTGTCACTAATGTAAGCCATTGGTAATCAACAACTCTTACAGATTGACAGATGGAGCAGATGTTTTAAAAAACTTTTTCAATCAGTAAATCACGAATCCACCATTGGGCAACATCGTCACCTTGACCATGCCATTCTTTCCGGTCTTCAGCTTACTGATACTTAGTTCTACCGGTCCCTGCTTCTTGCCAACCTTATCTGCGAGGAGCGTTTGAAGCCCAGGATAGGCAGAAAGGTCAAGCGACAGCGTGAGTGGCTCCTTCTGCGCATTAATGCCGGCCACATACCATTGAGTGCCATGACGACGAGCCAGCACGGCATAGCGGCCTGGGTACCCGTCTACGTAGCGAGTCTCTTCCCAGGTAGTGGGTATCTGCCTGAGGAAATCAAGCTCGCCCTCAGGCAGCTCTTGCAGATTGTTAGGCTGCATGGCGATGCACTGTACGGCCGTCTGATTGGTGAAGGCAGTGGCCAGCTCGAAGGCATCAGTGGTCTGGCGACGATGCCTGCTGCGGTTGTCGCGAGAGAGCTGTTTGTTCATAATCACCCCACCCCAGTCCATCGAGGCCGAGGCATTGCGGCAGAAGGGATGCATGCATAGCTCGAAAGCTTCTTGCTGTGCATGATGGTCAGAGAAAAAGACGTTTTCGCTGGCCAGCACAGCCTCACTCGACACGAAGTTGGGATACATGCGTTCCCAACCACGTGGCAGGGTGCAACCATGGAATACCACCTGCAGACCATAGCGATTGGCATCAAAAAGGATGTCTTCGTAAAGTTTCATAGTCTCCTGCTTGTCACCGGCAAAGAAGTCGACTTTGATGCCTTTCACGCCTATCTGCTTGAGCCAAGCCATTTCGCGGTCGCGTGCCCAACTGGTGTCCATGCAGTCACGGGGCGTCTGCGGGGCATCGTTCCAGTGGCCATTGCTATTATACCAAAGCAGCAGCGAAACCCCTTTCTCTTGAGCATATCTTGAAAGCTGGGCCATGCGCTCTCGACCAATGTTCTTATCCCACCAGTTGTCTACGAGGCAATACTCGTAGCCCATCTTTGCAGCCAGATCGATGAACTGCACCTGATCAGCATAGTTGATAGACTCGTCTTGCCAGATGAGCCAACTCCAGGTATATCGCCCGGCCTTATACTCAGTAGAAGGCTGATAACGAGGTTCTACCACATCATAGGGAATGGTGGTCTCAACGATAGGTGCAAGCGAACTGCCCATGGTGATGGTGCGCCAGGGCGTACAGCCAGGAAGAGGAATGCTTGCCGTGGCAGAACCAAAGGCATTGTTCTCGCCAGGTTGCGGATAGGCGATGCTATAGCCAACGCCTGGCTGATAGTCGCTTAGATGAGAGCCGCAGTAACGGCTGTCTACTCCCGTCTCGCTGATGAGCAGCCACTGGTTTCCTGCCTTGAACAGACAAGGGAAGGTGTAGCCTTGGCCATATTGTGAACGGGCAGCCATGGGTGCATCTGCCGTGTATTCCTCTTCATAGCTGGGCTTGGTGCGCTCCCACCCTTTCATAGGGTCTATCTGTGGACAGAGGAAGGTTGTCGTTGCATCGGGCAGACGGAAGGCCGTGAGTTCACTTGAGACGACGGCCATCTTGGGATTGTCGTTTTTCTGTCGTGGAATAATGTAGCGAAAAGCCACATCGTTGTCTTTCACGAAGAATTCTATCTGCATGCGCTGCTTCTGCCGGTTCTCAATGTCGATGAGGGCCGTTGTTGCCTCATAGCTAATGTGAGCCTGCTTAGCCTGCCGCATATCGTAAGTGGCCTTCTTCCGGTCTTGCCGCACGTCGACAATGGAAAGCCCCTGGGTGAAGTCGCCAAAATCGGCCTTGAAGCCCAGCGACGAGGGTAAAAGCAAGGAATGTCCATCGAGGGTCAATGCATAGATGGCATGGCCTGCATCGTCGTTTACATCGACAACAAGTTTTCCGTTTGGCGAAGAAAAGGTGAGTTGACGGGCGGCCAAAGCCAATGGCAGCACGGCCAATAAGGGTAGAATGGTTTTTCTCATGATGATTGTTTTTAGTTGTTTTATAGTTTATTCTTCTATATGGGAGAGGGAATGAACGAAAGATGAGAAGAAATTGCTAATGCTCTCGGCTGGACAATAAGTGATATAGCGAGCCGAGTGGTGAACCTGCCAAAGCATTGCAGAGGAATGTTTCGTTCCGACAAAGATGCCATCGCCTTGTTCAAAATACCACTGTCCGCCCCGCGATTTCTGCAAAGAGAACAAATCGTCGGTAACAGCCATGACGACCGATGCTTCTGGACGGGTGGTTAGAAAAGGTATTTCGTCGGCACTGAAGTCAAGCATCTGTATGAGCATGGTGCCTGCAAGCGATGCCATGCGTTGCATGCCAATGGCCGAAAGCCAGTCTTGAAGCTTCACGTAATCTACTCTGTCGCCCAGCTTGCGAAGATACAAGCCGAGGTCTACAAGCTGGCTGGCAGCGACACCGGCATTGAGCATACTCCTGGCTATTGAGAGCAACAAATGGAGCAGCGTGAGTGTAGGCGAAAGAGTCTCTACACGTGTGTCGCATGTCTGGAGGAAGGTTGGAGCGGACTCGCGCATTTCTTTTTGCACAATGTTTTGCAGCGCGCGATTGTGAAGAGCATTGGCCATCTGCAAAAGATTATGCCTATGTCTTACTACAATATCCTGATAGCGAAACATAAGCACATGCTTCGTCTGCTCGTCTACATCGGAACCATGCTCTTTGGCCCAGTCATCGGCCTTGGCGCCCTGTGTGCCAAAGGGGAAAAAGATGGTAATGGCTTCGTCGGGCGAACGATAGTCTGGCTGCACATAGAGACAGGCCAGTGCCTGACCCTGCAATAAGATGGGGCGCAACTGGCGATGAGCATAAAGGCCAAGCAATTCGGCTGCAATCATATTTTGCCGTCGACTGGCTTCCTGAGTCTGAGAAATGGCCTTTTGCCATGTCTCTGCCATCTCGCCAGTCTGCTGGGCAAAAAATTGATTTCGGCACAAGGAAAGACCATTGGCGACAATGGCAGCCACGCCATTTATTACGGAATAATGATAAAGCCGCTTCCATTTCCATGCCGACATAGGCTCTATCTGCCGTTCTTGGCCAAAGGCGCCGGCAAGTATTAAACGGAAAAAATTTCGAACGATGATATCTGTCTGCAATGCCATAGTGGAAGAATATCAAGAATAGCGTTTGGGATAGCGGAAGAATATTGCCAACAGGGCTGCCACGCCAATGGCCATGGGATAATAAAGGTAAGGCACAATGCTTACAGGATTGACAGAGGCCAGCCCTGCCGCCATGAGCAATTGGGCACCATAGGGAATAAGTCCCTGAGTGAAACAAGAGAATGTGTCGAGCAGCGAAGCACACTTGCGAGGATCGAGCAGAAACTTATCGCCTATCTTCTTAGCTATGCCGCCCACGGTAATGATGGCAACGGTGTTATTGGCTGTGCATACGTTGACTATGCTTACCAGTGCGGCAATAGACAATTCGGCACCCCGTTTTGAGCGAACATGGCGCAACTGATTCTCGATGATGAACTTGATGCCTCCATTATGCTTGATAACTTCGAGCAATCCACCTGCCATCAGGGTGATGATAATCAGTTCACCCATACCGACGATGCCATCACCCATGGCCTTGAACCAGCCGAAAACGCCAAAGGAACCGTTGGCAATGCCGATGATGCCGCTTAACGCAATGCCTATGACAAGGACGACTATGACATTCAGTCCTGCTATTGCCGTGACCAGTACCACGAGATAAGGAAGGACTTTCAGAAAATCTGCCGATGGAATGGCACTGGGCGATGACATGCCTTGCCCCATGACAATGTAGGCACCCAAGACCAACAATGCAGCAGGAAGGACAATGAACGAGTTTACCCGAAACTTGTCGCTCAGCTTGCAACCTTGTGTCTGAGTAGCAATGATAGTAGTATCGCTAATAAAAGAAAGGTTGTCGCCAAAGAACGAACCACCCACGACAACAGCAGTGATCATGGGCACCGTAGCTCCGGTTTGGGTAGCAATACCTGCTGCAATAGGAGTAAGGGCAACAATGGTGCCAACACTGGTGCCAATGCTCAAAGAGATAAAACAAGAGGCAAGAAACAGTCCGGCTAAAAGCATCTGGGAAGGGAGGTAGCTCAGCGTGAACTGAACTGTAGCATCGATGCTGCCCATGACCTTTGCCGTATTCGCAAAGGCACCGGCAAGCACGAAAATCCAAATCATCAGCATCATCTCTGGAGAGCCAGCTCCTCGACTAAAAACATTAATGCGCCGACGCAGTTTTCCCTTGGTAATGGCAATGGCATATACGCTACTGGCCATAAAGGCCACGGTTATTGGCACCTTGTAAAAGTCACGAGCAACGAGGCTCGTGACTAAATACAAAGTGGCAAACACGAAAAGTGGCGACAAAGCCAATAAGCCTTTCTGCATTGAAAATCAAGATATTACAAAGTTACTCCATTCTTAAAAATCGAGATTTCGCGATAGCCATTTTCCTCGTTACGGGCATGCTGTCCACTGGCTACAGCCAGCACCTTGTCGATGAATTCCGGCACCAGTTCTTCCATCGTTCGCCCTTCGATCAACTGCCCAGCAGAGAAGTCCACCCAATTAGGCTTACGGGCAGCCAGCGTGGGATTAGTGGCTATCTTCATGGTAGGCACAAATGTGCCGAATGGAGTGCCACGACCAGTGGTGAAGAGCACCAGATGGCATCCGCAAGAGGCCAAGGCGGTAGCAGCCACAAGGTCGTTGCCCGGAGCAGAGAGTAGATTTAAGCCATGATGCTGAAGACGGTCGCCATACTCCATGACGCCGCTGACAGGAGCGCGCCCGCACTTCTGAGTGCACCCCAAAGCCTTATCTTCAAGCGTCGAAATACCTCCTGCCTTGTTGCCTGGGGAAGGATTCTCGCCTACAGGCTCACCATGAGAGAGGAAGTATTCCTTGAAATTGTTGATGAGCGACACGGTCTGGTCGAACAGTTCACGAGTCTCGCAACGATTCATCAAAATGGTTTCGGCACCAAACATTTCGGGCACTTCGGTGAGCACACTTGTACCACCTTGGGCTACCAACCAGTCGCTGAACTCGCCAACAAGCGGGTTGGCGGTAATGCCCGAGAAGCCATCGCTGCCACCACATTTCAGGCCAACGCGCAATTTCGACACAGAAACATCTTCGCGTTTGTCTTGCTTGGCTATCTGATAAAGTTCGCGAAGCACCTGCATGGCGGCTTCCACCTCATCGCCTTCTACTTTCTGAGTAACAAGCAGGCGTATGCGTTCTTTATCGTAATCGCCTAAAAGCTCCATAAACTGATCGGGCTGATTGTTCTCGCAGCCCAGGCCCAGCACCAATACGGCACCGGCATTGGGGTGCAAAACGATGTCGCGCAACACCTTGCGGGTATTCTCATGATCACCAGAAAGCTGCGAGCAGCCAAAGTTGTGATGCCAGGCATGGATGCTGTCGATGCCCTCGCACCCTGTCTCTTTGCGCAAAAGCTGAGCCACTCGCTCTGCGATGCCATTAACACAGCCTACGGTGGGCACAATCCATATCTCATTGCGCACGCCCACATCGCCATTCTTCCTTACATAGCCCTTAAAGGTCCTATTTTCTTTCTTTATATTAAGCCGCTCGTTTACAGGGTTATATGTATATTCGAGCGTTCCAGAAAGATTCGTCTTCAGATTATTCTCGTTTACCCATTCTCCAGCCTTTAGGTCGCGGCGAGCATGCCCTATGGGATAACCATACTTGATGATGTTCTCGCCTTCCTTCACATCGCGCAGCAGCACCTTATGACCAGCAGGAACATCTTCGGCCAGCACTACGCGCTCGCCACCAGCTTCAATCACATCACCTTTTTTCTTCTCGACTAAGCAGACCACGACAGTGTCTGCAGGATTAATTTTAAGAAATGTAGCTTGCATAAATAATTTTGTTGTTATTTGTTTTTAGTCATTATCCAATGTTCTCGCGGCGATAGAAGTCGATATTCTCTCGAGTGAGCAACTCTATCGGCATATAGTTTACAGGATTTATCTCCTTTTTCAGTACGATGGCGTCAAAAAGCGTGCACACACAAGCATGACCTTGCATGTATGCATGCTGCGCCACAAGGAAGGAGATGCTACCCCGATGAACGCAATCGACATTTTTTGGAACCATGTCATAGCCCATAATCTGAACATCACGCCGATTGCTGCGCAACAAGAACTCGCCAACGATGTGAGCCTTCGAATTGAAGGTTATACAGTGATGAACGTTTGGGTGGGTAGAGAAGAAGTCTTCAAGCGTCTTGTCATAGGTTTCGGGCTTGTCCCATGGGAGTTCCACATCAATTATCTTCACTTCCGGAAAATGATCGGTCATGTAGTGACGGAAACCCGTTTCACGGTTCATTTGCTGCTTAGACCCCACTTGCCCATTCTTCAGCAGTTTCATCAGCATGATTTCTTTTTCCTTTTGGGCAATGAGCATCAGCATGCGAGCAGCAAAATATCCACTTTGGAAAGAGTCTTGACCAAAGAAAGCCAGAGGTTTAAGGTCTGGCATATATGAGTCTAAAAGTATAAAAGGTATCTGCTGTTCATGTAGCTTGTCCGTGAATTGCCGTGTGGCTTCGAGCGTTGACGGTATGACAATAACACCGTCGGGATTCTCTTTCAGACATTCACGGGCAGTCTTAGAGAAACTTGCAGGATTGAAACGCTCATAGTACATGATATGAAGAGAAACGCCAAAGTCTCGACGGCGCCGAATGGCTTGAGAGGCACCCTCTTCTACTTCGTCCCAGTAGGCTTCGTTTTCATGACTTGGTATCATAAGGTAGAAGTCGTAGCTCTTGTTATAAGCCAAAGCCGAAGCATACATATTGGGTTGGTAGTCCATCTCTGCAAGAGCCTTCTCTACTTTTTCCCTCGCAGCCTTCGACACATTTGGACGTTCATGCAGGACACGGTCGACAGTGCCAACACTCACGCCGGCACGTTCGGCTATGTCTTTTATTCTAATTTTATCTGTAGCCATGTTTCATTTATATTTTAGGGCAAAGTTACAAAAAAAGACTGAATGACAGCACATATCTTGACAAAATCTTTGTGTTTTGGCAGAAATTGACTAATTTTGCAATCCTAAAATGTAAAATCAAACGATAATTGACATGAATTTTTTGAAAGCACTGTTTGGCGGTTCTGACGAGAACCCGGCAGAAGAAAAGAAGTCCGACGAGAAGAAAAAGTTCGAAATGCTGAAATATGATGGTGTGAAAGCTATGCGGTTAGGCAAGTTTGACATTGCCGAGCGCTTCTTTCTCGAAGCATTGAAACTGCAAGAAGACTATGAGGTGAGAGACTATCTTTCGAACACCTATATCAGGCTTGACCGCATGGATGAGTCGCTACAGCAAATGGAAATACTGGCGCAAGCGCAACCCGATAATGCGAACATACTCATGCAGATGGCACATGTGGCCTACATGCAGGAATCATACGACAAAATGAAAGAATATTGCGGACGAGCCGAAAGTGTAGAACCACAGAACACTCGCGTTCAGTTTCTCTTTGCCCAAGCTCTTATCGGCAAGCACGACCTGATTGGGGGGGTAGCAAGACTGACCAAGGCCATCGCCCTCGACGATAACAACGGCGACGCACGACTGCTGCGCGGACAGACGCTCTATCGTATGGGCGACATAGCTGCCGCAGTAGAAGACGTGCGCTGGCTTATGGAGCATGTGCAACCACAAGAAGACGTCTATTTGTTGGCTGCCCGTGTGATGCATCTTGGCAAAAACGACGAGATGGCACTGAAGCTCTACGAAGCCGTCACCCAGATTAATCCTTTCTGTATAGATGCCTTCCGCGAGCGTGGCAAGATACGATTCGACAAAGGCGACAAGAAAGGAGCCGAAGAAGACATGAAAAAGGTGCTTGAGCTGAATCCGGAAGAACTTGCAGGCATAAACGGCGACTACAAGGCCGAAGGAATTGAGGAGCAGGTGAAACGTGCATACTCGATGATGAATCCATTCGGCATTTAAAACTACATAAAAAAGTGAAAACAATCAAGTGGATTCTTTTTGTTGCCTTGATATGTGCCTGTAATGAAAAGAATGGAGGCAACAAGGAAACGAGCACTGGGCTTGCTGTCGACACAACGGCAGCCATATCGGTGAAATATGCCACTGGCTTCAGCGTGCGCGACTCTGCAGGCGTAAAATTAGTCGACGTAGGCAAGAATGACCATTTCGCACTTGTAAGCGACCAAGAGCAAACCGCGCCAGAAGGCTATACCAAAGTGCAGGTACCCATCAGTCGGGCTATCTGTATGACAGCACTGCAACTCTCAAACTTCACCATTCTTCAGGCACACGACATTGTGGCAGGACTCACGGGCACGAAAAATCTTTTTAACAAGGATATCCTGCAGCGCGTGAACGATGGCCGCATAGTAAAAATCGGCATGGAGGGCAACTTCGACACCGAAATGGTGTTGGCGGCAAACCCCGACGTCATATTCATATCACCATTCAAACGTGGAGGGTATGACGCAATCACCGAGACCGGCATCACGCTTGTGCCTCATTTGGGGTTTAAAGAGCTACATCCTTTAGGCCAAGCAGAATGGATAAAGTTTATTGGCTTATTTATTGGAAAAGAAAGAGAGGCCAACGACATATTCAGTGGCATAGAGAAACGATACAACACACTGAAAGCAAGGGTTGACAGTTTCTGCTCAGAAAACAAGCTTCAGCGGCCTACCGTGATAAGTGGTGAAATGCACTACGGCACTTGGCATGCCGTAGGAGGGAAGAACTACCTGGCACAAATATTCCGCGATGCCGGGGCAGACTACGTTATCAAAGATGAAGAAACCGGCGGTGAAAATCTGGAATTTGAGAAAATGTATGCGATGGCCGCCAATGCCGACTACTGGCGAATCTTAAACAGCTATGCAGGGGACTTTAGCTATGAAGCTCTTAAAAGCAGCGAGCCACGCAATGAACTGCTGAAAGCCTTCCGCGAACGGAAGGTGATCTACTGCAACATGAAGAAAACGGCATATTACGAAATCTCGCCAGTGCTGCCCGATGTGCTGCTAAAGGACTTCGTGGCCGTCTTTCATCCCGAAATAGTAGAAGCCGACTATCAATTTACCTTTTATAGACTGCTGAAATGAAGCGAACCTGGACAATGATTGTTTTGCTCATAGTGGCAATAGCCTTATTGGCCATCGTCAATCTGCTTTTGGGTTCGGTTAGGATACCTGTGACCGATGTTTGTCGTATTCTTCTCTGCGACACAGAAAGCCCAGAGGTATGGCAAAACATTGTTTGGAAGTCGCGTCTGCCTCAGGTACTTACTGCCATCATGGCGGGTGCAGGGCTGGCCGTAAGCGGACTTCAGATGCAAACCGTCTTCCGCAATCCGCTTGCAGGGCCTTCTGTCCTGGGAATCAGCAACGGGTCTGCACTTGGAGTGGCCTTCGTCGTTTTGCTTTCCGGCAGGCTGGGCGGCGTGGCCCTGAGCCGTCTGGGATACCTGGGCGATGCCGCCATGTCGGTTGCAGCGATTGTGGGGGCACTGGCAGTGATGCTGATTATTGTTTGGATGTCTCAGCAGGTGCGAGGCAATGTCACGCTATTAATCATTGGCGTGATGATTGGTTATTTAGCCAACGCCATCATTGGCGTGCTGAAGTTCCTGAGCCCCGAAGAAGACGTTAAAGCATTTGTCGTCTGGGGGTTGGGGTCGTTTTCGCGAGTGAGTGGCGACGAGATGCTGCTTTTTGTAGTACTGATGTGCATACTTATTCCATTAAGTTTCTTGCTCGTGAAGTCCATGAACCTACTGCTCTTAGGCGACCGATATGCAGCTAACCTTGGGTTGAACGTAAAGCGCTCCCGCATGCTGGTCATTGTCAGTTCGGGCGTGCTGGTGGCAATCGTCACAGCCTATTGTGGACCCATCATGTTCATAGGTCTGGCTGTCCCTCATCTGGCAAGAGCGGTCTTCGGTTCTTCAGACCACAGGGTGCTGATGCCTGCCACCGCCCTGTGTGGTGCCGCATTGGCATTGGTGTGCAACCTCATAGCCCGCATGCCAGGTTTCGAAGGTGCACTACCCGTCAACTCCGTGACGGCACTCGTGGGTGCACCGGTCATAGCGAGTGTATTGTTCCGTCGTCGTCGATTAGTAGAAGAGTAAGTTTTTGGTTTGGCACCAACGGTTGGCACTGCCGCATGCAGCGGCGAAGCACTACCTTGCAAAAATCTTCGATATGCTCTGATGGAATAAGTTGCCATAGCTCACGGGCAAGAGTATAGTTAGTCGTGACCGAGCAATCAGCTTCAGCAAGCATCGTATTAATGAAATCCTTGTTCATGGTGCCTTTACGGCTATGTGTGTCGAGTTGGCCTTCAGCCAATTTTACAGCTTTTCCCAGCATTACGCCCAACACTACATTTTGGAAAGCAAGTTCATGGGCCATTTCCAGCGTTTTGCCAATATAGTTGCCATACTCTACAAAGGTCTGCTTTGGCAGAAATGGATAACGCTGCCTTACGAATCTTTCGCTCTTTCCACCGCTATTGATGACGACAGAATCGGATCCACTGGCCTTAGCCACTTGCATACACTTGCGAATACTGTCAATAAAAGCTTCTTCACTGAAAGGCTTCACAATGCCCGTCACGCCTATAATCGATATGCCGCCCTCTATACCCAGCCTTGGATTGAAAGTACGCTTGGCAATCTCTGCTCCAGCAGGCACGCTGATGGTCACTGAAACCGGGACATGAGTCAATGCACCGACGTTTTCCTCAATCATTTGCCGAGGCACACGGTTAATAGCGGCTTCGCCTGGAGCATAATCAAAACCGGGAAGAGTGAAACGCCCAATTCCATCGCCACCTTTTATCTCGAAAGAATCAGAAAAGCCTGCCATGGCGCGTATTTCCACGCCATTGGTCACGTCGGGGTCGTCTCCTGCCTCTTTGATGCAATAAGAATAGTTGTCGCCATGGCCCACTGCGACACGTATGGTTTCTCCATTAGGCAGTATCACGGGTACAGTGGTTGGCATTTCGTTTTTCAGCAATCTGCATGTAGCTGCCACTGCTGCAGCAGTGGCACACGTGCCGGTAGTCAGTCCGCTATGTAGCGTGTAGAACTCGGGCAACAGACGCTCTACCATCCGCCTAAGCCCATAGGGGCCATCCACGATTTCTATTTTAACATTATAAGGAAAGGTTTCATGGGGAGGATAGGCAGGACGCTCTATTACAAAAACCTTCACGTGGCGGTTCTTGGCATCGGCCACTTTTCCTAAGAAACCGCCAGATTTTCCACTTTCCTTCGTCAGAATGGCCTGCGGCTGGAGTTGCTCTATCAGCTTATCGGTATTGTCGGACTCATAGTACACCAAGTAATTTTCGGGAAATTGATTGGCTAAAGCAAGTTTTTTTGAGCCCTGTCTATTCAAAATACGGAACCAGCATTTATGCGTTTCCCAGTAAGGGCGGAGCGAACGTATCGTATTCACCCCAGTGAGAGCCAACAGTCTTTCGATACCATGTTCTTGCAAACGGCAAATGGCATCCTGGTAATCCTTGCACCATATACAGTCTTCGGTACGTGGCGGATATTGGCGTTCGTAGCGCACGACGTTAATCCCCACACGATGAGCAGCGCAAAGCAGGTTGGCATGCAGTTCCACGGCAAAGGGGTGAGCGGCGTCTATAATGAGCCGTATGGCATTGTCTCGGCAGAAACGTATAATCGCCGGAGCATCCATGGCCCCCGACAGTCGTTTGCCATGAACCAGTTCTATATGCTGTCCTTCACTCCATGTGGAGTAAAAGTAAGGCTTGCCTGCCTCTTCAAGCACTTCCGCTGTCTTACGTCCTTCTGTAGTACCGCCAAAAACGAGAATCATTAACCTTCGCCTTTTCTGAAAAGATGAGTGAAATGCCTGTTATATAGTTCAGAAAGACCTTTGCGATTATCGATGGCTTCGCCCACTACCAACATGGTAGTAAGTGTAAGGCGATTGTCGTGCACCATCTTGGCCAGATCTTTCAGTACTCCACGGAAAATGCGCTGGTCGGGCCACGTCAGATGATAGCAGGCCGCCACGGGGGTATCGGCAGGATATTCCATCAATAGTTCGCGTTGCACATCATCGACGATGGCGGCCGAAAGGAAAATACACATCGTGCTTTGACTACGCGCCAGCAAATGTAATTGTTCACGCTCTGGCATTGGGGTGCGTCCTTCGCCACGAGTAAGAATAATGGTTTGGGTTCGTTCTGGTATTGTAAACTGGCTCTGTAACTCAGCGGCAGCAGCCAAAAACGATGATATGCCAGGCGTGATATGATACGACATTCTCTCACGGTCGAAAAAAGCCATTTGCTCCTGTATGGCTCCAAAGATACATGGGTCGCCAGTATGCAGGCGGACAATGAAATGCCCTTTATCGTAATGTTGCTTCATGAGTTGACACTGCTCTTCAAGAGTCATACTTGCCGACGAGCGAACCACAGCACCTGCTTTATGATAATTGGTGAGTTCGCGTGGCACCAGACTGCCAGCATAGAGTATCAAATCGGCCTGTTCCAGAAACCGCTTGCCACGCACGCTAATTAGATCGGGTGCCCCAGGGCCAGCCCCAACAATTTCGACGTGCGGTCGTTTGGCCATAGTCAAATGAGAGGAAGGTATAGCCATTGCTGCTGTCCAGTTTTTCCCTTTCACCTTTTGCACAACAAGTTGGCCATTTCCTGCCCCGAGTATGGCGGCAGCTTCGCAGACACTGGGCGTGTCAACATGTTTTTGTACGACAGGACTTGGGTTAGGGACTTCTATGGCAGCTAACTGTTCGGCTGTAAAAAACTCCATTTCATATCCCTTACTACGAATTAGCTCTACGAAAGGCTCCTCAGCTTTTACATCAATAGTACAATATCTTTTAGCACAGGGAAGGACTCCCTGATTTGCTAAAGCCCCATTTATCTGTTGTTCTATTTCAAGATAGTCATCAGGCCGATGGGCAAGTCCAAAGCCAATGACACCTATCTTTGGTATAAAATGCAGAATCTTCACCCCTATAGGATATTGCTTCAAAAAGGGCGATACAACGATGAGAAGCTGGCATTGCCCCACATCATTGATGTCGCTTATCATGCTGACATGCTTTGGCAATGTGCGTTCAAGATAGTCAGTCCCTTCATCACGAGTTTCTATCAACAAGGCTGTTGGCTTTTGGCCGACAAAGGTAAAGATACAATCGTTCATGTCGCTGCTACCTTCAGCCAGTTGCCAGCCAAAGCGTTGCTGCAACGTGTCAAGTGCCCATAGTCCCACCTGATCGCTCTGTGTGGTAATGACAGGGCTGCTTCCCAACACACCTGCCAAAGTAAGGGTCAATTCGTTGGCCCCCCCGACATGCCCACTAAGCACGCTGATTACCTGACGCCCCATGCTATCGATGCAAACGATGGCAGGATCACTGTACTTGTCTTCTATATAAGGAGCAATGGTACGCACACATATACCTAAAGCACCAATGAAAACGAAAGCGTTATATTTTTTCCAATTTTCTGCTATAGAATTTCGTGCAATGAGCACACAGCCCATTTCTTTTTGGAGCGTACTTGCCAAGTTGTTGCTTGCTTCACTAATCTGTATGATGGCTATTTTCATGCTTTACTACTTTAAGAATTGTTATTGGATTATAATCATTCAATGCGATGCGCATTGGTGCTTCTTGCTGTAGTCCAAAATCATCGCACGCCACCTGCCATAGTTGCCGACTCTGAGCCGAAACGCTGTTCATCACAATACACCCGCCTTCTGACAGAATGGTCAGTACCCGGCCGATGATAGCCTTCAACCGCCCACCATGTCCGCCAATGAACACAGCATCTGGCCGAGGAAGCTCTGAAATATCGGCATCAAGGAAGTCGCCAATATGCACCCCTATGCCAGGCGCACCAAAACGTTGACTGTTGACATGCATTAGTTCCCTACCCTCTGGCCGTATCTCAAATGCTTCAATGTGCAGATGTGGAAATTGCAGACGTGCTTCAATAGAAATGCTGCCTGTACAGAACCCTATATCCCATAGCACTTGCCGTCTTGGCAAGTCGAGTGCTTGTAGGGTCAGCAGTCGAATGGGCATCTTGGTAATCATCTTCTCTCTTCCATGGAGTAAAGCAAACTGATCATCGGGTATGCCAAAACGTGCAGAATGACTATTTCTCGCCAGTTTCATATCGTCAGGCTTGGCATGAAGAATCAAACAATTTGGCTGAGCGAACTCCACTTCAGTTGCTTCTAGCAAGGAAAGGGTGGTAATCTTTTCCTGGTCAGGATTGCCCAAGTGTTCGCCTACTGACATGATATATTGAGAATAGCCATACGCTAACATGCGTCTTGCTATCGCCTGCGGCGAATGCTCACGGTCGGTCAGCACGCCAATTTTTGATACTCTTTCTATCAAGGCCCTGTCGAACTCTGACCAAGGGCGGCCTGTAAGCGAGACTACTCGCATGTCATGATAGGGCAGGAGTAGTCGATGGGCTAATGTCTGCAGAGAGTTGAATGTTGGATAAAGCAATATCTCGGCATGAGGCATTTTACGTTTTATCGTATTGGCAAAACCAAAGAATAATGGGTCGCCCGAGGCAAAGACTATCAAAGACGCCTGTTCTGCTCTATCTTTGGGAAAAGCACATGCATATTTTTCAAATACGGCATCAAGTGGTACGGAAATGTCTATCCATTCAGCACCGATGGGCAAAAATTTTGCCACGATGTGATGATGTCTGCGACCACCGGAAAAGACCTTCCCTTGTCTGATGATTTCAGCCACGTCAGGTGAAAAGAAAGGTTGCGGATGATCGGAAATGCCAATAACAATGAATTTCATCTCTCTAAATATAAAGTAGCATGTCTACAAGTCTCTGCCTGGACGCAATTGTTCGGCATCGTCGAAGGTCATGATAGCATTGCAGAGCGTAGCCGCCAGATTGCTGCCCCCCTTACGCCCTTCGACAATGATTTTGGGAATATGCTTAAATGGCTTCACCATGTGCTTCGATTCGCACACATGTACGAAACCAACAGGTGCAGCAATGATACCTGCAGGCCGCGCCTTACCACGACGCACAAGTTCGCATAGTTCCATCAAGGCTGTAGGCGCATTGCCAAATACATACAACGCGTCAGGATGCTCTTCCACCGCCAAGCGTATGCCTGCTTGCGTTCGGGTAATGTTTTGCATTGCCGATAGCTCTGCTACACGTGGGTCGCCAAGATAGCATTTTGCCTCGATGCCAAGTCGCTGTAGTGCTCCTTTTCGAATGCCACTCGTCACCATTGTCACATCGGTTACAATAGTCTTCAGCGTCCCATCCTTTATTTTATTAAATAAAAGTTCCACGGCATGCGAATCTGTATATAGAATATGTTCCATGTCGAAGTCGGCTGTAGTATGTACGGCATGAAGAAGTGCCCACAGATGATCCAAAGGCCAGTCTTTACGTTGCAATTCATCTCTTATTGTACGAAACGACTGAATCATGATTTCCTGACCTTTCTTTTGTTCTTTGTCTACCCTATTCTGATCGTTTCTGTAATATCCTCTGGGTGTTATCATTCGGTTGTTGTCTATATACGACTGCGAGTTGCCTATGATGACAACCGTGAACATATCAACTTCCTCTGGATTCATTTCGCCCAAAGTGGTCAGAGTGATCTGTTCATTACTCCGCCCTGCCTGACGTACATAGCCGACAGGGGTCGATGCAACTCTCTCTTGCAACATAAGCTCCTGCAACCGATACAACTGCCAGTAGCGGCCGTTGCTTTTCGGATTATAGATCGCCGTTACAAAATCGCCCATTGCAGCAGCCTTGATACGTTTCTCAATCACATTCCATGGGGTCATAAGGTCTGAAAGCGATATCAAGCATACATCGTGACCGATGGGTGCCCCAAGCAGTGATGCAGCCTTTTGATAGGCAGAGATTCCTGGAAGCGTTTCTATCTCAATAGTCGAACGCCGTTCGATCGCCATCTCGTAGACAAGCGGAGCCATGCCATAAAGACCGGCATCTCCTGAAGAAATAACAACCACCGTCATACCATCCTCTGCCAGCAAAAAAGCTTGTTCAGCCCGCTCACGTTCCTTTTTCATGCCAGTGTCGACACATTTGCAACCTAGCTTCACATGGTCTTGAATGAACTGAAAATAGTATTTATAGCCTATCACTGCATCAGCTTTTCCTACGGCATCAAGTACGGAGGGGGTCATGTCGGAAGGACTACCAGGTCCTATGCCAGCTACGATTATTTTTCCCATATAATATAAATGATATACAAAATGTAGGTTACAGGTTGTAGAGCAACCACCCCAAGTAGGCGAAGAAGATGAGCGTGAGAAGGGCTCCCTCCCAACGAGCTACGGTGAGTTTCGTAGCCGAGAAGAACCAAACCAAGACCACAGAAACGAGCATAAGGCCTACGTCGACCAATGTAATGCCACCTATCTGCATAGGACTTATGACGGCTGTGAGTCCCAAGATAAGCAGAATATTAAACACCGAAGAGCCAATCACATTGCCGATGGCAATAGCCGATTGGCCTTTACGGGCTGCCACCACACTGGTTGCCAATTCAGGCAGCGATGTTCCCCCGGCGACTATGGTGAGACCTATCACGCCTTCGCTCACGCCCAATGAGGCAGCGACTGCCGATGCAGAACCAACGAACAGGTTTGAACCCACCACAAGACATAGTAACCCTATTAACACCCAAAGCAGTCCCAGCCATACGGGAGTAGTCATTTTGGCAGCATCGACCTCAGCTACTGGAGAATCTTTGGCCACACGGAAAGTATAAATCATAAAGGCGGCGAAAGCCAATAGCATCCAGACACCATCAAGACGGCTAATCACTTTTCCAGACAGGCTTGTTGTCTGCCAGCCATCCATACAAATAATAATGAGTAATAGCGAAGCCGCCACTGCGAAGGGGATATCCTTGGTCACAGTTGATCGGGCTATAGTCATGGGTGCCACCATCGCCGAGCAGCCCACGATGAGCAGGCAATTGAAGATATTGCTGCCCACCACATTGCCTACTGCCATATCGGGTGTTCCTTTCAAAGCGGAAACGAGGCTCACAAACAGTTCGGGGGCCGACGTGCCGGCAGCCACTATGGTTAAGCCTATCACTATTTCGGGTACGTTCATGCGACGAGCTATCGACGAGGCACCATCCGTCAGCCGGTCGGCACCCCATAATACCAATGTCACACCTATTATTATAAATAAGATATTGAGAAGCATTTTTCAACAACTGCTAATAAGTAAAGGTATAGGTTATGCTTTCGTTGTCTTGAGCCACAGTGAGTTCGCTTACACTCTTGTCGCCGTTCAGCGTGGTTGTAAAACGTATGTCGGGCTTACCCGTCACCTTTACCACATCAAAAATGCTTGTATTGCGTGCAGCACGGAAAAGCGACAACAGCATATAGGGATTACAACGTTCTACGCCTAAAAGTAGCTGGTTGACATCGACTGACTGACAACGATTGTCGTTTTGGCTATAGGTAGGCTTCATTGCCAAGGTTTCAGTTACTTCTTTATCTTTGCCACTTGTATAGCGCAGGCTGTCAGCATTGTGGAGTTTGTCTGGCAGAAGCTGCGACGCACTCTCAAGAAGATAGCTATAGCCACTGTAAGTTCCATTACCTAAACGATGCTCTATATTGAAGGCATAATGGCTATGGGTCAGATTGAAATAGTCTTGCTCCCGATAAGCAATTTTTTCTCCGTCATCTCCAAGGCTTTCTATTGGCTGATAGTCATTGGCATACGAGGCCTTCAGTTGTCTGCCGCCATTAATGGTGACGGTCATAATGTCTTGCGTGTCGTCATAGCCAAACACGAGATTGTTCAATATTGTGTTGTTTTTCGAAAGCTTAAAGGTCAAAGGCCTACAAACTTCATCATAAGAGATTTCAATTAAGCTACCGTCGGTTCCGGCAATTTTCTTCACCAACGGTGCATTGCCCAACGAGCCGTCGCCTCGCGTGGCAAGTTGCGTTATACTGAAGTTTGCGTATGCATCGTTGGCATGTTCCACATCTTTAATTTGGAACGATGCCGAGCGCTGGTAACCTGTGCTGTTCTGGCTAAAATTAAAGCATACTCTATAATCTGTGTTAGCATTACCCTGCATAATTGCGGGCACACACCATTCGCCACCAGACGAGGTGCGCTCCAGGCTCCAGCGGCCATAACTCATGATTAAGAGTGTGTCACGTGTATTGTTGGCATAGCGATATGTATATTTTGTCGCAAGCAGTGGAAATCCTGCCTGATAGTTATCCGTATTGTTTAGGCAGCCCATCATGGCACTTGCACCCAGCACCAACGACAAAAGCGTCTTGATTGTTTTCATGTCCGTTTTTTTTAAGATTTTTAATTTATATAGAATGTGGCTATTAAAGTAATATCACTCTTCCTCATCCCACCCTTCATCGAAGTCGAAGTCGCTAAACCCTTCAAATACGGGTGCAGTAAAGGCATCCATGGCACGGCGATCTTTCTTGGTAGGTCTGCCTGTTCCTCGTGCACGATCAACAAATCCACTTATTCGGTTCATCTCCAACAGGTCGTATTGGTCAGGGGTTGTGACGTTCTCATAGATGTCGGATAACAGTTTGGCCCCCACGCGCTGCTCGATGGTCTTTAGAATCTTAAACGAATAGGTGACAGGAGGCTTTCTCACGCTAACCACGTCGCCTTCCTTTACTGTACGCGATGGCTTTACTAACACATTGTTTACCATAACACGTCCATTCTTACAAGCATCGGCAGCAATGCTACGTGTTTTGAAGATGCGTGCTGCCCATAGCCATTTATCTATGCGCGCTTCTGTGTTCATTTCTTTCCCATTTTGTTAAATTGGTTCATAGTAACATCAATTCCGGCAAGAACGAAGCTTTTGATTATTTCAACAGCGGTATCGATAGATGGCTTCAGCGTATGAAGCTCTTCTTGGGAATAGCGTCCCAGCACCCAGTCTATCTGCATGCCACGAGGGAAATCATTCCCAATACCCATACGCAGGCGAGCATATTGCTGACCGATAAGTTGCTGAATATGGCCCAAGCCATTGTGCCCACCATTAGAGCCATTGGCTTTCAGGCGGAAGGCCCCCAGTGGCAGAGCAACATCGTCGCTCACTACCAGAAGCCGCTGCTGGTCTATGTTCTCCTTGTTCAGCCAATAGCGCACGGCGTTCCCACTCAGGTTCATGTATGTCGACGGTTTCAGCAACAGCACTTTGCGCCCTTTGAGCGACGTCTCGGCAACGAAGCCATAGCGTTTGTCTTCAAAACAGATATTGGATGCCTTCGCAAAAGCATCCAATACCATAAATCCTGTATTGTGGCGGGTTTGGTCGTACTCGTCGCCAATGTTTCCCAAGCCAACAATTAAGTACTTGTCCATTTCCTATGATTTTTACTCAGCGGCGGCAGCAGCAGCCTTAGAGGCGCGTGTCTCCTTCACCGAGCAAACCACCACCTGTGCAGGAGTAGCCAGTTCGAGACCCTCGAAACTAAGCTCGCCCACCTTGATGGCCTTGCCCAGACCCAGGTTGGTTACGTCGATGTTCAGAATCTCTGGTATCTGCTTGTAGGGAGCAATAACGTCGATCTTGCGAATAGAAAGATTCAGCTTACCACCCTCGCGCACGCCTTGTGCCAGACCGTTGAGCTTCACGGGAATACCCACAGTGATGGGCTTCTCCTCGTTCACTTCAAAGAAGTCGGCATGAATGAGTGCATCTGTCGTGGGGTGGAACTGCAGCTCCTTAATAATGGCCTTGTGCTCCTCGCCATCGATGTTGAGGCAAACTACAAACACATGGGGAGTGTAGACGGCTTTGCGCAGTTCGGAGAACGAAGCTGCAAACGACAGGGCAACGGGCAACCCATTCTCGCCCTTTTTCTCACCATAGAGATTACAAGGAACAAGACCTTCCTTACGAATGAGTTTCGATGCTTTCTTTCCAGTAGCCTCACGCTTCTGACCTTTGATTTCAATTTCTTTCATAACTGTTGTGTTACTCTAAATTAAGTTGTGTTAAATAAAAAAATACTTTGCTTAATTCACCATCACACGATTTTTGTAATTTTTCGTTGTGCTTTCGCGAAAAGCGGTGCAAAGTTACAAATTTATGCTGAATAATGAATAACTAATTACGAATTTTTTATAAAAAAGCATCAATTTGCTTGCCTGGTAGAGAAAAAATGACTAAATTTGCACCGAATAAGAACTAAATGTAAAGAGATACATGATTAATAGAGAGCTTATACGTATAAAGACTGTTCAGTTAACCTACGCGTACTATCAAAACGGTAACAAGAACATAGATACGGCAGAGAAAGAACTCTTCTTCAGTCTTTCCAAAGCCTATGATCTATATAACCATTTGCTGGTCTTAATTGTAGCTGTGACACGCGAGGCTCGTCGTCGTCTTGAGATTGCCCAAGGCAAGGCTCTTCGTGAAGGTTTGGAAGCTCCTTCGCAGAAGTTTGTGCTCAACCGCTTTGCTCTCCAGTTAGAGAACAATCGTCAGCTGCTGGAATTCCAGAGCACACAAAGAGATATGTGGGCCGAAGCCCCAGAGTTTGTTGGCAAGCTCTTCGAACAGATTGCGCAAAGTCAAATTTACAAGGAATATTTAGAGAGCAGCTCCGATGACTACGCCACCGACCGTGAGTTATGGCGACGTATCTATCGCACCCTCATACAAGAAAACGAAGATCTTGAACAGTTGCTTGAGGAGCATAGCTTGTACTGGAACGATGACAAAGACGTAGTGGACACCTTTGTTTTGAAGACCATCAAGCGATTCGACGAGAAGATGGGAGCAAAACAGGAGCTATTACCAGAATACGACTCTGAAGAAGAAAAAGACTATGCCCGCAAATTGTTCCGCGCTACCATTATGAATGCCGATGAGTACCAACACTACATGAGCGAAGCATCTCGCAATTGGGATTTCTCGCGACTTGCCTATATGGATGTGGTCATCATGCAGATAGCCATTGCCGAAATGCTTACGTTCCCATCGATTCCCATTAGCGTGACTATCAATGAGTACGTGGAACTTGCAAAGTTCTATTCCACCCCCCGCAGTGGAAGCTACATCAATGGCATGCTCGATGCCATAGCCCGCTATTTGGTACGCCAAGGACGACTTCTGAAAAGCATCGACGAGCGTAAAGGGAGTGAAGGGAGTGTAAAATAGGCAAGAAAAAAGACAATTAACACAGAAATCAAATAATTTTATAGCATGAATGGAATTTTTCTTGCAGCCCAGGCTGCACAAGGAGGTGGCGGCATGAGCATGCTGCTGATGATGGTTGCAATTTTTGCCATCATGTATTTCTTTATGATTCGCCCACAACAGAAACGGCAAAAGGAGATACAGAAGTTTCAAAACGAGTTAACAGAGGGTACTGCCGTGGTTACGGGCGGCGGAATTTATGGTACAGTGAAAAGCATCGATTTGACACGCAACACCGTTGAAGTGAAAATTGCCCGTGATGTAGTGATTACCGTAGACAAGAACTCGGTGTTCAAAGATATGGCTAACATGCCGCTACAAAAGTAGCCTTTTCTTTAGAATATAAAAGAAAGAACAAGGTTGTATTATAGCAAGGTGAACATTAAGTACATCATACATACAGTCAGTAATTTCCTGTTTAGCAAGGCTAACAGGGAATTTCTGATTTTTTTGTTCTTCTTTGCCGTTGCCGGGGTGTTCTGGTTACTCATGGCTCTTAATGAGACCTATGAACAGGAATTGCGTATACCTGTGCGCTATGTGAACATACCAAAGATGGCTGTACTCACTTCAGAGGAGACCGATACTGTCCGGGTAACAGTGAGCGACAAAGGCTATGTACTCACAGCTTACCTGTATGGAGATGCACTGCATGAAATACAGGCTGACTTCAAGAAATATGCAAGCAAATCAAACAGGGGCATCGTACCAACGAGTGATTTATACAAAATGCTATCAAGCCGTTTGGCTGCCTCGTCAAAGATCATAAGCGTAAAGCCTGACCATCTTTCTTTTTATTATAACTATGGTGAGAAAAAAATGGTGCCCGTTCACTGGCGAGGCGCTGTGACACCAGAAGACCTGCATTTCATTTCCGATGTGCAGTACCAACCAGACAGCGTTACCATTTATGCTTCACGTGAAAAACTTGACAGCATCAACGTAATTTACACAGAGACGCTCAACTACAACGAAATACACGACACGCTTGTGGTTGATGCACAATTACGCAAGATGGCCGGAGTGAAAATAGTGCCCGAAGTGGTGCGTATCACTTTCCTCACCGACGTGCTTACCGAAGAAAACATTGAGGGAATACCTATTGTAGGAATCAATATGCCGGAAGGCAAGGTCTTGCGCACTTTCCCAGCCAGGGTGGGCGTAAAATTCGTAACTGGCGTGAACACCTATCGCAGGCTCTCACCCAATGACTTCATGGTGGTAGCCGACTATAACGAGCTGCGCCAAAATCCTGCGCCAAAATGCAACATATACCTTCAAGAAGTGCCCGATGGTATTTCTCGGGCTGTCCTTGACGTGAAGCAAGTTGATTATTTAATAGAAGAGCAGAGCAGATGAAGATTGGCATCACCGGGGGCATAGGAAGTGGCAAGAGCTACGTGTGCCGAATGTTAGAACGATATGGCATTCAGGTCTACGACTGTGATGCTGCAGCAAAAAGGCTTATGCGTACACAGCCAGCCCTTCAAGAAAGACTGCGGCAGTTAATCGGTGCCAATGTCTTTACACAGGAAGGCCAGCTCGACAAAGCTGTTGTTGCGCGTTTCTTGCTGGCCTCACAAAACAATGCCGATGCACTCGACGCAGTGATTCACCCTGCTGTCTTTGCCGACTTCACTGAAAGCGGAATGCAATGGATGGAGAGTGCCATCATGTTCGAATCGGGTATCAATCAACTGGTCGACCGTGTAGTGATAGTAACGGCTCCAGAGGAAGTTCGTATCGCCCGTATCGTCAAGCGCGACGGCATAACAGCCACTAAGGCTCGTGAATGGATGAATCGCCAATGGCCACAAGACAAAGTGCGACTCCTTTCGCATTACGAAATCGTGAACGATGGCAACGCCCCACTGTCACCGCAAATTGAGCAACTGCTCAACAAAATAGAGAATATATAACATTATAATACAACAACAGAACATAACAATCAATTATGCAACAGACTATTTTAGCCATTTCTGGCCGCCCAGGCCTCTACAAACTTGTGTCGCGGGGCACAAACAATCTCATTGTCGAAGCGCTCGATGCCACACATCGCCGCGGACCAGCCTTTGCCACCGACCGTATTACATCGCTGGCCGACATCGCCATGTATACCGACACAGATGACATTCCTTTGATGGACGTACTCGAAAGTCTGAAGGCCATTGAGCAGGGAAAACGAGCAACCATCAACTTGAAGAAAGCCTCGGGCGAAGAGCTTCGCGACTATTTTGCCAAGGTACTACCCAATTTCGACCGTGACCGAGTGCACAACAGCGACATCAAGAAGCTCATACAGTGGTACAATATTCTTATCGACAACGGCATCACCGACTTTAAAGAAGAGATGCAACCCACTCAGGGCGATAATATCGATGACCGTGCTTAACGAAACAACCTTTTTATTATCTAAAGAACAATAATAGCTATGAAACAAACAATCCTTGTAACGGGTGGTACTGGTTTTATCGGTAGCCATACCACCGTAGAGCTGCAAGAAGCAGGCTACGAAGTTGTTATCGTCGACAACCTGTCGAACTCTAACGCCGCTGTTGTAGACGGCATCGAGAAAATTACTGGCAAACGGCCTGCCTTTGAGAAAGTTGACTGCTGCGACATGCAGGCATTAGAGGGCGTGTTTCAAAAATATCCCGACATTCAGGGAATCATTCACTTTGCCGCCTCGAAGGCCGTTGGCGAAAGTGTGCAGAAACCTCTACTCTACTATCGCAACAATCTCACCTCGCTCATCAATTTACTTGAGCTCATGCCTAAGTATCAGGTCAAGGGCATCATCTTCTCTTCAAGCTGCACCGTATATGGCCAGCCTACTGAAGAAAATCTGCCCGTCACCGAAAACGCACCTATCCAGAAAGCCCTCTCGCCCTACGGCAACACAAAGCAGATCAATGAAGAAATCATACAGGACTACATTCACAGTGGCGCACCCATCAAGAGCATAATCCTCCGTTATTTCAATCCTATCGGTGCACACCCCTCGGCACTTATTGGCGAATTGCCAAACGGTGTACCCATGAACCTCATTCCCTTTGTCACTCAAACGGCCATAGGCATTCGTAAGGAGCTGAAGATTTTCGGCAACGACTACAACACTCCCGACCACACCTGCATTCGCGATTATATCTATGTGGTCGATTTGGCCAAGGCTCATGTAAAGGCTATGGAGCGCGTGCTCGACAACCCCGACACTGACGCAGTGGAAGTTTTTAATATTGGCACAGGTCGCGGTCTCTCTACTCTTGAAGTTGTCGAAGGCTTCGAACGGGCTACCGGCGTGAAGCTTCCCTGGAGCTACGCCCCTCGACGCGAAGGTGATATCGAGAAAGTGTGGGGCAACGTAGACAAAGCCAACAAGGTGCTGGGATGGAAGGCCGACACCCCAACAGAAGAAGTGCTGAAGACGGCTTGGCGTTGGCAGCAAAAGCTCCGCGAAGACGGTATTCAGTAAACCCTTTTGGGAGTCAAGTGCCACGCTTCCTCTTGCAAGAGAAGAAGCTACAAAAATTAAAGCCGGGATTCACGCTTGAACCCCGGCTCTTATTTTGCAGTGTTAAGAATTGTACTCCTGCCAACTCTTTATTTTGATATCATCCTGCTTCAGTACAGTGAAAGCCTCAATGAACGCTTTTGCCAAACGCACATTAGTCATCAGGGGTATGTTATGGTCTATTGCAGCACGGCGAATGCGATAGCCGTTGGTCAGTTCGCGTTTTGAGTGGTTCTTTGGAACGTTCACAATTAGGTCGAACCTGTGCATGGCTATCATGTCCATGACATTGTTATCGCCTGCTTCGTCGGGCCAGTTCACGGCTGTGGCCTTCACGCCATTTTCATTGAAAAAGCGTGCCGTGCCTTCGGTAGCATACACATGATAGCCTTTCTTCACCAACTGCTGAGCTGGTTCCAAGAGGCTTACCTTACCTTTTGCGCCACCACTTGATATGAGGATGGCACTTCCTGCCTTGGGCAGTTTGTAGCCCGTAGCAATGAGAGCATTGAGTAATGCCTCGTTCAGGTCGTCGCCCAGACAGCCCACCTCGCCGGTGCTGCTCATATCGACACCCAACACTGGGTCGGCATTCTGTAGGCGAGCAAACGAGAACTGGCTGGCCTTCACGCCGATACGGTCGATGTCGAACTCACTCTTATCGGGCTTGGAATAAGGCGCATCAAGCATGATCTTCGTGGCTGTCTCAATAAAGTTGCGCTTCAAGATCTTGCTTACAAACGGGAACGATCTCGAAGCACGAAGATTGCACTCAATCACTTTTACTTCACGGTTCTTGGCCAGGAATTGTATGTTGAACGGACCACTGATGTTCAGCTCCATGGCTATCTTATGGGCTATCTTCTTAATCTGGCGAATAGTAGAGAAATATATGTGCTGGGCAGGGAATACCATCGTAGCGTCACCAGAGTGTACGCCGGCATATTCTACATGCTCCGAGATAGCATACTCTACAACCTCTCCCTTATCGGCCACTGCATCAAACTCTATCTCCTTCGTCTCTGTCATAAACTTCGAGATTACCACGGGGAATTCTTTCGACACCTCTGTAGCCATATTCAAGAAGCGATGAAGCTCTTCGTCGTCATAGCACACATTCATAGCAGCTCCGGAGAGCACATAGGAAGGACGTACCAATACAGGATAGCCCACCTCTCGCACAAACTCCTTCACGTCTTCGAAACTTGTCAGCGCGCGCCAGGCAGGCTGGTCTATCCCCAACTTGTCGAGCATGGCTGAGAATTTGTCACGATTTTCGGCACGGTCGATGTCTACAGGACTTGTGCCTAATACCGGCACCCCCTGCCGATGCAGCTTCATGGCCAGATTATTTGGTATCTGTCCGCCCACTGAGACAATCACGCCGCGTGGCGACTCCAAGTCAATCACGTCAAGCACGCGTTCCAATGACAGCTCATCGAAGTAGAGGCGGTCGCACATATCGTAATCGGTCGAAACCGTCTCGGGGTTATAGTTGATCATGATTGACTTATAGCCCAATTTTCGTGCCGTGTTGATGGCGTTGACCGAGCACCAGTCGAACTCCACGCTCGAGCCGATGCGGTAGGCGCCCGAACCCAGTACGATGACCGACTTCTCGTTCTTATAATAAGAAATGTCGTGTTTGGCCGTGTACTTTGACGAAAGGTTCAGGCTCATCTCTACAATCTGCTTGGCTTTAGAGAGACCTGCCGAGAATTCGTCCTGGAAGGCAGGCGTATGGGTATAGGTGAAGTAAAGGTAGTTGGTCAGCTCCGGGTGCTCGCTTGCCACCGTAGGAATGCGCTTCACCGAGGGCATGATGCCACGCTCTTTGCGGTACTGGCGCACCTGCAGATTTTCTTTCTCCATATTGCCAATCTGTGGTTTCAGCACGAAGCGTGCAATTTGGAAGTCTGAGAATCCGCACTGCTTCACCTCCAATAGCAGGGCATCGGGCAGGTCTTCCAATTTGTCGAATTTCTGTAGCAGGTGCTTCAGGTCTACTATATGCTTCAGCCGCTCCAGGAACCATACGTCAATCTTTGTCAGTTCCTCGATGCGCTCCACGGTGTAGCCCTCTTCCAGAGCCTGGGCAATGGCGAAGATGCGCAAGTCGGTGGGGTTGGCCAGTTCCTTGTCGAGGTCTTCGAAGCGTGTATGATCGTTGCCCACGAAGCCATGCATGCCCTGCCCTATCATGCGCAGGCCTTTCTGAATCATCTCCTCGAAGGAACGGCCGATGGACATGATTTCGCCCACCGACTTCATCGACGACCCTATCTGTCGGCTCACGCCGGCAAACTTTGTCAGGTCCCAACGCGGTATCTTGCAAATCATATAGTCGAGCGAAGGTGCTACGTATGCCGACGACGTTGTGCCCATCTCACCTATCTGGTCGAGCGTATAACCCAGGGCTATCTTGGCTGCCACAAAGGCGAGAGGATAGCCGGTGGCTTTCGATGCCAAAGCGCTGGAACGCGACAGGCGTGCATTGATTTCTATGATACGGTAGTCATTGGTTGTAGCATTGAAGGCAAACTGAATGTTGCACTCGCCGACAATGCCCAAATGGCGCACGCAGCGAATGGTAATGTCTTGCAGCATCTTCACCTGGCTCTCTTTCAGCGAGCACGTGGGAGCCACCACAATCGACTCGCCCGTATGTATGCCAAGCGGGTCGAAATTCTCCATTGAGGCTACGGTGAAACAATGGTCGTTGGCATCGCGAATGCATTCGAATTCTATTTCCTTCCACCCTTTCAGGCTCTCTTCCACCAAAATCTGTGGTGCAAAGGTGAAAGCGCTCTCGGCCAACTCCGTGAAAGCCTTTTCATCAGGACAGATTCCACTTCCAAGTCCGCCCAAAGCATAAGCCGAACGAATCATGATGGGGAAGCCTATCTCGTGGGCGGCCTTCAGTGCATCGTCCATATTTTCTACAGCGTGGCTCACGGGGGTCTTCAGTTCTATCTCGTCGAGCTTCTTCACGAACAGGTCGCGATCCTCGGTGTTCATGATAGCCTCCACACTGGTTCCCAGCACCTCTACACCGTACTCTTTCAGAATGCCCTTCTGGTAAAGGTCGGTACCACAGTTCAAGGCCGTCTGCCCGCCGAAGGCAAGCAAAATGCCATCCGGACGCTCCTTTTTAATGATTTCGGTGACAAAATGGGTCGTCACGGGCTGGAAGTACACCTTGTCAGCAATGCCCTCTGAAGTCTGGATAGTTGCAATGTTGGGGTTCACGAGCACGCTTTTGATGCCTTCTTCGCGCAAAGCTTTCAGAGCTTGCGAGCCAGAGTAGTCAAATTCGCCAGCTTGTCCAATTTTCAAGGCACCACTGCCCAGCACCAGCACCTTTGTAAGTTTTTTCTTTGTCATCTTATTTTTTTTATTTACGCTGTTAGTGTTTTTGCATTAGTCATCGCCATATTCTGCCAAATTTGCAGCTTCCTCATCGGGATCGTCGCCACCTAGGTCCATCATGGTCGAATAGTTTTCTTCGGTAATTTCGTCATCATTAGGTCCTTCAAGCTCTATGTCATCTTCATCCGGCTTGTTGTAGGTGTCTTCAATCTCAACATCCTCATCTTCGTTTTCTTCATCATCGCCAAAGCTTTCCATTGCAAATTTCATTCGTGGCTTTTCGGCCTCAGGCTTCACCTTGGCGAAAATGGCCTCCACCCACGTTCCTTTGGGTACCTCAAGCACGTCGAAGCCATCTTCCACTTTCTTCTCATACATACCGCCTTTCTTGTGCAGACGGTCTTTCGGCAAGGTCGTGGTCGATATGTCGAAGCCGCTCTCGATAATGTCCTTGATGCTCTGCGAGAGCGAATCCCAGCCTCCCCCGAAATTACGATCAAGCACCTCCATGAGCTTGGCAGCCGAAATATGGCGGATATTCTCATAGGTCAAGTCGGTGACGCGCATGATAGGGCGTTTCTTTATAGCCCATGTCACTTTCTTGTCTTCATCCAGCCTGACGTAACCTACCTTATATCCTTGCTTTTCGTATTTCGTCTTCAGTATAGAAGAATCGCCGTTTATCTCCTCAATCATAAAGGCCGAGCGTATAATGTCGACAAAGTGGCGCAAATTGTCCTTCACCTCGGCATCTTTGTCGGCACCTTCCCACATGCGGAAAATGTCGTTCTCCTGAACATCCCACACACTGCTTTTGGTAAGCGTTTTCAGCGTAAGTGCTTTTTTCTCAGTTTCTTGGTTCATAACTTATTTCCTTTATCGTTGTTTATGGCTGCAAATTTAGGCAAAATTTTCCATATTTCATAATATTTTCTTACCTTTCCTCTATAAACTTGAAAACAAATTGCCCCGCCAAGCTAGCATCTATGC
>CAMJLB010000014.1 GCA_946406555.1 uncultured Prevotellaceae bacterium | reverse complement strand
GATTCAGAAGGTACGGCTTCCACTCGCAAATATTAATTTTTAGAACTCACCTATAGAATAAACACGCTCTGTGTCTCTGTGTACTATTTCCAGTGCAGCCGCAATATCAATTTAAACTGGCAAGTTAGGAAGTTGCGAAACTTGAATATACTTACCTAAAAAACACTTCCACAATTCGTCTTTTCCTGAAAAAGCGTCCAGAGACCGAGCGGTGAAAGTCATTTTATTTGGATATATCGAATAAATGGCCTGCTTTTGTTCAAAATGAGTAGGAATATGGCTACACAAGAACAAATCTTGCCTTTTATTTACGGTCATTCTGCGTTAATCTTCGAAAATTGCTTCTTTATTACAGTCTTTTTTCGTAACTTTGCACCTTATTTTAGAGAATGTATAATAAAATATAAAAATATGAACAGAGACACACTCATTGGATTTGTACTCATAGGCATTGTCCTGATAGGCTTTGCCTGGTGGAACCAGCCATCGCAGGAGCAGATAGAAGCCTATCAGCGCCAACAAGACAGTATTGAGCAGGTTAGGAAAGACATTGAAGCGAAAGCACAGATGGCTGAGGCTGAGCGAAAGGCTGCTGCCGAAGCTGCTGCCAAAGGCGACACAACCGCCCTTTTCTATCAGGCCCTCAATGGCCAGTCGAGACCTGTGGTACTGAAAAACGACAAGGTGGAACTGACCTTCGACACTAAGGGCGGCACGCTGAGCAAGGCTGTGATATTGGGCTTTGAAGACAAGGACTCGGCCAAGAACGTGACGCTTTTCGACAGCAATGATGAACAGATGAACTTCATGCTCGCCCTGAAGAACAGCAACATCGAAACACAAGAACTCTACTTCACCCCTTCGGACGTGAGTGACAGCACGCTGACCATGACTGCACCGGCACAGGACGGTGGCAGCATTGTGCTACGCTATGAACTGGGTCCCGACTACATGCTCCATTTCTCGCTACAGGCTAACGGACTGGCAGGACAGTTTGCACCTGACAATCGCTCAATGGACATAGAGTGGAAGTCGAAGGCGCGACAGCAGGAGCGTGGATTTACGTTCGAGAATCGTTACTCCACCCTGACCTATAAGGAAAAAGATGGTTCAACCGACTATTTGAGCGAGACCTCTGAAGAAAGTGAGACCCTGGAAAGTGCCATAGACTGGGTGGCCTTCAAGAACCAGTTCTTTTCGGCCGTACTGATTGCAAAAGACGACTTTGCGACGGGTGCTGAACTCAAGAGTGTGCCCTACGAGAAAGGATCGGGCTATCTGAAAGATTACACCGCCAGACTGAAGACACAGGTCGACCCGAAGGGCGTCACTGCTTCTGAGTTCGAGATGTATATAGGCCCCAACGACTTCCGGCTTATCAAAGAAGTGGAAGAACAGAGCCGCTTTGGCAAAGACCTTGACCTCGAGCAGCTCGTCTACCTGGGGTGGCCACTCTTCAGAATCATCAACCGCTGGTTTACCATCTACGTGTTCGACTGGCTCACTTCTTGGGGATTTTCCATGGGTGTAGTGCTCATTCTCATCACATTGCTATTAAAGGCCATCACCTTCCCCATGGTGAAGAAGAGCTATATGTCGAGTGCCAAGATGCGTGTTCTGAAACCAAAATTGGAAGAAGCAACCAAGCAGTATGACAAGCCCGAGGACCAGATGCAGAAGCAACAGGCCATGATGCAGCTCTATGCCCAGTACGGTGTGTCGCCGCTAAGCGGCTGTCTGCCCATGCTGATACAGATGCCGATCTGGATTGCGATGTTCAACTTCGTGCCCAATGCCATCCAGCTGCGCCGCGAGTCGTTCCTCTGGATCGACGACCTCTCCACCTACGACCCCATCGTGGAATGGAGCACCAACATCTGGGGCATAGGCGACCACCTCTCGCTCACCTGCATCTTGTTCTGCGTGAGCAATATTCTGTACAGCTACATGACGATGCGCCAGCAGAAAGACCAGATGGTGGGACAGCAGGCCGAGCAGATGAAGATGATGCAATGGATGATGTACCTGATGCCGCTGATGTTCTTCTTCATGTTCAACGACTATTCGTCTGGCCTGAACTTCTACTACTTCATCTCACTGTTCTTCTCGGCCGCCATCATGTGGGTGCTGCGCAAGACCACCAACGACGCGAAGCTGCTTGCCATTCTGGAAGCACGCTACGAGGAGAACAAAAAGAATCCTAAGAAACAGAGCGGTCTGGCCGCCCGGCTGGAGGCCATGCAGAAACAGGCCGAAGAATTGCAGCGCCAACGCCAAAACGGATATAAGAAATAAGACTGCTGCAAGATACAAAGAATGCTTGACTACTTCTGTCCAGAAGAAATCAAGCATTCTTTGTTATTTATCAAGTGTAGGCAAGTGTTACATACCTTCGTATTGGCGCAGTGCCCCAACCAGCTCGCTATTCTCACTGCGAGTGCCCACGGTGATGCGCAGGCAATTATGGCAAAGCTGGACACGGGTGCGGTTTCTGACGATGATGCCACGGTCTACCAGGTAATCGTATATGCCCTGGGCGTCAGTCATACGGGCCAGAAAGAAGTTTGCATCGCTGGGAAAGACCTGCTTGCAGATGGGCAACTGCCGGAAAGCCTCCATCATGCGCGTTCGCTCCGACAGCAACATTGAGACCCATTTGTCTACATCTTCTTGATTGCCCAGCATCTCCATGGCTTTTTCCTGAGAGAGCAAATTTACGTTGTAAGGATATTTCACTTTGTTGAGCAGACCAATTATCTCTTCTGAAGCGAAAGCCATTCCCATACGGATGGCGGCACACGCCCACGCCTTGCTCATGGTATTGAGCACGATGAGGTTGGGGTGCTGCAAAAGCTCTAGTCGCAATGGAGTCTGGCGGGCAAAGTCGCTGTAAGCCTCGTCGACGATGACTATACCATCAAAGGCATCGACTACTTTGAGCATTTCCTCCCGTTGCAGGCTGTTGCCCGTAGGGTTGTTTGGCGAACATATCCAGATAAGCTTGGTATGCGCGTCGCAGGCTGCAAGCAGCTTGTCGGCATTCAGCTGATAGTCGGCGTCAAGCAGTACCGGACGGTATTCCACGGCGTTGATGTCGGCACACACGCGATACATGCCATAGGTGGGCTCGATGGCCACCACATTGTCCTTGCCCGGCTCGCAGAAACAGCGATAAGGCAGATCGATGGCCTCATCGCTGCCATTACCCAGGAAGATATTCTCGACAGGAACCCCCTTTACATGGCTGATCTTCTTCTTCAGTTCCCACTGTAATGGATCGGGATAGCGGTTCAATGGCGCATGGTAAGGATTCTCGTTGGCATCGAGAAACACATGAGCCTCTTTGCCCGAATACTCATTTCGGGCACTGCTATAGGGGGCAAGCGTCCAAATGTTTGGACGGGTGAGTTGCTGTAAAGGTTTCATTCTATCGATTTTAGTCTTACTGTCATTGCATTTTTGTGAGCCTGCAGTTGCTCGGCCTCCGCCATCAGTTCTACTGAATGGCCTATCTGGCAGATGCCTTCTTCGCTAAGATGCTGGAAAGTGATTTTCCGCTGATAGCTGTCAAGGTTTACGCCGCTATAAGCCGTGGCATAGCCATGCGTAGGCAGGGTGTGGTTGGTGCCGCTGGCATAGTCGCCAGCACTCTCGCAAGCGTAAGGGCCAAGAAACACACTGCCGGCATTGACCACCTTCCGGGCCAGCTCTTCGTAGTCGCTCGTCTGAAGTATAAGATGTTCGGGGGCATAGCAGTTGGAAAGGTCGATGGCATCTTGCTTGGTAGCCACCAGCACCAAAAGGCTGTTCTCGAGGGTCTTGGCAGCTATTTCCTTCCTGGGCAAGAGCAGCAGCTGGCGCTCCACTTCGTTCTTTACCTGATGAAGCATGTCGCAGGAGGTAGTGATGAGCAACACCTGCGAGTCGATGCCATGTTCGGCCTGAGACAGCAAATCGGCTGCCACAAAGGTGGCATTGGCCGTTTCGTCGGCAATCACACACACCTCGCTGGGACCTGCTGGCATATCGATGGCCGCATCGTGCAAGCTCACCTGCTGCTTGGCGGCCATGACATACTGATTGCCCGGTCCGAAGATCTTAAAAACCTTTGGTACCGACTGCGTGCCATAGGCCATAGCGCCAATGGCCTGTACCCCACCCGCCTTGAATATCTTGCTCACTCCAGCGATGCGGGCAGCCACCAAGATGGCGGGATTCACCTTACCCTCCCGGTTTGGAGGAGTGCAAAGCACAATCTCGCTGCACCCGGCTATCTTGGCAGGCGTGGCAAGCATGAGCACCGTCGAGAACAAAGGCGCCGTGCCACCAGGAATGTAGAGGCCGACGCGCTCTATTGGTACGCTTCGCTGCCAGCATGTAACACCAGGGCGTGTTTCCACTTTCTCGCCATGGAAGCGCTGAGATTCATGAAACTTATATATATTATGGTGAGCCAAGGTCATGGCATCTTTCAGTTCCTGACTTACCAACTGCTCGGCCTCGGCCATTTCCTGCTCTGTAACGGCCAAAGACAGAAGCTGGACGTGATCGAACTTCTGCTCATATTCTTTTACAGCCTCATCGCCACGCTGCCTTACATCTGCCAGTACGCGCGCTACCGTGTCGTTCAGCTGCGACACGTCGAGGTGCGGACGGGCTGTGATGCCCGCCCACTCTTGCCGTTTCGGATATTCAATGATGTTCATAGCTCAAAGAATCATTTTTTCGATGGGGGTCACAAGAATACCCTGTGCGCCCAGTTCTTTTAGCTTGCCAATAATCTCCCAAAAGCGCTTTTCATCGAGCACGGTATGTACCGAGCACCACTCATCGTCGGCCAGAGGAATGACCGTGGGACTTTTCAGTCCCGGCAGCACATTGATAATCTCTTGCAGACGGGCCTTGGGGGCATTCATGCGCACGTATTTCTTGTCTTCAGCCTCCTTCACGGCCTTGAAACGGAACAGCATCTGGTCGAGCACCTCACGCTTCGGCTTCGACATGGCAGGATGGCCTATGAGCAAAGCCTCGCTACGCATCACCACTTCCACCTCCCGAAGATTATTGCTCACAAGCGTTGAACCCGAGCTGACGATGTCGAAGATGGCATCGGCCAGGCCTATGCCCGGACTTATTTCCACCGAACCGGTAATGACGTGTATCTCGGCCTTGATACTGTTCGCCTGCAAGAAGCGATTCAGTATGACAGGATAACTGGTTGCGATTTTCTTGCCTTGAAACCAAGCAAGCCCAGGATAGTCGATGTCCTTGGGGATGGCGAGCGACAGGCGGCACTTGGAAAAGCCCAACCGAGAGATGATCTCGGCCTGAGCGCCACGCTCCTCATATTCGTTCTCACCCACCACGCCCAAATCGGCCACGCCGGTGGCCACACTTTGAGGAATATCATCGTCGCGCAAATAAAGCACCTCCAACGGAAAGTTCTGAGCACTTACCAGAAGCGTGCGTTTCGATGCATTCACCTTGATATCAGCCTCGTTCAGCAGATTCATTGTGTCGTCATACAGACGTCCTTTCGATTGTACAGCAATTCTTAACATCTAATAACCTATTTTTATTCAATATATTGAGCGTAAGTATTAAAATAGGTTGCAAAAGTAAGCAAAAATTCTTGGATATGCAATAATTTGTGTACTTTTGCACTAAAAATAGCAGTAAATTGAAATCAAACAGCATATTTATTCTTCTTTTCCCCCTGCTTGCCTCTTGCCATGGGCCTGGAAAAGAGAACGTGATAGCACCATGGGGCGAGGAAATAGGCTCGACGGAAACCACCACCACCGATGCTTTCGACCTGGACCAGATTCAACAGGCTGGCGAACTAATCATGCTTACCATCTCTGGCCCAGAAACCTATTACGACTACCACGGTAAGGTGCTGGGGCTGCATGCCATGCTCTGCAAAGAGCTGGCCGACTCTCTTGGCGTGAGACTGCGCATAGAACTCTGCCGCGATACGGCCGACTTGGTCAGGCGAATGAAGCAGGGCGATGCCGACCTGGCAGCCTATCCACTCACCACGCCCGACTCGGTATCGCCCGGCTGGTATATCCCCACAGAGAAACCACTGTTAAAAGAGGCCATCACCCGTTGGTACTCAATGGCGAGAATGGCGCAAATGCGAAACGAGGAGCAGCAAGCACTCAATTCGCCGACGGTTCAGCGCAAGGTCTATGCACCCATGCTCAACAGGCAGGGTGGCATCATCTCACGCTACGACGGGCTGTTCCAGCAATATTGCCAGCCGCTGCACTGGGATTGGCGGCTCATGGCCGCCCAGTGCTATCAGGAATCTACTTTCGACCCCGATGCACAGTCGTGGGCCGGAGCACGTGGCCTCATGCAAATTATGCCAGCCACGGCAGGCCATCTGGGCCTTGAGCTTTCGCAGATAAACAACCCTGCACAGAACATAGCCGCCGCAGCGCGCTATATAGCAGAACTGGAAAAGAGCTTCTCGGATATTCACGACCGACGGGAACGTCAAGACTTCGCGCTGGCAGCTTATAATGGCGGTGCCCATCACATTCGCGATGCAATGGCTTTGGCAAGGCTCGACGGGCGCAACGCGCACCGATGGAGCGACGTATCGGAATATGTGCTGAAGCTGAGCCAACCACAGTTCTACAACAATCCCGTGGTAAAAAGCGGATACATGCGAGGACGTGAAACGGTCGACTATGTACGTCTTATCCGGCAGCGATATCAGCAATACCGGGGAGTACGCGCTGCCACGCCAACGTCATCTACTCCACAACCCTCACGAAATGCTCGACACAGGAAAAAATACGACCTTAAAAGTGAAGAGTGAAGAGAGCCTGTCTCTCTTCACTCTTCATTCACATGTTACCGTCGATTTTCCAGGAGGCATTGCCTTTCTGAGACCATCCGAAGGCGTTGAAGGCGGGCAACTCTAACGTTTTGACGCCCTGTACGACCTGGGTGAGCTGAGGCGTGGCAAATGCCACGCCGTTGCCTGCACCGCTCGTTCCGTCCACGGTCCGGATTGCAACATGGCCTTTTGACTATTATCCAACAATCTGGCTTTCAGACATTTACAAACATTGCTGAGATTTAAAAATTTCGAACGAGAAGTGGAGCGTTTCCGAATTTCTAAATCTCAGCAGTTTTCATCGGATATTTATGCAGCATGACGGCACATAAATATACACAGTTTACGCTTTCTTTCTTTTTATCATCCCTATTCTTGCTTATTTCAGCCAAAATTACTATCTTTGCACGCAGGAGCGAAAGAACTTAGTTAAGGTGGGTTCTATTAATTCGCTTTGGCAGATTTCTGAGCTATTTTGGCTTTTATTTTGTAAGTTGAAGAAGGAGTGTAGCGGACTACACGACTGATGAAACTTACGAAATAAAGACAAGAGAGCCAGAAAGATGACAAAAGGTTAATCACCCACCAATGTAAAACCAAACAGTGGGAATTAATAGAACCCACCTTAATATGAAAGGAAAATATTTGAACCCAAAAGCCGACCTTACCTTTAAAAAAGTGTTCGGCGAGCATGAAGACCTGGTGATGAGTCTGCTTAACGCTTTACTGCCTCTCGACGAAGGGAAGCAGATAGAGCATGTAGAGTATTTGACATCTGAGATGGTGCCAGAGAATCCGGGGAAGAAAAATTCAGTCGTAGACGTGCGCTGTAAGGAGACCGGTGGTCGTCACTTCATTGTGGAGATGCAGATGAACTGGAACAATGAATTTGAGCAGCGCGTGATACTCAATGCCTCAAAGGCAGTGGTGAAACAGCTCGGCACAAGCGAGGACTACTCACTGCTACAACCAGTCTATGCCTTGAATCTTATTAATGATGTGGGCTTCGATGCCGGCCCCGATGAGTTCTATCACGACTATGCCATTGTCAACGTGGAGCATACCGACCGTATTATTGAAGGTCTGCGCTTCGTGTTTGTTGAATTACCGAAATTTAAGCCGCAAACCATCAAAGAAAAGAAGATGGCTGTTTTGTGGCTTCGCTTTCTCACCGAGATAGACAGCGACACCAGCGAAGCGCCCACTGAACTGCTTGAAGATCCAGAAACCAGCAAGGCGTTGAAAATATTAGAAAAGTCTGCTTACACAGAAGCCGAACTGAACGCCTACGAAAACTATTGGGATGCTGTCTACAATGAGCGAGGTGCCATACGCCACGGCTATAAACAGGGGATGGCTCAGGGAATAGCTCAGGGAATAGCTCAGGGAATAGCTCAGGGAATAGCTCAGGGTATGGAAAAAGGGATGGCTCAAGGTATGGAAAAAGGGATGGCTCAGGGTATGGAAAAAGGGATGGCCCTAGCTAATCGTACCAACGCCTTAAAGATGAAGGCCGATGGTATAACTACTGAGTTAATAGCCAAGTACACAGGCCTCAGTCTCGATGAAATTGAGAGTCTATAATTTAAGATGCTGGCATGGAATAACCCTTGTAAAACAAGCGAACTGCCTGACTGCTCGTTACAGTCAGGCAGTTCGCTTGTTTACAAACCCTATTTATGGTAAACATTATCTGAACGGAACGTCACGATCTGCTGCACACCCGATTCCGTGGGTGCATCAATATGGCGGAGCGTAGCACCATGCACGTCGTCGAGCACTACTGCCGGACGATAGTCGGGACGCTCGTAGCGGAAACTGACGTCGTTGACATAGAGACCTTCTACATGACGAGCGTACAGGCCATAGGCAGGTGTCCAACCGGCGAACTTAGGCTCCGGGTAGTTTTTTCCCTGTTCACGGTAGTCTTTGTTAACCAGCTCCTTGTGCCCCCCGCCTTTGAAATAGAGGCGAATATTCGAAAGCCATACATTCCGTATCGGTTCATCTTTCATGCCGGTCACGATGATGGAGCAAAGCGAATCGCAATCATCGGCAATGACGTTCGTTATTTGTATGTCACGAGCCGACGACAGTCGCGTCACCTCCTTCGGTCCACGGTTGCGACACCCCGTAGTGATATAAATAGGATAATGGTGGACATGACTCATCGTGATGTTCGACACCACGATATTTTCCATCAAGCCCTGGTCGACCTCTTCGAAAGCCAGGCCACTGGAATACATGAAGGTACAGTTGGTGAGCGAAATATTGCGATAGCCGCCATTGCTCTCCGTTCCCAACTTAAACCTTCCACACACCCACCCCACAGGTTCGGGTATGTAAGTGCCATCGAGTAAAGAACCACATTTGTAGCCAGTGATATTGCAATTACTGATGGCGATATGCTCGCACAGCACCGGCTTTTTCAAGGCATACGACGACTTCAGCACCAAAGCATCGTCGCGGGGCGTGTTGATGCGACAATTGGTAATGGTCATATACTTACAGCAGTCGATGTCGAAGCCGTCGCGATTGGTGTCGATGGTCACATTGTCGATGGTCGAAAGGTCGCAGCCAGTCATGATAATTCCGAAATGACCTCCACGATAGACGGTAATGTCGCGAATGGAAACCTGTCGGCACAACTTTAGTGCTATGGCCTTGTCGCCAGTGCCTATAGAGCCTCCTTGCACATTGCCCGCGTTCTCGGTGTCTTTATGAGTCAGCCCCTTTCCATCTATCATCCCATGACCTGTTATAGAAATGTTCTTCTCGCCTTCGGCCCAAATAAGCGAATTGTGAAAATAAGTGTGGCCGCCATCCTGATATTCAGGAAATCCGCCGAACGATTCGCTCTCATCGTAGGCTTTCATCGAGGCAGGCGCAGCCAACAAGACACAGCCCGCCGACAGATGAAGGTCTATATTCGACTTCAGGCGGATAGAGCCGCTCAGATAGGTGCCAGCAGGCAGCAGCACCTGTCCGCCTCCTTCCGACACAGCTTTTTCTATCGCAGCATTAATGGCTGGCGAATCAAGCGTCTTGCCGTCGCCCTTGGCCCCGAAATCACGCACGTTGTATACGCCATTGGCCCATGAGGCCAAAAACATACAAATCGCGGCTAAAGTCAGTACATGCCGTTTCATGTGTTGGCAAAATGTTTAAACAGTAATTTCTTCCACGTCCTCGTCTTTCAGATAATTGCAGAACATCTGCATGGCATTGCGCGTGGCAATGGCCAGATTGATGTCTCGGCCATGGTCTTCCTCCACCTTGCATGTAACAACTCTGTTGCTACTGCCGCAAGCCAGCCAGATAGTGCCTACAGGTATCTCCTTCGAGCCACCGCCGGGGCCAGCCAACCCCGTTGCGGCTATGGCATAGTCGGTGGCCAAGGCGTTGCAAGCTCCCTTCACCATCTCGATAGCCACCTCTTCACATACAGCAGTCTTCTGCTCAAGCAAATCATGGTCTACGCCAAGAAGGCGTTCTTTCACCTCATTTACATAGCAGATGATGCCTCCCTTGAAATACTTCGATGCCCCTGGCACGGCTATGATGGCCTCGGCTATTCTACCACCCGTGCAACTCTCGGCGGTTGCCACGGTCTTCTCTTTTTCCCAGAGCAGTTCGCTTATCTCCCTGCTAATGATTTTTGCTTCGAAATCCACGTTTTTTTTCTCTATTTAAATGTAACTTTGCTGAAGGCGGGCGCATCTATCTGACAGAACTCGCCATCCAGGTATTTATAATAACCCACAATGCCTATCATGGCAGCATTATCGGTGGTATAACTGAACTTGGGTATGTATATGGTCCATCCATAACGCCGGGCGTGGTCGTGGAATGCATTGCGCAACCCATTGTTGGCACTTACGCCGCCGGCCACTGCCACATGCTTTATGCCTGTCTGTTTCACGGCCAGGCGCAGTTTCTTCATCAGTATGTCTACTATCGTCCACTCCAGAGAGGCAGCCAGATCCTCCTTGTGGTGCTCTATGAAGTCGGGGTCTTCTTCTATCCATTTGCGCAGTGAATAAAGGAAAGACGTCTTCAATCCAGAAAAGCTGTAGTCAAGGCCAGGTATGTGTGGTTCGGCAAATTGAAAGGCTTTCGGATTTCCCTTGCGTGCCAGTCTGTCGATAATAGGACCGCCAGGATAGCCCAGCCCCATCACCTTCGAGCATTTGTCGATGGCCTCACCTGCAGCGTCGTCGATAGTCTGTCCTAATACCTCCATGTCGTTGTAGGCACGCACCAACACTATTTGCGAATTGCCGCCCGACACCAATAGGCACAGAAACGGGAAAGGCGGAATCTTCTCTTCCACCGCAGCCGAATCGGCAGACTGGCTTCTTATGAAGTGAGCCATTACATGGCCTTGTAGATGGTTCACGTCAATCAGGGGAATGCCCAACGAGCGTGCGAAGCCTTTTGCAAAATTCACTCCTACCAGCAACGAGCCCATCAGTCCCGGACCGCGCGTAAAGGCAATCGCTGAAAGTTGCTCTTTTGTAATGCCCGCCTGCTTAATGGCTTGGTCTACAACTGGCACCACATTTTGCTGATGGGCCCGGCTTGCCAATTCCGGCACCACGCCTCCATAAGCTTCGTGAACTGCCTGCGAAGCTGTGACATTCGATAGCAGCACCCCATTATGCAGAACGGCTGCCGATGTGTCGTCGCAACTGGACTCAATACTCAATATGAAAACGTCCTTCTTTTGTTCCAGTTCCATCATATTACAGAATATACATGATTTTTGTGACTGCAAAATTATACAAAAAACGTGAAACAGCCAAAAGAATGTTTTATTTTTCAGTTCTTTTCGCTAACTTTGCACCATGAATATGAGAAAAGTTTATCGACTGGCAGAGAATTATCTATGAAAAAAATTATCCTGATAACAGGCGGACAACGCTCAGGCAAGAGTTCACAGGCAGAAGAGCTGGCACTGCAATTGAGCAAGCAGCCGGTATATGTGGCTACTGCCCATATTTGGGATGATGAGTTCAGAGAGCGCGTGCGGCTTCATCAAGCCCGCCGAGGTCCACAGTGGACCAATATTGAGGAAGAGCAGTGGCTGAGCAGGCACGACCTTACAGGGCGGGTGGCAGTAATAGACTGCGTCACGCTGTGGCTGACCAATCTCTTTTTCCACAACGACAGCGACACGTCTAAAACGCTCGAGATAGCCAAAGCCGAGTTCGACAGGTTCACCTGCCACGATGCCATCTACATCTTCGTAACCAACGAGATTGGCTGCGGTGGCGTAAGCGACAATGCCATTCAGCGAAAATTTACCGACCTGCAAGGCTGGATGAACCAGTACATCGCCCAGAAGGCCGATGAAGTGGTGATGATGGTGAGCGGCATACCCATGAAAATAAAGACATTGAACAAATAAAACAGCATTATTATATTATTCAACATTTTCAAGTCATCATGTCATTGAATTTTAACATACACAAGCCCGACGAGGCTATACGCCCATCTATACAGGAAAAGATTGACAATCTGAATAAGCCCAAGGGGTCGTTAGGGAGACTGGAAGAGCTGGCCATGCAGATATGCCTGATTCAGCAAACGCTAAGTCCTTCGCTGGCTCACCCTTGCCATCTGCTCTTTGGTGGCGATCACGGCATAGAGCGCGAAGGAGTGAGCGTGTCGCCACGTGAGGTGACGTGGCAGCAGATGCTAAACTTTACCCGTGGCGGTGGTGGCGTCAACATGTTCTGTAGGCAGCACGGCTTCAAATTAAGACTCATCGATGTAGGCGTAGACTACGACTTTAGCGGCATCGAAGGCATCATCGACCGCAAGATAGCCCGTGGCACCAACAATTTCCTGTATGGGCCTGCCATGACCGAAGAGCAATTTTGCCAAGCCATGCAAATAGGCAGCGACCAGGCCGATGACTGCATCAATGAGGGGTGCCGTTGTCTCTGTATGGGCGAGATGGGCATTGGCAACACCTCACCGTCGAGCATCTGGACGCACCTCTTAGCAGATGTGCCCCTGGCCGATTGCATAGGTGCCGGAGCCGGCCTCGACCAGCCTGGCATAAAGCATAAATATGAGGTACTGAGACAGGCCGTAGCCCACTATTCGCAGCAGCATGACCAGTCTCCCCTCCCCTATTTTGGCGGTTTCGAAATGATTGCTGCCATTGGGGCGATGCTGCGCGGGGCAGAACAACACCTTGTGGTGCTCGTCGACGGTTTTATCATGACGGCATGTGCCATGGCTGCCATACATCTCTACCCTGCAGCCCAAGACTATATGATCTTCACCCACTGTGGCAGCGAGTCGGGCCACAAGACGATGCTCGCACTGTTGGATGCCAAGCCATTGCTCAATTTGGGACTGAGACTAGGCGAAGGAACGGGTGCCCTTTGCGCCTTTCCCATCGTAGGCTCTGCTGTAAGGATGATAAACGAGATGAATAATTTCGACAATGCCAAAATCACCAAATACTTCTAATCAAGACCATCAGCACCATGAGTATTTCGGCCGTCCTGTTTATGCAGACGGCCTTTTTCATGTCATCGGTACAGAGCGGCCGGTCGTTGGTCCCGATATAAGGCTTGTCGAATAATTGGCCGAAATAATAGTGCGGACCGCCGAAACGACAATTTAGAATGCCGGCCAGCGCCGCTTCAGGATAGCCACTATTGGGCGAAGCATGGTTGCGCCCATTGTGCCAAACGAAAGAGAAGAGCGAGAGGTGGAAAGCAGACCGCCGGCAACCGCCCGACAGCCAGCCCCCCACAATCATCAAGACAGCGGTAATGCGGGCCGGCAGATAGTTGGCCACATCGTCTATATGGGCTGCCCAACAGCCAAAATCGCGGTAACGTTCTGTTTTATAGCCTATCATCGAATCGAGCGTATTGACCATCTTATAGGCCACCATAGCAGGTACGCCTCCCACAGCAAGCCAGAACAGAGGAGCCACTACGCCATCGCTCAGATTTTCGGCCAGCGTCTCCAGCGCAGCCGTGCGCACCTCCTGGGCCGACAGCTCGCTGGTGTCGCGCCCTACTATGCGTGCCACTTGACTGCGCCCTTTTTCCAACGACTTGTCTACCTCCCGAAACACCTGCCGCCCTTCGCGAATGAGCGTTGTGCCTGCCAGACAGTAGAAGATGAGAAGCGTGGCAAGGCCATAAGAAATATACGTCATAAGCGTTGGTTGCTCCCGCCCAGCAAGCCTGCCTATTCCATGCGGAGTGATGAGCCATGTTGCTGCGAAGGCAAAAACGATGAGAGCTACTGCCATCACGGCGCCTTTCAGCTTGCGGTGACGGCCCTTGTTCAGCCTGTGTTCGCCAAAGGCTATCATGCGGCCAAACCACACTATAGGATGTGGTAACCAGATGGGGTCGCCCAGCGTCCAGTCGAGAGCGAGTGCCACGATAAGAGGAACAGCTATTTCGTACATTGCAGAAAATATTGTTGAATGGCAGCCACCAGTCTGTCGTTTTCCTGTGGCGTTTGCGCGGCCACGCGGAAATGGCGGGGGCCGAGACCGCGGAAGTTCGATGCATCGCGTATGAGCATGCCATGTTGTCTAACCAAATAGTCTTTCAGTTCGGCTGCCGTGCCTTCGCATAGCCTACAAAGCATGAAGTTCGTTTGGGTAGGAAGCACGTCGACACCTCCGGTCTCCATCAGGTTCCTTCGCAATCGCTGTGCCTCGGCCAGGTCTGGCTTACATCGCAGTTCGTCGTGCTGCAAAAGATAGTGGCCCGCTTCTATGGCCAGTGCCGACACGCTCCAAGGTCGCATGCAGCTGCGTATGGTTTCTGCGAGTGGACTGCTGGCCGTAATATAGCCAAGGCGCAGTCCAGGCACGGCATAAGTCTTGGTGAGCGAATGAATCTGGACAACGCACCCCATGGCCACTGCCCATTGAGGGGAGACAGGCTCGCTGCCGGTGTAGTTCTCATACGATTGATCTATCACCACCAAGTCGTATTGTGCCAGCATCTCTTCTATTTGCTTCTGGCCGCACACCTCGCCAGTCGGGTTGTTGGGATTGCAAAGCCATAGCACCTTTTCCGTATGCTTCTCGTAAGGATACATCGCACAGGCATCTTCATACTCGCTGAAAGTAGGTGTCTGTATGGTGGGCTGCCAGCGAAAGGCCTGCGCTATGAGGTAGATGGCCTCGGTGGCCCCGCTGGTCACGATGACTTGCCGAGGGTGCAGATGGTAGCGTTCGGCAATCTGCGCCTCCAGCGACCATGCCTCAGGCTCAGGATAATGGGCTACTAAATCGGGCCGTCCGGCCAGATGTTCCATCAATGCCCCATGTCCACCATGATGGCATATATTCGAAGAGAAGTCGACCGATATATGGTCATATCGGTAGGCATCATCACCATGTCCTTCAATCATTGGCAGTAAGTATTTGGTAGAACCGGGGCATGTCGACATATCGTCGCACATAATCGGCCAGTTTATCGTATTGTTCTTCTTTAAATGCCTGATAGTCGAATGGTTTGACTGTTTTGTCTATCTTGTCCTTGAAAGGAGCCAGAAGGTAGTCGACGAAAGGCTGATTATCGAGTATTCCATGCACATAAGTGCCCATGCACCGGTCGTTGGCATAATAGCCATCGGTCTGGCCATTGCCCATGACGAGCAAAGGCGAAGGCTCTTCCAGTGGGGTTGTATCGCCCATGTGTATTTCATAACCACGCAACCGCGCCTTCCCGGCATCTCCATGCAGCATCGTACACTCCACCTGCCGCGTAAGTTTCTCGCCGCCAATCGTGGTGATGACGGGTAGCAGCCCCAACCCCGGCAGGCGCTCTATGCTGCCTTCCACATGGCCGGGGTCGCACACCTCCCGTCCCATCAGCTGGTAGCCGCCACAGATGCCCAGCACGGTGGCTCCTTGGCGGTGGGCCTGCACAATGGCTTGCGCACAGCCATTGCGGCGTAATTCATAGAGGTCGCTCAGCGTCGACTTCGTTCCAGGAAGAATGATGATGTCGGCGCGTCTTAAATCGTCTACATTGCTGGTATAGAACACGTGCAGGCGGGCATCTTGCTCTAAGGCATCGAAGTCGGTGTAATTTGAGATATGGCGCAGCATCACCACAGCCACTTGCAAGCGCGAGGCCGCAGCCGAAAGATGGGTGCTCTTCTGCGCGAGTGCCACGCTGTCTTCTTCCTCGATATGAATGTCGGTCATATAGGGAATGACACCCAGCACAGGAACGCCGCACAGTTCTTCCAACAGGTGTCGCCCGCCGTCGAAAAGGCTTAGATCGCCACGAAACTTATTGATGATGATTCCTTTGATACGCTTTCTGTCTTCTGGAGTCTGCAGGGCTATACTGCCATATACCGAGGCAAACACGCCGCCACGGTCGATGTCGGCAACCAGCACGACATCTGCTCCTGCATAGCGGGCCATCGGCATGTTCACCAGATCGGTATCACGCAGGTTCAGTTCTGAAATGCTGCCCGCCCCTTCCATCACGATGGGGTTGAAACGCGCGGCCAGTCTGTCGAAAGCCAGACATACTTCCTCCCTGAGTTTGGCATTCAGCATAGATAACGAAGAGGCTTTTGAGGCATCCTTCTTGCTGGCTTTGCCTTCAGCTTCGCTAAAGAACTCGCGAGCACTCTTGTTGCCTATGGGCTTGCCATGAAGTATTACCTGCGAAGTGTGGTCGGACTGAGGTTTCAGCAACAGCGGATTCATATCGGTATGGCAATCCAGACCGGCAGCTTCGGCCTGCACGGCCTGAGCACGCCCCATTTCCAAGCCATCGGCCGTGACATAGGAATTCAGTGCCATGTTTTGCGCTTTGAAAGGGGCTGGCCTGTAGCCGTCTTGAAGGAAGATACGGCAGAAGGCGGCTGCTACGAGGCTTTTGCCTACGTCGCTGCCAGTGCCAGCAAACATCACGGGATGGAGTTGAGGGATCATTGTTGAGCGTTGAGGGTTGAGCGTTATGGAATAAGGGCCAAAGGGCAGTACAAATGAGTGTAGCTGGCCATTACATTTTGTTGCTGGATAACAGGGGTGGGAACGGTATTTCCCAATGCATTGTAAACCTGCGTGACGCTTTTGGGAAGAAGGCCCTTGAACTGAGTGTAGTGAAACTCATGTCCACGATATTCCCGCCCATCGAGCATAAAGCGGCGATAGCCAAGAGATAACTTGCGGTCGGTTTTGCGTGCCGAAACCTGATATGGCAATACGCCACACATAGCATGTTCGCCAGTGTCGTCGACGATGCTCTTGCACAAATACATCATGCCTCCGCACTCGGCAACTACCCTCCCACCCTGTCTGGCATAGTCTGCTATGGTTTTGCGACAAGCCTCGTTGGCAGTCAGTGTCGATAAATGCTTCTCTGGGTACCCCCCTGGCAAGTAGAGCAGATCGGCCTCATCGAGGCAGGGCACCTCGGTCTCTGGATTGAAAAACGACAGACGCTCACAACTATCAAGCACCTCTTGATAGATAAACGAGAATGCTTCTTCGTTGCGTGCCACCACTACATGCTTGTCTACGCGCTGCATACCGCCTTCTACCGCAGGGAGCGACGGTTGTTGAGTAGTTTCGAGCAGGGCGTGCCAGTCAACATGCTCTTTGAGTAAAGCCACAAGGTGGTCGTCGCCACACATCGTCGAGAAGTCGAGCCCCAGATACCGAGAACCCTGCTCCAAGGCGGCATCCTTAGGAAGACAACCCAGACACCTGATGCCCAGATCGGAGCACACCTGCCGCAACATCTGTTCATGACGGCTGCTTCCCACCTTATTAAATATAATGCCGACGAAACACAGGTCACGACGAAAGGTTGTGAAGCCCTGCAGCAATGCCGCCATAGAGTAGGCTGCCGAATGGGCATCGACCACCAGAACGATGGGTAAGTGGAGCACCCGGGCTATCTCGGCCGATGAGCCTGCGTCCCGGTCATAGCCATCATATAAGCCCATCATGCCCTCTACCACACAAACGTCGGCATCCGTACCATAGTGTGCGTAGAGTTTCCGCACATGGCCGGATGCCGCCATGAAGGTGTCGAGATTGACGCTTGGCCGCCCGCACACACTGGCATGAAACTTGGTATCGATATAGTCGGGTCCGCACTTGAATGGCTGCACGCCATAGCCTTCATTCGCCAGCAACGCCATAAGCCCACGGGCTATAGTGGTCTTGCCCGAGCCACTCATGGGAGCCGCAACAAGGAATTGTGCTTTCATGCGTGTGATTCAATTCGCAGGCAGAATCTTCCTACCCTAAAATCTTGTTGTCGTGCGGAAACACCACTGAAGGCTTAAAGTTCTTGGCCTCCTCGAAGTCCATCAGGGCATACGAAATGATGATGACGGTGTCGCCCACCTGCACTTTGCGCGCAGCAGCACCATTCAAGCAGATACAGCCCGATCCGCGCTCACCTTTTATAATATAGGTCTCAAAGCGCTCGCCATTGTTGTTGTCTACTATCTGCACTTTCTCGCCGGCTATCATGTTGGCAGCATCCATCAGGTCTTCGTCTATCGTGATGCTGCCCATATAGTTTAGGTTGGCTTCGGTCACCTGTACACAGTGAAGTTTTGACTTCAGTACTTCTATCATCATGATGATTATCCGTTTTTACGAGGCTACGCTGTTCAAGCCTGCTCCTTGTATTTAATATGGTCAATAAGCCGGATGGGGGTCTTGCCACAATACACCGTGATGCAGCCCACGATATAGGGCGAGTCTTCCCATTGGGCCACGTCCTGCAGGGTGTTGCCATCCACGATAGAAAAATATTCCACGTCAAGTCCTTCTACAGCATTAATGTCGGCCACTACCTTGTCGTGGGTCTCTTGCAGCGTATGGCTCTTGGCATAGTCGATACTGTCTTTCAACGCCTTGTAGATGACAGGTGCTATGGCCCGTTCGTCGGGAGCCAGCAGCGTGTTGCGACTGCTGCGTGCCAGACCGTCGGCCTCGCGCACGATTGGGCACTCTACAATCTGTACGGGTATCTGCAGATGGCGCACCATGGCTTTCACCACGGCTATCTGCTGCCAGTCTTTCTCGCCGAAATAGGCACGGTCGGGGCGCACGATATAGAACAGACGGCTAACCACCTGGCACACACCATTGAAATGCCCCGGACGGTGGGCTCCCTCCATTACTGTCGACACGGGCGGATACTCAAACTGGCGCTTGTCGGGCGTGGGATACATCTCTTCCACCTCAGGAGCCAGCACATAGTCGGCCTGACACGATTCCAGCAGCCGACAGTCGGCCTCAAGATCGCGAGGATAATTTTTCAGGTCGTTCTTATCATTAAACTGGGTGGGGTTTACAAACACCGAAACAACGGTGACACCGTTTTCCTTCACACTCTGGCGCACAAGCGATGCGTGTCCCTCGTGCAGGGCACCCATCGTGGGCACCAGTCCAATTTCCTTCCCATTCTTGCGCTCGTCGAAAAGAGCGTTCTGCAGGTCTACAATCTTACGAAAAACTTTCATCTTTAAAATATAAAATCCCAAGTTTATGGGGCTAACGGGGTGCAAAATAACAACATTTTTATGAAATATCGAAAAAAAAGACTAAAAATAAGCCTATAAAATGTCACTTTTTCCTAAAATAGCACGTTTTATTGGGTTTTATGCGAAAAAAGTTGTACCTTTGCAAGGTGTAAAAACCATTATTACGGAGATGGCAAAGAAGAAAATACTGTTTATCAATCAGGAGATTGCTCCCTATGTGCCCGACAGCGACTTGTCGCTGATGGGCCGCGCATTGCCTCAGGCCATGCAAGAGAAAAACCACGAAATCCGCACATTCATGCCCAAGTGGGGAAATATAAACGAACGTCGTGGGCAGCTGCATGAAGTGATACGCCTTTCGGGCATGAACCTCATCATCGACGATACCGACCACCCCCTGATTATCAAAGTGGCAAGTATTCCCACAGCGCGCGTCCAGGTATATTTCATCGACAACGACGACTATTTCACCAAGCGGCAGATGACCGTCGATGAGCTGGGTGAAGACTATCCTGACAACGGCGAGCGTGCCATCTTCTTTGCACGCGGCGTGCTCGAAACAGTGAAAAAGCTGCGCTGGGTGCCCGACATCATCCACTGTCAGGGCTGGATGAGCGCCGTAGTGCCTCTCTATATCAAGACGGCCTATCACGAGGAGCCTTCGTTTGCCAATACCAAGGTGGTGACTTCACTCTTCACCAAGAGCCTGAAAAGCGAACTGGGCACAAACTTCAAGAAGTGCGTGGAATATCGCGAGGCTAAGGCTGAACTGCTGAAGCCCTACAACGACAACTTCGACTTCGAGGAGCTGGGCAAGCTGGCCATCGACTACAGCGACGGAGTAATCCAGGCCGACAAGGAAGTGAACGAGGGACTGCTGCAATATGCAAAACAGAAGAACATTCCGCTACTTGGATACTACGAGGACTTTGCCGATGCCTACGAGGCTTTCTACGACCAGATTTATCCCGACGACGAAAAGTAGAGGAAACGACTGCCAACAACCATATTTTGACAAACGTTAGGTTTATATTTGATATAAGCAAAATGAAAAGACTTACACTTATGGCTGGAGTCGCGCTTGCGACGTTGGCCATTTTTTCTTGCGACGACGACACACTGAGCATAGGAAGCACACTGACGAACGATGCCGACAGGCTGATCATGACCACAGCCACCTACAGCAACGTGACGACGAAGACCATCGTGGCCAACCCCGATTCGGTGATGTCGGTGTCAAGCAAATGCTATTTCGGGCAGGTGAAAGACCCGCAGACGGGCACCACCGTCACCAGCGACTTCACCACACAATTCAATGTGCTCGAATATCTGTATGTCCACCCCAAGGAAGAGATTGGGTCGGTCGACGAGAAAGGCGAAGTCATTTGCGACTCGTGCGACCTCATCATCTACCTGTCGAAGCCCTACAAGAACGACGACAGCCTCACTGCCATGAAAATGCACATCAGCGAGCTCAGCAAGCCGCTCCCCTACCAGCGCTACTTCGTGAGCTACGACCCCTCGGCTATCGTTCGCGATGCCAAAAGTGGCGGTATCAGCGCAAATCACATGTTCACCTACCAGAACCGCATCGACGACGACAATGCCCGGCAAAAAAGCGAATATATGCAGAACGTCAGGATTGTGCTCAACCAGCCATACACCGACAAGAAAGGCAACACCTACAACAACTACGGCACCTACCTGCTGCGGCAGTATATGGCCAACAAGAGCAACTTCGCCAATGCCTACGTCTTTGGACAGAATGTGTGCCCAGGCCTTTACTTCCAAATCACCGACGGTCTGGGTTTCTACTCGCAGATAGACAATATTGGCCTGCGGGCATACTACAATGTGGTGCGCCCCGACACGGCTTACCGTGCCAACATGACATTTGCCGGAACGCGCGAAGTACTGCAGACCACCAAGATTACCAACGACCAGAAGGCCCTGAAGGCGATGGCCGACGAAGACGATGCCTGGACCTACATAAAAAGCCCTGCAGGACTGTTTACCGAGGTGACGCTGCCTATCGACGACATAAAGCGCGGACATGAGAAAGACTCGCTGCTGGCTGCCAGCATCACCTTCCAGCGCATGAACAACGAGACGACCGACAACCGTTATTTCGACACGCCTCAATCTATTCTTATGGTGCCCCGAGACAGCCTCTACACGTTCTTTATAAAGAACAAACTGGCCGACGACAAGACCTCATACATGACATCTTTCGCCTCGGCCACCAACACTTACGCTTTCAGCAACATCTCTACCTTGGTGAACTACCTGTGGAAACGGAAGACGGCAGGAAAGGCATCGGCCAATTGGAACAAGGTGGTGCTGGTGCCTGTGAGCTACTCGCTCACGACGAGCACATCGACCATCACAAAGATTGGCCACGACATGTCGCTTACCAGCACCAAGCTGTTGCGCGGCAATGGCAAGAACATCGCGATAAATGTGGTCTATGCGAAATTCCAGAAATAAGCCTGCGCCATGGCCGACGGATATTTAGAAAAACATCAGCAGGACTACGAAGCCCGAAAGGAAGCTTACCTGCGCAAAAAACGGCACCTGCCACCTGTCAGCAAAAAGCCTCACCGTCCCGACGATGAGGCACTATAGACATAAGAAAAAAGATGTTTTCGTCGCTCAGCTTATAATAGTGTATTTTGCAAACTTCAAGAGCAACTGTTTCGTTCCGGCATTACGGAAGGCAACAGTTGCTTTTTCGTTCTCGCCTGCCCCTTCCACTTTTATCACCGTGCCTATGCCAAAGCGCTGATGCTCAATCACGTTGCCTTCGTGTAGTGCGGTCGGCGTTGCCGTAGGCTCCGATCCGGCGACCGAGGCTGCCGATGGGGTGATGGCACGGTAGCCTCTGCCCGAGGCCTGATTGAGCCTTTGCCGAAAGGCAGGGCTAAAGGGGTCGACGGAGGGTTCTGCCTTTCGCGGAGCTGCTACCCGTGGCTTGGGGTCGGCTTTGAACTGTGTGGCCACCGGGCGGGGGTTCTGCATCCAGTCGCTGTCGGCCGCATCGCTGCGTCGCTTCCAGGGCAGTCGGCCAGCGCCGAAGTCATCATCGCCGACCTCGTCTTTTTGCGACACTACGTGTAGCAGCTGTGGGTCGATGTCACGAATGAAACGCGACGGCGTGTCGTACTCCATACGGCCATAACGGAAGCGGTTCTGCGCACACGTCAGAATGCAGTGACGCTCGGCACGGGTGATGGCCACATATAGCAGCCGTCGCTCCTCTTCCAGTCCGCGCAGCGAGTCGCTCGACATGGGTGAGGGAAAAATATTCTCCTCCAGCCCCACTACGAATACGGTGGGGAACTCCAGGCCCTTGGCCGAGTGAATGGTCATCAGCACCACCTTCGGCTGCTCCTCGTCGCCCTCACTGTCCAGGTCGGTCAGCAGCGACACCTCTTGAAGAAAGTCGCCCAGAGCCGTCTGGCTGCCCATGTCTTCCTCCCGCCGACTCTCCACGAAGTCTTGCATGCCCCCAAGGAATTCTTCCAAGTTCTCCTGACGCGACAGGTCTTCAGGATTACGGCTGCTGTATATGTCCTTGGCTATACCGCTCTCCTGAACGATAGCATGGCCCAACTCGTAGGCATCTTGCTCGCCTACCCTACCCATCCAGCCTTCCACCAGCTGGCGGAAAGCCTCTATCTTTGCCGCCGTGCCGCGTGCCAGATCCAAATGGAAGAGCACCGGCTGTGTGATGACCGTCCAGAGCGACACCCCGTAGGCCGTGGCCGCCTGCACAATCTTGTTGAGCGTGGTGTCGCCGATGCCACGCGCAGGATAGTTGATGATACGCTTCAGTGCCTCTTCGTCGTTGGGATTGGCCACCACCCGGAAGTAAGCTATCACGTCTTTTATCTCCTTGCGCTGATAGAACGAGAGGCCACCGAAGATGCGGTAGGGAATATTCTGCTTGCGCATCTGCTCTTCAAACGAGCGGCTCTGCGAGTTGGTACGGTAGAGAATGGCGAAATCGCTGTATTCGCAGCCCTCCTGACGCTTGATGCGCGCTATGTCGTTGCACACGATAATGGCCTCTTCCTTATCGCTATAGGCAGGCTTCAGAATAAGTTTCTCGCCACGGTCGTTGTTGCTGAACACATCCTTGGGTATCTGCTCGTGGTTATGCTTTATCAGGCTGTTGGCCGCCTGCACGATGAGTTGGGTGGAACGATAGTTCTGCTCAAGTTTGAAGAGGCGCGCATCGTCGTATGACTGCCTAAAATTCAGAATATTGTCGATATTGGCTCCACGGAAGCTGTAGATACTCTGCGCATCGTCGCCCACCACGCAGACGCGTTGCCGCTCACGGGTGAGCTGCAGCACAATCTTCTGCTGGGCAAAGTTGGTGTCCTGATACTCGTCTACCAGCACATAGAGGAATTTCTCCACATACTTGCGTCTCACGTCTTCATGGCGCTCGAAGAGCAGGAAGGTCTGCACCAGCAAGTCGTCGAAGTCCATGACATTAGCCTGCCGACAGCGTTCGGCATAGCGCTGGTATACCTCATGCACCTTGGGATGACGGGCATCGAAAAGCGAACAGTTCACGAAAGCATCGGGCAGTATCAGGTGGTTCTTGGCCATTGATATCTGGTCGGCAACAGTCGAGGGCTTATATTGTTTGTCGTCGAGGCCGATTTCCTTGCAGATGGCCTTCACCAGCGACCGCGAGTCGGCTTGGTCGTAGATGGTGAAATTGCTTTCGAAGCCTATCTTCGTAGCCTCTGAGCGAAGTATGCGGGCAAAGATAGAATGGAAGGTGCCCATCTGCAGATAGCGTGCCTGCTCCTGCCCCACGAGTCGGCCTATGCGTTCTTTCATCTCGCGGGCGGCCTTGTTGGTAAAGGTAAGGGCCAGTATCTGCCACGGCTTCAGTCCTTTGGCCTGCAAGAGATAAGCTATCTTATAGGTCAGCACACGGGTTTTGCCCGATCCGGCACCAGCTATCACGAGCGAGGCACCGTCGCAATATTCCACTGCCTCACGCTGACTGTCGTTCAGTTGTAAGAGTATGTTTTCGTTCATGCCTTCGAGAAGTTTGCTGCAAAGGTACTAATTTTTCTTGAAACACAGCTCGATTCAAGGGAAATTCGGCATGCGCTTCGTTGAGATATTTTATTTGCCAAACATCTGCATATCTGCAACATTCTCTGATTATCAAGTAGTTGCATAGGAGCAGATGGGGAGCAGATGCCGACATCTGCTCCCCATCTGCTTCACCGACAACCATCTGATTTCCAACGAGTTCGCAAAAGGAGCAGATGGAGCAGATGTTATGAAAACTTTTTTCGAGTTATAAGTCAGGAGCGTTATAAAAATCGTTTGCAATCCAGCCTATATTAGGGTGCAATTCAGTCTGCTTTGCACTCTAAAACAGGCTGAATTGATGATCAAAACAGGCTGAATTGCCACCTAATCTAGGCTGAAATCATCACCATTACGGAAGGTTTGTAGAACTTAGCCTTGCCATCGATACCCTTCGCATAGTCACCAAAGTAGGTTCATACCCTCTGAAATTTTACAAAACGGCCACACATAACGTTAATTTGGTATAAAAATGAAAGAATGTTTTGCCGTTTCGCTACAAATTGATAACTTTGCAGTCCGTAAGAAAAAGAAGACAATCCTCCCGTCGGTGCCTCGGGCAGGCACCGGGGGCTCCGGCAAGACGACTGCCCTCGTGCAGGGCGGGCATGGAGTCCAGAGAAGAAGTTGAACAAATAAAAAACAAAACAAACAATGGCAGAAATGAATTTTGGTGGCGTAGTAGAAACGGTAGTCACCAGCAAGGAATTCTCTCTTGAGAAAGCACGTGAAGTATTGAAGAACGAGACCATCGCCGTGATAGGCTATGGCATTCAAGGCCCGGGCCAGGCCTGCAACCTGCGCGACAACGGCTTCAACGTGATTGTGGGCCAGCGTCAGGGCAAGACCTACGAAAAGGCCGTGGCCGACGGCTGGGTACCGGGAAAGACGCTCTTCTCTATCGAGGAAGCCGCCGAGAAGGGTACCATCTTATGCATGCTTCTCTCTGATGCCGGCCAGATACAAGTGTGGCCTACCATCAAGAAATATCTCACAAAGGGCAAGACGCTCTACTACAGCCACGGCTTCGCCATCAACTGGAGCGACCGCACCCACGTGGTGCCGCCCGAAGACGTAGACGTGATCATGGTGGCCCCGAAGGGTAGCGGCACGTCGCTGCGCACGATGTTCTGCGAGGGACGCGGCCTGAACTGCTCGTATGCCGTGTATCAGGATGCCAGCGGCAAGGCCGAGGAGAAGACGTTGGCCTTCGGCATAGGCATCGGCGCCGGCTACCTGTTTAAGACCACCTTCCAGCGCGAGGCCACCAGCGACCTCACCGGTGAGCGCGGCTCGCTTATGGGTGCCATACAGGGCTTGCTGCTGGCACAGTATGAGGTGCTGCGCGAGCATGGACACTCGCCCTCGGAAGCCTTCAACGAGACGGTGGAAGAACTCACACAGAGCCTTGGCCCGCTCTTCGGCGAGAAGGGCATGGACTGGATGTATGCCAACTGCTCGACCACCGCGCAGCGCGGCGCACTCGACTGGGCGCCCCGTTTCCACGATGCCATCAAGCCCGTGATGGAGTGGCTATACTACTCGGTGCTCACTGGCAACGAGGCGCAGATAAGCATCGATGCCAACTCGAAGCCCGACTACCGCGCCGGACTGGAGAAGGAACTCGAGGCCATGCGCAACCAGGAGATGTGGCGTGCAGGTGCCGTGGTGAGACAGCTGAGACCTGAGAACAGCCAGGAGTAATAACGCGAAAAGCTGCCAACCAGAATTGGAGCTTGGGAGTACCGCTTTGCGGGCTTACAAAAACCAGGAAAAACCAGAAAAACAAAAAAAAGCTTTTTGTTTTGACTGGTTTTTCCTGGTTTTTCATTTGTTTTCGAAAAACCGCAGAGCGATATGAATATAGCGGTCAGTCGGCCACCTTCACACTACATAACAGACGGAAGGCACAGTTGCGACAACGCTGACGGTCGGCCGTGGGCTGGAAAGGCAATGATGGGTTGAACATGTCGGTAATCACCCCTGAAAGCAACTCGTCGAACCGTTGGCCATATACGGCCACATCACCAATACGATCACGCCCAAAGAAGAGTACAGGATCGAACTGTTCGCCGCCAACATGCTGAATGAAGAGCAAAGCCGGGCTTACGGGCAGCTGCCGGGAATTGTAGTCGCCCGACTGGCTGACCAAGCGTGAATAGAGCAATGTCTGCAGGTAGTAGTCGCTGTGCCGGGCAAGACTTTCCTGCTGGAACACGGCATCGAGATTGGGAAGTGGCTGCAGGCGGCTGCCGCCAGTCTTATAGTCGATGACCCGAATGCGCTCTCCGTCATCTTCACGAACAAGGTCCAGGCGGTCGATACGCCCACCAATGGTAAGATTGAGCGTATACTGCGGATAGCTGACACTGAACGGGGCCAACACGTCGCACTCAAGGCCAAGCAGCGTGAAAGGGGCCTTGCGACGGTCGACCTGCAGCAGTTGCCTGACGTAATGAATGATCACCTCACGGTTGATAAGCTGAAGGCCATTCAGCTCAACAGGGTGCCGCTGACCGGGCGAACGGGTCTCGAAATGGAACAATTCTTGGCGCAGTGCCTCATCGACGGCCCTTGCCACACGGTCTTCCGACTTGAGAATTGCCTCTACATCGGACTTTGTGACCACACGCCCCCGCTCCTGCAGTGGCGTATAGACAAGGCGCGATGCCTCGTGGAAGATATTGCCGAAGATGCGATTGTCGATGGTATCATCATCGTTCTGTTCGTTTTCACGAAGGCCGCACACATATTTGTAATAAAAGAGAAGCTGACAGCGCAAGTAGTTGTTGATGGCTGTGGGGGGAAGAGGGCGAGCGTCGAGCGATGAGCGTTGAGCGTTGAGCGTTGAGTCTCCGTTGGCGGCTTCGCTAAACGCTAAATGCTCAACGCCCGACGGAGAAGGTTGGGCGAACCGTTGCAGCAACTTTTGCATCACCTCACTGCTTTTCATAATAGACTGAGGCGCAAAAGGTTGACTCTTCTGCCCTGCTTGAAGTGTGCAGAAGCTGATATGATGGGGACTCTCTACCATGAGCTGCAGCATGAATCGCGACCGTTCACCGGTCTGGCCATCGTCGGTTGCATTATTATAGAGAATGGTTACGTCTTTGGCTCGCTGCAGCAAGCGGTGGAAGTAATAGGAATAGATGCTCACCTTATGGTCTACGGTTGTCAGCCCATAAGCTTTACGCAAGCTATAGGGAATGAAGGAAGTATCGTTGACGCCTTTCGGCATATTGCCCTCGTTGCACGATAGCAGCAAGACGTGGTCGAAGTCGAGGTTACGAGTTTCGAGCACGCCCATGATTTGCAATCCCTCTGCAGGCTCGCCATGGAAGGGTACCGTTGTGGAACCGACCAACTGGCCGATGAGCCTTTCGAGCGTGATGACGTCTACCACCAGGTCGCCGCCTTCGATAAGTCCCAGCAACCGGTTGAGCAAGGTGTACATACGAAACACCGACTCAACGAACAAGGGATCGTTGCTGTCGGCACGGCTTGCTACCGTTTGCAACAATGAGCACAGCCAGCCCACAAAGCGAGCATTCTCGTGAGCCACGGGAGTAAAGAGCAGCTCCAGTCCCTCGTCTAAGGCAAGCTGCTGAGCCGATGGGTAGTACACTCTTTGCTCGTTGAGCTGATGGCGCAGCTCTTCGGCCTGAGCCGATAGGAAGGCCACGAAGGGGTGGCGCAGCAAGGCATTGACCTGCTTAAGCCTGAAACGGTTGCGCTGCACGGCATAGCCAGCGGTCTGAAGGGCTATGGCCTGTGCCACAAACGATGCCGCCGGCGACTGTACAAGGGGGAAGCCTGTTGTGATGTTTACCTTATCGACCTCGTCGGGCAGACAGTGTATGACCGTCTGGAGCAGCCGCTCATCGCAAAGCACGATGGCCGTGCGCCTGCCGTCGCGAATACGGTCGTGCTGGCGGAGCCAATGGCTGACGTAGCGGGCCTGAATGTTTTCGGTAGGAGCGGAAACGAAAGAGATGTGCTTAGGCATGGAGAATTGGCGAAAGATATCGGCATTGTCGTTGCTCAACTCGTTGGGGAATCGAGAAAGATACTGGCCCACATAGTGGCCGGCCTCGTTTTTTTGCATGTAGTAGTGGTCGAAATCCCAATAGAAACGAGCCATGCCCTGTTTCTGCAAGAAGTCGAAAAGGCACTGCTCGGCCTTCTGCACCATATTGAACCCTACAAAAACGTAAGTGGTGTACTGCCCATTCATGATGCTGGCCGCTCCCTCCGCGCCGCCGGCCTCGTGAGCCTTCAGGCTTTCGGCCACCTGACGGTAGAGAGCACCCTCATAGGCCAGGCCCTGCTCACGCAGCCTAAGGTTGAAGTCATGATAGATATCTGCCATGTGGGTCCAGAGTTGAAGGAAGCGCTTCTTGAGTTCCGACTGATGGTCGTCGCTGAAATTGACAAAGAAGCGGCGAATGGCAGCTTTTTGCTCCTGATTCAGATACGACACGTCGTCGAGTTCGTGCAAATCGCGCAAATTAGCCAACACCAAACTGGCATCGGCCATGTTCTTGTCTAAGTCATCGAAATCGGCAACGAGGAGTTGTCCCCATCCGTAGAAATGGTCGAGCGTTTCATCTATACCCGTCTGGCTTACAAAGCATTTATAAAGCTCGCTTACAAGCTTTATAGGATCGGCAACCTTCAGGGTCGAATGACGACGGAAAAGGTCGCTGATCGTGATATAGGCAGGACTCCAGATGGGTTTGCCTGCCAGTTGAGCCAGATAATCGTTGAGAAAGAGGGCAGCACGCTTGTTTGGAAATACAACGGCTATGCGCGAAAGATCAGTGCCGTGCTTGGCAATGAGGTCTTCGGCAACGAATTGCAGGAACGATTTCATTTTACTTCGATTATTTTGTTGGAATAGACAAACCACAGATAGCCATGAATGTTGTCGTAGCCCATCTGCTGCAGCAGGTCCATATAGGATCGTACCTGCTGATGATATTCATCGCGCTCGTGCCCGAATTTGAAGTCGACGACAATCATCTGCCTCCCATCGGTCATCACGCGGTCTGGTCGCCGCTCAGTAGCCAGCCCCGACTGTGGGTCGATACTCAGGATGGTACACTCGTTGAAGAGCGTCCATCTGTTGCTGAACCATTGTGCCACCCGTGGGTCGCTAAGCCGTTTGCGAATCATTGCCGCCAAGCGCCCCTTGGTGAGTTCCTGGTCGTAGAGAATGCCATCGAACTCCATACGCTGCAACGCTGGCTCGATATCATCGGTGGTGCGTATGGTAGAGAACAACTCGTGCAGCACATTGCCCATCTGTATATAGCGGTTGCGCTCTTGCTGTGGCTCATCGTCGGGAGCCGTGGCAAAAGCCCGGCTCTTGTTGCTCTGCCTGAAAGAGGTCTTATTGGCAAACACCTCGATGCTCAAAGGCAGCGGTTGGCTGGGCAACAGGAACGGATTGGTTTCGTGACAGCGCTTCTTATCGTCGTTGCCGTCGTTCGCTCTCGTGGCCTCGTCGGCAGTATCGCCGGCATAAGTAAAGACCATAGGCTGCTTCACCTCTTGCTCGCCTGTGAGGGTGGCCCCCTCCAGCAGTCCTACAATCTCGGGGAGGGTGCGTTCTATGAGTGCCGACCGGCTGTTCTTCGCAGCACGCTTGCCAATGACGAACAGGCTCTGCGATGCACGGGTGAAGGCCACATACAGCAGATTCATGTTGTCGACGGTATTCTGCTGGCTTTCTTCCTCGTAGTGACGCTGATAGATGGTTCCCATCATGCCCTTCTGGCTGTAGTCGATGGGCACTATGGGCAGCTGGCTGAAGGGTTCTTCGGCAGGCTTGCACCATAAAATGTCGTTATGCTCAAGCCGCCAGTCGCAGAAAGGTATGAGTACGTGAGGGAATTCGAGCCCCTTCGACTTATGTATGCTAATGAGTCGAATGCCGTTGGTTTCGGGGCTTTGAATGGTTTTCGAGCAAATGCTCTCTTCCCATGCACCGAGAAACGACAAGATGTCGGCCGACTGCTCGTTCACGTAGTTTGCCACCTGGTCGTAGAACGCGCACAGATAGGCACTCTGCCCTTCCATCTGGCTGAGCTGGAAAATGGCGTAGAGCCGCTCGGTGAGCGCATAGAGGGGCATTCGCAACAGTTCGCCCGTGTGCTGGCAAAAGGCTTCGGGCAGCAGCGTGCCGGCTTCCTGCAGGTACAAAGGCTTCCGGCTATACACCTTCGCCAGAAAGGCACGGGCGATGATGTCATCAGGGGCGACGAGCAGCCGCAGGGCCTGGACGATTGTCTGCACGGCGGGCGAAGCATCGAGCCTGAACGCCTCATCGCTCACGATGCTCACCTCGGGAAGTTGCTCCATACAATAGTTGGCAATGAGGGGAATCTGCGTATTGGTGCGCACGAGGATGGCGATTTGCGAGGGCGGCACCTGCTGGCCGACGACCAGCGACCGTATCTTTTCAGCAAGGGTGGCAAGGGTCTGCTGCTGATAGTCGTCCGACGGCAGCAGTACGACGTCTACTGCCCCACCCTTCGGTTTTCCGGCAGGCAGCGACTGCACCACATCGTCGTAGGCATCCACGGCCTCTATCTCTGCGGCCTTGGTGAAGAACGTATTATTAAAGCAGACCACCCTCTGGCTCGACCTATAGTTAGTATCGAGCGTTCGCGTCTCGAGCATCTCGCTGCCATGAGGAAACTGTTCGCTGATGTTCTGCAGCAGCCGCCAGTCGCCGCTACGCCATCGGTAGATGCTTTGCTTCACGTCGCCCACGATCAGGTTTTCGGTGTCGCGGTGGCTCATGGTCTCTTGCAGCAACACCTTGAAGTTCGTCCACTGCACGGTGGAAGTGTCCTGGAACTCGTCGATCATGATGTGCTGCAGCTGGGTGCCTATCTTCTCGAAGATGAAGGGCGAGTCGCTGCCACTTATCAGCTCGTGCAGCAATTGCTGTGTATCGCTCAGCAAGAAGCGGTTGGCGTCTTGATTCAAAGCTCTCACCCGTTTCTCGATGCTTTCAAGCAGCCGCAGCTGATCAAGATGACGCAGGGTGAGGTCGGCACTTTTGTAAAGCCTCCATCGACGGGGTTGCTCGCTGATGGCCTGCTGCAGAAGAGAGCCCAGCAGGCCATCGGCCAACTGGTGCAATTCGGCACTTCGCTCATGGGTTTTCTTATACCACTTGTCTGGCTGTCCGGCACAGTCGAGGGCACGCTTCCCCAGAACGCTCTCGTCGAACTGCCCATTCCTCAGCTTGATGAACAGGCCGGCAACTCCCGCCTTGCCGTATGCCAGGTCTTCTATGCCGAAGCCTGCACCTTCAAGCTCGTCGAAAAAGCGTTGGCCAAGGGCAGTCATCGCCTTATATGCTCCGTCGCGAAGAGTGCGTAGTTCTTTCGTATAGTGTTCGAAAAAGCCGGGCTGCCTCATGGTGTCGTACAGTTCTTGGCTGCTCGCCTTATAATAGTCGCGGAAGATGGTCTTCCCAAACTGCTTGATTTGCCCTATGACATTCCACGACTGATCGTCGCTGATGGTATCCATGATATATTTCAGGATCCACTTCAGCATGGCATCGGTAACCGTCAGTCCTTCTATAAGTTGATCTACAGCCATTTCTTCTACCTGACTGTCATTCAGTCCAATACGAAGATTAGCCGTCAAATCAAGTTCACGTGCGAGATTGCGCAATACGCTCTGAAAGAACGAGTCGATGGTCTCCACCCTGAAGTAGCTGTAATTATGAAGCAAGAGGCTGAGTGCCTCCCCCGCCCGCTGGGCCACGAAGTCGGCCGATGCGTCGAGGTCGTGCTCCACCTTTTGGGCATAGCCCTTCGACGAGGGCAGCCGCTGCCATATACCGTACAGCTGACTCAAGATGCGCATCTTCATCTCTTCGGTGGCCTTGTTGGTAAAGGTCACGGCGAGTATATGCCGGTAGTTCTGAGGATTGCTCACCAGCAGCTTAATGTACTCGGTGGCCAGCGTGAAGGTCTTGCCACTGCCTGCACTCGCCTTATACACAATCAAAGGTTTCGACCGAGGGGGCCGAATAGGGTTGTTCTGCATATTATTTCACAAAAAAGTAGCTTTCAGACCCCAAAATTACGTAAAAAAAACGAAACGCCGTATCGAATTATCGATAAAAGTTGGGTATACATGCCGTATTTTCGAATATTCTGTGTAATTTTGCACAAAATTTGAAATCTTGACAAGCAAAAATAAAGAACAATGTACAGAACAAAGACTTGTGGCGAGCTTCGTCTCGCCGATGCCGGCAGCGATGTTACGCTTGCCGGATGGGTACAGCGCACGCGGAAGATGGGCGGCATGACCTTTGTCGACCTTCGCGACCGCTATGGTATCACACAGATTGTGTTCGACGAGAGCGACGATGCCACTCTCACCGAACGGGCCAACAAACTGGGACGCGAATACTGCATACAGGTTGTAGGCCGGGTAAGCGAACGCCAGTCGAAGAACCCGAAGATGCCCACTGGCGACGTAGAGGTGTTTGCCAAGGAGCTGAACATCCTCAGCGAGAGCCTCACCCCACCCTTCACCATTGAAGACAACACCGACGGCGGCGATGACATACGCATGAAATACCGCTATCTGGACCTGCGCCGCCAGGCCGTGCGCAAGAACCTGGAGCTGCGCCACAAGATGACCATCCTCATTCGCAACTTCCTCGACTCCCAGAACTTCATCGAGGTAGAGACGCCTATCCTGATAGGTTCCACCCCCGAGGGAGCACGCGACTTCGTGGTGCCCTCGCGCATGAACCCCGGACAGTTCTATGCCCTGCCGCAAAGCCCGCAGACGCTGAAGCAGCTGCTGATGGTTTCAGGCTTCGACCGCTACTTCCAGATTGCGAAGTGTTTCCGCGACGAAGACCTGCGTGCCGACCGCCAGCCGGAATTCACGCAGATAGACTGCGAGATGTCGTTCGTCGAGCAGGAAGACGTGCTCGAGGTATTTGAGAACCTGGCCCGCCACCTGTTCAAGGAGATTCGCGGCATAGAGCTGCCCCCGCTGCAACGCATGACATGGCACGAGGCCATGCGCCGTTTCGGCTCCGACAAGCCCGACCTGCGCTTCGGCATGGAGTTTGTAGAGCTGATGGACCAGCTGAAGGGCACGGGCACCTTCCCCGTGTTCAACGAGGCCAACTACATAGGCGGCATCTGCGTGCCGGGCTGTGCCGACTACACGCGCAAGCAGCTGGACCAGCTCACCGACTTTGTGAAACGTCCCCAAGTGGGTGCCAAAGGGCTGGTATACGTGAAGTTCAATGCCGACGGCACCGTGAAGACGAGCATCGACAAATTCTATGCTCCCGAAGTATGGGCAAAGGTAAAAGAGGCCATGGGTGCCAAGGATGGCGACCTGGTGCTCATCATGAGTGGCGACAATGCCAATAAGACCCGTGTGCAGCTGTGCACACTGCGTCTGGAAATGGGCGACCGCCTGGGACTGCGCGACAAAGATCAGTTCGTGTGCCTGTGGATTGTAGACTTTCCCCTGTTCGAATGGAGCGACGAGGAACAGCGGCTCATGGCCACACACCATCCTTTCACCATGCCCAATCCCGACGACATACCCCTGCTCGACACCGATCCGGCCAAGGTGCGCGCCGTGGCCTACGACTTCGTGTGCAACGGGGTCGAGGTGGGCGGTGGCTCGCTGCGTATCCACGACGGCAAGCTGCAGGAGAAGATGTTCGAGATCCTGGGCTTCACTCCCGAGCGGGCCATGGCGCAGTTCGGATTCCTTATCAATGCCTTCAAGTACGGTGCGCCGCCTCACGCCGGTCTGGCCTTCGGCCTCGACCGCTTCGTGAGCCTCATGGCCGGCCTCGACAGCATTCGCGACTGCATAGCCTTCCCCAAGAACAACAGCGGACGCGACGTGATGCTCGATGCCCCTGGAGAGCTTGACCCCAAGCAGCTCGAGGAGCTCTGCCTGAAGGTTGAGCTCACCGAGAAAGAGGCATAACCCCCCTCCCCGGCCGAGGAACGACACTTCATTCGTAATATACAAAAAACAAGTTGGTGCAAAACGCTGAGTGTTGAGCGAAGACACCTCAACGTTTTGTACCAACCTGTTTTTTTATAGCAACATATAACTCATAATAGCGACACCGATGCAATGCGCATTGAGACATGAAATGGACTAAGCAAAGGCTGAACAACCTGTTCTTTTTCATAGGCGTAGCTGCGGTAGTGGCCATGCTGTTCACGTTCGACGTGAGCTTTGCCCAGCTATGGCAGCATCTGTGCCATGCCGGCTACTGGCTTCTGCCCATCATAGGCATCTGGGTGTTCATCTACGGCATGAATGCCATAGCCTGGCAAACCATCATCAAGAGCAAGACGGGGCCTGCCGGGCACGTAGGCTTCTGGCGTGTCTACCGGCTCACCATTACGGGCTATGCCCTGAACTATGCCACGCCCGTGGGCGGTCTGGGCGGCGAGCCCTATCGCATACTCGAGCTGTCGAAAGACATCGGCCGGGAGCATGCCACGTCATCGGTCATCCTCTATGCCATGATGCACTTCTTTGCCCATTTCTGGTTCTGGTTTTCCTCCATATTCATCTATCTGGCACTGGCCGCCGTTGGCGACCTGCCCTTCACGCCCGCCATCGCCACCATGCTGGGGGCGGCCGTCATCTTTTGCCTGGCAGCGTTCCGCATCTTTTCGAAAGGCTACCGCAAAGGCCTCGTCGTGAAGGCCATTCGCTGGGCTGGCCATCTGCCGGGACTGTCGGGCTGGAGCAAACGGTTCCAGGAAAAGCATGCCGTATCGCTGCGCAACATCGACGAACAGATAGCCTCTCTCTACAGCCAAGACAAGCGCGCCTTCTACGCAAGCCTGCTGTGGGAATATTTCTCCCGCGTGGCGCAGAGCCTCGAGGTGATGTTCATGCTCCTGCTCTTCGGCATCGACGGTGGAGGCGGCCCCCAGGGCTTGTTGCTCAGCTTTCTCCACTCCATACTCATCGTGTCGTTCACCACGCTCTTTGCCAACCTCATCGGCTTCCTTCCCATGCAGCTTGGCGTGCAGGAAGGCGGCTTCGTGCTATCCGTCGCGGCGATGGGCCTGCCGGCAGCGATGGGCATCTTCGTGGGCATCATCTGCCGCTTCCGCGAAATCGTATGGATAGCCATCGGCATCCTCCTCATGCGCCTCGACGGGCTGTTCGGCCACGGCACGCCGCCCCCACACGTAATATCACATCATCAAAAATCACAGTATGAATAAAGCAATCCTAACTATCATTGCCACCGTATGCTTGAGCATGGCCAGTGGCACGGTAACAGCACAAGACAACCAAATGATTGGTAAGCAGAAAATTGTCGTCGAAGATGGCCGCATGTCGCCCGAAGCCCTCTGGGCCATGGGCCGCATCGGCTCCTATTGCGCTTCACCCGACGGCAGGCACGTGGCCTATCAGGTGGGCTACTACAGCGTGAAGCAGAACAAGAGCCGCCAAGTGCTCTACGTGATGAATGCCGACGGAACGGGGAAGCGACAGCTCTCGCCCGCCACACAGAAGAGCGAGACCGACCCGCAGTGGCTCGACAATGAGACGCTGGCCTTCCTCACCGGCGGAGAGGTGTGGGCCATGAAGGCCGACGGCACCGACCGCCGCCAACTCTCGAAGACCGAAGGCGCGGTAGAGGGTTTCAAGTTCTCGCCCGACAGGCAGAAGGTCATCCTGCTGAAGAGCATTCCCTTCCACGAGGTGATAAAAGAGAACCCCGCCGACCTGCCCAAGGCTACCGGCCGACTGGTCACCGACCTGATGTACCGCCACTGGGACCACTACGTGGAATCGATACAGCACCCCTTCGTGGCCGATGTCACGCCCGACGGCATCGCCGCCACTGCCACCGACCTGCTCGAAGGGCTGCCCTACGAGTGCCCCATGGAGCCCTTCGGCGGCATAGAGCAGATAGACTGGAGCACCGACTCGAAACAGATTGCCTATACCTGCCGCATGAAGACGGGGCTGGCCTACAGCATCTCTACCGACTCTGACATCTTCCTCTACGACCTGCAGTCGCGCCAGACGCGAAACCTTTGCAAGCCAGAAGGATATAAGGAGCCTGCCATCGACCCCACGAAGACCATGCGGCACCAGGCCGTCAACGCCCCCGCTAACCTGAAGAACAACGTGGGCTACGACCAGAACCCGAAGTTCTCGCCCGACGGCAAATATGTGGCATGGCTTTCGATGGAGCGCAATGGCTACGAGGCCGACCGTCAGCGCCTCTGCGTCTGCAGCCTGCTCACCGGCGAGAAGAAGTACCTCACGGAGACCTTCGACTCGAACGTAGACGATTTCTGCTGGAGCAACATCAAGAAAGACGAGTGCCTCATATATTACATAGGTGTGTGGCATGCCACCGAGAACCTCTATGCCGTCAACTGGAAGGGAGAGGTGAAGCAGCTCACCGACACCTGGGCCGACTTCGGCTCACTGCAGATGCTCAACGACGGGCGGCGGCTGCTGGCCGAGCGCCACAGTTTCACGGCACCGGCCGACCTCTATGTCATCACCCCCAACTTCAAGAAGCCAGAAAAGACCATCGTGGCGCAGCTCACCCAGGAGAACGGCCACATTCTCGACCAACTCGCCAAGCCCTCGGTGCAGCAGCGATGGGTGAAGACCACCGACGGCAAGGAGATGCTCACCTGGATCGTCCTGCCGCCCCACTTCGACGAGACAAAGAAGTACCCCACCCTGCTCTTCTGCGAGGGCGGTCCCCAAAGCCCCGTCAGCCAGTTCTGGAGCTACCGCTGGAACTTCTTCATCATGGCCTCGCAGGGCTACGTCGTCGTGGCCCCCAACCGCAGGGGACTGCCCGGCTTCGGCCAGGAGTGGCTCGAGCAGATCTCGGGCGACTGGACCGGACAGTGCATGAACGACTATCTCTCGGCCATCGACGATGCCGCCCAGAACCTGCCCTACGTCGACAAAGACAGGATGGCTGCCGTGGGAGCCTCGTTTGGCGGCTTCTCGGTCTACTATCTGGCGGGCCATCACGACAAGCGCTTCAAGTGCTTCATTGCCCACGACGGTGCCTTCAACCTCGA
>CAMJLB010000013.1 GCA_946406555.1 uncultured Prevotellaceae bacterium | reverse complement strand
CGGGCAAGGACTCGCTCTCGCTGAGCCAGCAGTATCCCAACGGCGAGAAAATCATTTCGCCGGGTACGGTCATCGTCTCGGCTGGCGGCGAGGTGAGCGACATCCGCAAGGTGGTCAGCCCGGTGCTCAACAACAATAAGAACAGCTCGCTCTATCATATCGACTTCTCGTTCGACGAGCAGCGGCTGGGCGGCTCGGCCTTCGCCCAGAGCCTGAACAAGGTGGGCGACGACGTGCCCACGGTGAAGGATGCCGAATACTTTGCCGATGCCTTCAATGCCGTGCAGGAACTCATTCGCCGTGGCTGGGTAGAGGCTGGCCACGACATCTCGGCCGGTGGCCTCATCACCTGCCTTCTGGAGATGTGCTTTGCCAACACCCGTGGCGGCCTGCACATCAACCTGCACGACCTGTGCAAGGAAGGCGACATCGTGAAGACGCTCTTTGCCGAGAACCCCGGCGTGGTGATCGAGGTGAGCGACGAGCACAAGTTCGAGTTCCGCGAACTGATGGAAGACCTCGGCGTGGGCTATGCCAAGATAGGCTATCCCGTGGAAGACAGCCGCACCATCGAGGTTCTCTGCCCGGTAAACGGCAACAATGCTGCCGCCAACGAGACGCTATCCTTCGACATCGACCATCTGCGCGACGTGTGGTACAAGACGTCGTATCTGCTGGACCGCCGACAGTCGATGAACGGCAAAGCCCGTGAGCGCTACGAGAACTACAAGCAGCAGCCGCTGGAGATGAAGTTCCCCCGCCACTTCGAGGGCACGCTGAAGCACTATGGCCTCAGTGCCGACCGATGGAAGGAGACAACCGATGCCCGGCGCCCCAAGGCCGCCATTATTCGCGAGAAGGGCACCAACGGTGAGCGTGAGATGGCCTATTCGCTGTATCTGGCTGGCTTCGACGTGAAGGACGTGATGATGACCGACCTCATCAGTGGTCGCGAGACGCTGGAAGAGGTGAATTTCATCGTCTTCTGCGGCGGCTTCTCCAATAGCGACGTGCTGGGCTCGGCCAAGGGCTGGGCTGGCGCCTTCCTCTTCAACCCCAAGGCCAAGGAGGCCCTCGACAAGTTCTATGCCCGCGAGGACACCCTGTCGCTCGGCATCTGCAACGGCTGCCAGCTGATGGTGGAACTGGGCCTGACAGGAGCACCGGGTGCCCGCATGCTCCACAACGACTCTCACAAGTTCGAGAGCGAGTTCATCACGCTGCAGATTCCCAAGAACGACAGTGTGATGTTCGGCTCGCTCAGCGGCAGCAAGCTCGGCCTGTGGGTGGCCCACGGCGAAGGCAAGTTCAGCCTGCCCGGTAAGGAGAGCGACTACAATGTGATTGCGAAATACAACTACCACGGCTATCCCGCCAACCCCAACGGTTCCGACTACGACGTGGCCGGCATCTGCTCGGCCGACGGCCGCCATCTGTGCATGATGCCCCACCTGGAGCGCGCCATCTTCCCATGGCAGTGCGCATGGTACCCCGTGGGCAAGCGTATGGACGAGGTCACTCCGTGGATAGAGGCATTCGTAAACGCAAGGAAGTGGGTGGAGAAGCATGCATAAGTCTCTCTTTACCACTTTCTTCAAGATTGGCATGTTCACCCTCGGGGGTGGATATGCCATGATTCCTATCATCCAGAGCGAGGTGGTCGACAAGCACCAATGGGTCAGCAAGGAAGAATTTCTCGACCTCATCGCCATTGCACAGAGCTGCCCTGGCGTGTTTGCTATCAATATCAGCATCTTTATTGGCTACAAGCTCAGAAAGATACCCGGAGCCATCAGCTGTGCGCTGGGCACGGCCCTGCCTTCCTTCCTTATCATTCTGGCCATTGCCATGTTCTTCCACCAGTTTCAGGACAATCCCGTGGTGGCTGCCATGTTCCGTGGCATTCGTCCGGCCGTGGTGGCACTCATTGCCGTGCCCACGTTCAACCTGGCCTGTTCGGCCAAGTTGTCGTGGGCCAACTGCTGGATTCCCATTGCCGGAGCGCTGCTCATCTGGCTCTTGGGTGTTTCACCTATTTATATTATATTGGCTGCGGGCATTGGCGGCTATGTATATGGGAACCTGATTAAGCCTACCGAGTCATGATTTATCTGTATTTGTTTATCACCTTTTTCAAGATTGGCCTCTTTGGCTTTGGTGGCGGCTATGGCATGCTGTCACTCATTCAGCATGAGACGGTGGAGCGTTGGCACTGGCTGAACTCGGCCGAGTTTACCGACATCGTGGCCATCAGCCAGATGACGCCAGGCCCCATCGGCATCAACTCGGCCACCTATGCGGGCTATCAGGCAGTGGCCAATGCGGGCTACTCGGTGCCGATGGCCATACTCGGCTCGGCCACGGCCACTTTTGCGTTGGTGCTGCCCTCGCTTATCCTGATGATTCTCATCAGCAAAATGTTCCTCAAGTATATGAAGACGCCTGCCGTCCAGTCTGTCTTCACCGGTCTGCGGCCTGCCGTGGTGGGCCTGCTTGCTGCTGCCACCTTGCTGCTCTGCACAAAGGAGAACTTCTCCTCGCCTTCTGAGAATGCCTGGCAGTTCTGGATCAGCGTCATGCTTTTCGTGGCTACATTCATAGGAACGCTTGTCTTCAGGATCAATCCTATCAAGATGATTCTCATGTCGGCCTTTGCCGGACTGTTACTTCTGTATTGAGCTATTTCCGTGTCCGCATAGTCTATCATTGGAGGGATGATGCACGTAAATAATATTTATGCATACCGTTTTTGCATAAACATTCAGCGAAAATCGCTCAGATTTTAAAATTCCGAAGCACCACCAGTCTTGGGTCGAAATTTTAAAATCTGGGCGATGTTTGTAAGTTGTTGAATATTAGTGTATTGTGAAAACTTGGTAAGGCGGTGTTGCAATACAGCCTGTTTTGGGTCGCAATTCAGGCTGAATCAGGCATCAATTCAGCCTGTTTTGCAGTGTCATTCAGTATGAATTACACCCTAAAGGAGGCTTAATTGCCGGGCCGTTCTGCATGAACAGCAGCACCGGTGAGCCTTGGCGATGCTGTAACGGAGGCTGGATGGCATCGTCGTACCTATATCGGGGCTCTCCAAAGGAGCATCTCGCTGTCTCCCGCCGCTCTAAAACGCAGATTTTTTTTGTCTTGATTATCGAAAAACAAACCTGTATGAATATGCGGAATCTGCTCTTCCCCCACACAATTATGGTCACGTTTCATCTGAAAGAATTAACCATCAATGAAAATAGCCGAAAAGTGTCGCGTTATTCGTGGAAAATATGTAACTTTGCACGCAGAAAGAGAGAATAATATAAACAATACGAGAAAAATGAAAATCCTAAAAACATGGCTGCCCGATGTGCTGGCAGTGTTGCTTTTCGCCATCCTGGCTTTTGCTTATTTCTTCCCAGCCGACATCGAGGGGCGCATACTCTACCGCCACGATGCCTCGGCCGGCGTTGGGGCGGGGCAGGAGCAGACCGAGTATCTTAACCGAACAGGTGAGCGCACCCGCTGGACCAACTCGCTCTTCTCGGGCATGCCCACCTATCAGATTGCCCCGTCATACGACAGCACGGCGGCACTTTCTGTGGCCGAGAAAGCCTATCACCTGTGGCTGCCCGAAAACGTGTGGTATCTCTTCGCCTATCTGCTTGGCTTTTATATCCTGCTGCGGGCGTTCGACTTCCGTCAGCATCTGGCGGCACTCGGCTCGGTGTTGTGGGCCTTCAGCACCTATTTCCTGATTATCATCGCCGCAGGACATATCTGGAAGGTGTGGGCGCTGGCCTATCTGCCACCCATGATTGCGGGCATCGTGCTGGCCTATAAGGGCAAATATCTGTGGGGCATGATCATTACGGCTATCTTTGCCGCCTTCGAGGTGCATGCCAACCACGTGCAGATGACCTATTACTATCTCTTCATCATCCTCTTCATGATCATAGCCTATCTGGCCGATGCCATCATGAAGAAGCAGTATCTGCATTTCGCCAAGGCCACGGGGGCCTGCATCTTGGGCGGGCTGCTGGGCGTGCTGGTCAACCTCTCAAGCCTGTACCACACATGGCAGTATGGCCAGGAGTCGATGCGCGGCAAGAGCGAGCTGGTGAAGGAAAACGCGCAGAACCAGACGTCGAGCGGACTGGACCGCGACTACATCACGCAGTGGTCGTATGGCATCGACGAGACCTGGACGCTGCTCGTGCCCAATGCCAAGGGCGGCGCCTCGGTGCCCATGAGCCAGAATGCCACGGCCATGAAGAAGGCACGCCAGGAGTATGTGCCCCTGTACCAGCAGATAGGCCAGTACTGGGGCGAGCAGCCCGGTACGAGCGGACCGGTCTACGTGGGTGCCTTTGTGATGTTTCTCTTTGTGCTGAGCCTCTTTATCGTGAAAGGCCCTATGAAGTGGGCGCTGCTCGCCGTAACCCTGCTGAGCATCATGCTCTCGTGGGGCAAGAACTTTATGGGCTTCACCGACTTTTTCCTCGACAATGTGCCCATGTATGCCAAGTTCCGCACGGTGGCCTCTATTCTGGTCATAGCCGAGTTTACCATACCTCTGCTGGCCATGATGGCCCTGAAACAGTGGCTCGACCCCACGGCGACGCCCCAGAAGTCTCAGCAAGAGTCGCGCTACGCCCTCCTGGCCTTCGGCCTCACGGCGGGCTGCTGCCTGCTCATGGCCCTCTTCCCCACGCTGTTCTTCGACGGTTTTATCTCTTCGACCGAGGTGCAGGCCCTGCAAGGGCTGCCCCAGGAGCATGTGGCTCCCGTGATGGCCAACCTCACCGAGATGCGCGAGGCCATGCTCAAGAGCGATGCCTGGCGCTCGTTTGCGGTGATTCTCATTGGCGTGCTCATGATGCTGCTCTACAAGGCCCATAAGCTGAAGGCCCTGCCGTTGACGGGCATCCTCATCGTGCTCTGTCTGCTCGACCTCTGGCAGGTGAACAAACGTTATCTGAACGATGCGATGTTCGTGCCCAAGCATGAGCGCGAGCAGAAACAGCCTCTCACCCAGACCGACCAGCTCATCCTAACCGACAAGACCCTCGACTACAGGGTGCTGAACCTGGCCTCTAACACCTTCAATGAGAACGAAACCTCTTACTACCACAAATCGATAGGCGGCTACCATGCTGCCAAGCTGCGCCGCTATCAAGAGCTTATCGATGCCTATATCTCGCCCGAGATGCAAGGGGTGTTCCAGGCTGTGGCCGAGGCTGCGGGCGACATGACCCAGGTGGCTGGCGACAGCCTCTATCCTGTGCTGAACATGCTGAACACCCGCTACTTCATTATGCCCCTGCAGGGTGGACAGACCGTGCCGGTGCAGAACCCCTATACCTACGGCAACGCCTGGCTGGTAGACGAGGTGCGCTATGCCGACAATGCCAACGAGGAGCTCGATGCCCTGGGTCAACTCTCGCTGCGCCATCAGGCCGTGGCCGACAAGAAGTTTGAGAGCGTGCTCGGCCAGAGCGTGGAGCAAGACACGCTGAGCCGGGTGGTCATCGAGCAATACGAGCCGAACCAAATTACTTACAAGGTGCAGTCGAACAAGGGTGGTGTCGTGGTGTTCTCGGAAATCTTCTATCCAGGGTGGACGGCCACCGTCGACGGGCAGCCTGCCGAGTTGGGACGTGCCAACTATGTGCTGCGCGCCTTGCGGGTAGAGCCGGGCGAGCATCAGGTGGTGCTGAGCTTCTTCCCCAAGTCGGTCGATAACACCGAGACCGTGGCCTATGCGGCTCTGGTTGTGCTGCTCTTGTTGGTGCTCATGGCCATCGTCATCAAACTTAGGAGTCTTACCCCCGGCCCCTCTACTAAGAGAAAGGAGAATGTATAGAAATGGGAGCTGAAGCAAGCCTCCCTTAACAGAAGCCTCACCCCCAACCCCTCTCTCTGTTTGGAGAGAAGGGTTGGGGGTGAGGCTTTTCTGTTTTATTCGTCAATCTTCCAGATGTTCTTCCTCACGTAGGCGCGGTGGCCATAGAGGGCCACGACTACGAAGCAGATGAGGGGAATGACGAACGAGAAATTGGTCGACGAGATGCCCAGCACGGTGACGTTGCTGTCGATGATGAGCGCCTGTATGGGTGGGAATACCGAGCCGCCGAGGATAGCCATGATGAGGCCGGCACCGGCAAACTTCACGTTGTCGCCCACGCCGCGCAGGGCAATGCCATAGATGGTGGGAAACATGAGCGACATGCACGCCGAGACCCCGACAAGACAGTAGACTCCGCTGCGGTCGGGAAAGAGCATCACCCCGCCCACGAGCGAGGTGGCACAGATGGCCAGAATGCTGAGCAGGCGCCCGGGCTCAATGTATTTCAGGAAGAAGGTACACACGAAACGGCTCACGGTGAAGAACGCCATGGCAATGATGTTGTATTTCTGCGAGAGCATCTCGGCGGCTTTCTCGGTCATGCCCTCGGCCATGAAGATGCGCGTGCCATACTGAATGATGAAGGTCCAGCAGGTGACCTGCGCGCCCACATAAAAGAACTGTGCCAGCACGCCCTCGCGATAGTTCTTTACGTGCGACAGCTCGTGTAGCGACTGCCAGATGCCTTTTCGCGACTGCTTGTCGCCGTCCATGGGCATCTTGTGCAGGCGTATGAGAGCAAGCAGCACTATGCAGATGACACCGATGAGGACATAAGGCTGTATGAGAATGCTCAGGTCGCTGTCTTTCAGCGCGTTGAACTGCGCATCGGGCAGACTCATGCGCTGTGTGGTGGTCATGTCGCTCATGCGGGCCTGCACAAAGTCGCGTGCCATCCACATGCCAAGCAGCGCGCCTATAGGGTTGAAGGCCTGTGCCAGGTTCAGCCGTTGCGTGGCCGTCTCCTCACTGCCCATGCAGTAAATGTAGGGGTTGCAGCTGGTCTCGAGAAACGACAGACCGCAGGTCATGATGAAGTAGGCAAACAGAAACGGATAGTAGTAGCCCAGAAACTTGGCCGGGATAAACAGCAGTGCACCCAGGCCGAAGAGCGAGAGGCCCAGCATGACACCCGACTTGTAGCTGCGCCGCTGAATGAACAGGGCGGCAGGGAAGGCCATGGCGAAATAGCCCAGGTAGTAGGCCACCTGTACGAACGAACCTTCGGTGACGCTCATGCGGAAAATCTTCGAGAATGCTTTCACGATGGGGGCCGTCATGTCGTTGGCAAAGCCCCACAAGGCAAAACATGAAGTGATCAGTATGAATGGCACGGCGAGGCTTACGCCGTCTTTGGTCAGTATTTCGCTGGCATTAAACTTTATTTTCATATCCGTGTAAGGTTGTTATTGGCTTTTGTGGCTACAAAATTACTATAAAATATTCAGAAAGATGCGCATTTTCATCAGTTTTTATTATTTTTGCATCATAAAAATGCCAAGAACAATGAAAAAGCTACTGTCATTGCCTCCCAACCTGGTGCGCAGGATAGACGATTGCACCACTGTTTTTCATCAAATAACGGGCTTGCCCGCTAGTGAGTATTTCTGCACTTGTGACCCCGATGGCTACCGCATAGGCAGCGGTGGCGGCACGGCGTGGCTACTGTGGCAGGCATATAGGGAGAGTCTTTGCTCCTGCCCGTCTGGGGAACGGCAGCAAAGCGAAGCACCCGCAGGAGCAGACGATGCTTTCTATGCCTGGCTGCAGAGCGAGCGGCGCATCTTGCTGCATGCCGGCGGGCAGAGCAAGCGGCTGCCCTCCTACGCCACGTCGGGCAAGATTCTCACCCCCATACCGGTGATGCGGTGGGAGCGTGGCCAGCGACTCTCGCAAGACCTGTTGTCGTTGCAGCTGCCGCTCTATGAACGCATCATGGCCAAGGCTCCGGCGGGTATTCACACGATGGTGGTCAGCGGCGATGTGCTTATAAGGGCATCGCAGTCGCTGCCGCCCATTCCCGAGGCCGATGTAGTGTGCTTCGGGTTGTGGCTCGATGCCTCGGTGGCCAGCCATCACGGCGTGTTCGTGAGCGACCGACAGTCGCCTCAGGTGCTCAAACAGATGCTTCAGAAGCCATCGGTGGCCCAGCTGGCCGAGCTGCAGAAACAGCACTACTACCTCACCGACATCGGCGTGTGGCTGCTCAGCGACCGAGCCGTCAGGGTGCTCATGGGGAAGACGATGAAGGCACGGCAAGCAGTAGACTTCTACGACCTCTACACCGACTTCGGCGGTGCTTTGGGCACCCACCCCGTGGTCGACGATGCCGAGCTGCGACAGCTCAGCGTGGCCATCCTGCCGCTGCCTGGTGGCGAGTTCTATCATTTCGGCACCAGCCGCGAGCTTATCGCGTCGACCCTCAGGCTGCAGAGCCTGGTGAGCGATCAGCGTCAGATCATGCACCACGACCGCAAGCCGCACCCCAGCATCTTCGTTCAGAACTCGGTGACCGAGGTGAGTTTCACCCCCGAGAATACGAATATATGGATCGAGAACAGCCACGTGGGGCCGGGGTGGCACTTCACCCACGACAACATCGTGACAGGTGTGCCCTCTGGCGACTGGCAGATGTCGCTGCAGCCGGGCGAATGCATCGACGTGGTGCCCATAGGCGAGAGCGATTACGAGGTTCGCCGCTATCACATCGATGACAGCGTAGATAGCCTGCAGATGCAGGAGCGGGCCAATCTGGCACGCCTTTTCTCCCAGCGTGAGCACTATCGCAAGCAGAACTGGGAGGCTCTGGCCCGCAATTGGGAACACTCGGTGTTCTATCAGCTCGACCTCGACGATGCCGCCCGCCAGTTTGCCCGCCACCACATACCCATGCCCGCGCCGCTGCCCGCCGCAGCGCCACTGATGACGCGCATTCACGATGCAATGTTCCGTGGCAACAGCCAGCAGGCGTTCGAACTGCTCAGGGGCGCGCTCACCACGCCGCTGAACAACGACCGTGGAAAGGGTGGGGGAGCACCTATGGGCTCGGTCTTCGACGATCAAATCGTATGGTCGCGTTCGCCGGTGCGGATAGATATTGCCGGAGGGTGGACCGACACGCCGCCCTACTGCCTGCTCGAAGGGGGCAGCGTGGTCAATCTGGCCATCGAACTCAACGGCCAGCCGCCTTTGCAAGCCTACGTGAAACCATCGAAAGAGCTGCGCATCACCCTGCGCAGCATCGACCTGGGTGCCAGTGAAGTGGTCGATACCTATGAACAGCTGGAAGACTATAAGAAGGTGGGGTCGCCCTTCTCCATACCCAAGGCGGCCCTGGCCCTGTCCGGTTTCCTGCCCCGCTTCGGCGGCGGTCGCTACCACACGTTGCGGCAACAGCTCGAGGACCTGGGCTACGGCATAGAACTCACGCTCCTCTCGGCCATACCGGCAGGCAGCGGTCTGGGCACCAGCTCTATTCTTGCCGCCACCGTGCTGGCTGCCCTGAGCGACTTCTGCGCACTGGGGTGGGACAAGAGCGACATAGGCCACCGCACGCTGATGCTCGAGCAGCTGCTCACCACCGGAGGTGGATGGCAAGACCAGTTCGGCGGCGTGCTGGGCGGCGTGAAACTGCTGCAGACCGAGCCGGGCTTCATGCAGACTCCCGTGGTGCGGTGGCTGCCCACCGACCTTTATACCCAACCCGAGTATGCCCCCTGTCACCTATTATATTATACGGGCATCACCCGCACTGCCAAGCAGATACTGGCCGAGATTGTTCGCCGCATGTTCTTGAACCAGGGCGAGCAGCTGCACCTCTTGCGCCAGATGAAGCAGCAGGCCCTCGACATGTATGAGGCACTTCAGCGGCAAGACTTCCGCCAGATGGGCCTGCTTGTGCGCCAGACGTGGCATCAGAACCAGCTGCTCGACAGTGGCACCAACCCGCCCGAGGTGCAGCACATAGCCAGTCTCGTCGATGACCTCTGCCTGGGCTACAAGCTGCCTGGGGCCGGTGGCGGCGGCTATCTTTATATGGTGGCAAAGGACCCGCAGGCGGCAGCGCGCATCAAGCAGGTGCTCGCTGAAAACCAGCCGCGTCCCACCGCCCGATTCGTAGACATGAGTCTCTCTGCCACCGGTCTGCAGGTGAGCAGAAGTTGAAAAAGACGGAAGAAAGACTATGGAGTTTCGCACAGTTATAGACATACCCAAGCCCGCGTTCCAGATCGAGCCGCTGGAGCAGATGCTCTTTGTTGGCTCCTGCTTTGCCGACGGCATCGGGCGGCGTTTCGTTGAGGAGCGCTTTCGTGCCACGGTCAACCCCTTCGGCACAATGTACAATCCCGCCTCGGTGCTCCATACCATAGAGCGGGTGCTGGCCACCGCCGACCCTCAGTCGCTTCCCCGTGTGGTCTTCATCACCCTGGGCACCAACCACGTCTATCGGCTGAAGGAGACCGGCGAGATAGTAGACAACTGCCAGAAGCGCCCCCAATGCCTCTTCAGCGAAGAGCGGTTCAGCATAGAGCAGTGTACCGACTATCTCGACAGAGCCGTGGGCTTGCTGCGCCGGCAGCGGCCCGATGTGCAGGTGGTGCTCACCGTCAGCCCCATACGCTATAAGAAATACGGGTTCCACGAGAGTCGGCTCTCTAAAGCCACCCTGCTGCTAAGCATCGAGAGGTTGATGTCGCTCAACGCTCAACGCTCAACGCTCAACTATTTCCCTGCTTATGAGATTGTGCTTGACGAGCTTCGCGACTACCGTTTCTACAAGCCCGACATGCTCCACCCCTCGGAGCAGGCCGTCGAATATATCTGGCAGCAGCTCGTGGAACACTATCTCTCACCACGTGCCAAGCAGTTTCTCAAGGAGTGGAAGCCCATCAAGGAGGCGCTTGCCCATCGCCCCTTCCATCCCGAAAGCCCCGAATATCAGCAGTTTCTAGCCGATGCCTGCCGCCGCGAGGCCGACCTGCTTGCCCGCTATGCCGTGTTCGACCATTGACCATTGAACATTGACCATTGAGATTGTATCTTCGCAACACTATGCGCCAGCCAATGTTCAATGGTCAATGTTCAATGGTCAATGTTCAATGCTCAATGTTCAATCTATTCTTCATCCCATACGCTGCGACGGCGAGCTTCGGGATCCCTGATACCTTCCTCGTCTTTGCCGCCATATCCTATCTCGGCAGACGTTACACCCGATCCCGCCATCAGCAAGGCTGGAAATACGGGGAGAATGGTGGTCGCTGGTTTGCGGTATGTCTTCTTCGTATTCATCGTGTTTTATGGTTTTTGCTATTTCACTATTTTCTTTTTCCCATTCTTAATATACAAGCCCTTGCGCAGGGGCTTTTCTACGCGGCGGCCCTGCAGGTCATAGTAGTGTTGGCCGTTTAGCACAGAGCGTTCAACGTTGCTGATGCCACTGGTTTCTTCGCTGAAGCGCAACGCCACACGGGCACCGAAGTCGGTTTCCTTGTCGAGCACGGCCCCCAGTTCCAGCCAGCAGCGGAAGGCCTTCGTTTGGGTCTTTCCCACAGAATACCAGAATTTGTTGCTGCTGATAAACAGACCGTCTTCGGGAATCGTGGTCTTGATAAGCGTACCCGTCAGTTTTCCCGTTGTGTCGTACTCGGCGGTCTTCTGCACGTCGGTCACCGTATTTGCCAGCGTCACGTCGTCGGCCTCTATGGTTTCAATGTTTTTGCTGGTCTTGATGAAAAGTGGCTTGCCGCCCGTCATTCCCTTCTTCGCGCTCATTGTGTATTGGGAAAGGTTAATGGTGATAGCATCGGGCGTGATGTCGTCCTCATTTTCATATTCCACCTCGAAGCCGTTGAACTCTGCCAACTGCACGTCGCTGCCAAAGGCGGCTTCGGCCTTCGCTTTAGTCAGCGTGAAGGGCAGCACGATGGTGCTCCACTGGTTCGCCTTGATGGTGCGATGCATCGTCACGTCGGCCTTCTCGCCAGCAATATAGGAAGGCAGGGTGGCTGAGGTCTCGTAGAATTTCAGTCGGCCGTCGTCTGGCTCACCGATGGTCACGGAAAACTCTATATCTTCCAAAGAAACGCTCTGCGCCAGCACGGTGCCCAGTGCCACTTTGCGAATGGCTCCCTTCAAGACCGTGCCCACCTCAATCGAGGCATCGGCCTCGATGGTCAGTGTGAGTAGCGTGCCCTCTGTGCCAATGAGCGGGTCGCTTTCCAGCGACAGACAGCCAAAGGCATACACATCTTCGGCCTCTACATAGTTGGCCGTAATTTGATGCGTGTCTTCATAGCAGCCGCCTTTTTCGTAGACAATCTTGCTGTTGTTTTTCAGCAGCGAGAGTCCGCTGGGTAGCGCAAGGTCGAACTGGAAACCAGAGAACTGATCCTGTTGCTCAAACTGGAACTTAATTGTCATTTTAGCCTGCCCGCCTTGGGGCACGGTGATGCCCTCTACGCTCAGCGTGTTCTGGGCATGGGCAGTGCCCACCAGTAGAGTGAGCAGTGCCATTAGTGTTATCATTGTTTGTTTCATAATTCTGTTCTGTTTTTTGGGGTTATTGGGGATCCAAGTTGTCTGTGTGGGCCTTGCGCTGTCTGGCACCGCTGGATTTGCGCACCACGATATTCACCACGGCAATGGCATCGGCGATGTCCACCTGACCGTCGCCGTTCACGTCGGCAGCTTTCTCAATGAAGGTGGCTGAGTCTTTGCGCACCACACGGTTCACGATGCCGATGGCATCGGCAATGTCTATCTGTCCGTCTTGGTTCACGTCGCCCAGTTGCACGTCGCTCACGGTGATAGAGGTAGTGACATTTGGCACGGCCACCGACACGGCAGCCGGCGTAGAGAACTTCACGTTCCTGATTTCAATGGGGTAGGTGCCCTCCGGTATATCGCTGCTCACTACCAAGGGCAGCGAAATGATGCCGCCATCGTTGCCGCTCAGCTCGCCACCGCCCAGCGACAGCACTGCCACGCTGTAGTAGCCATCGGCATAGTTCACAGAAATAGAATGCTCGTCGTGGCGGTCGTCAATCAGTGTAGCAGTAAACTTTCCCTTGGCATTCTTCGCCACGCTCACGCCTTCGGGTAGCACAAAGTCGAACGAGTAGCCGCCTACCTCAATGGCATTCTTCAGTTCCACAGTGGCCACAAGCTCACTGCCAGTCAAGGCTTCCAGGGGGGCAATGAAAATTGCGTTGCTCAACTGTGTGATGTCCGTATCGTCTCCACCACTAATCTTCTTGCTTTCGAACAGGGCGATAGCAGCCTGAATGTCTGCAATACACTGGGCCAGCAATTCGTCGTCCATGGTATCCGAAATACTTGCATTCACCCTGTTGATTACGTCAAGCAGCTCCGCACGCGCCCCCACGGCATACTGGCCAATTTCCTCGCCCTCTGTACTATTGTCATAGAGTGTCTGGGCATGGGCCAGATCTTCCTGAAGCGAAGCGATTGCGGCATCCTTGTTGGCGGTTACCGTCACTTGGCAGGTAGCTTTCACATTGCTGCCATCGGTCGATGTGGCAGTAATTGTGGCACAGCCTTCGCTGATTGCTGTGACGACCCCGTCTTCAACGGTAGCAACAGCGGTGTTACTGCTTGTCCACGTCAGGCGCTTGTTCGAAGCACTGAGTGGGAGAATGGTTGCACCGATGGTTGCTGTCTTGTCTACAGCTAAAAGCAGTGATGTGTTGTCGAGTATGATTTCCGATACAGGATTTGCATCGATTTCCCACAGCAATAGAGGATAGGTCTCGTTTTCATTGAGGAACCAGTCTTTGGTGAGATCCCAGCCCATAGCCAGATAAGTTGACGACTGCATCAGTTCGGCTTGTGTCTTCGAGGTGCCTTCCATAATGTCGTCGTATTTCTTTGTGGGGATTCCGTTGAGTGAAACCTGCATCGTGTTCAATGCAAAATTGCTCTCGTCCGGGTCGGCACAGCCGTTGCCATAGCCTCCAATCACACGGCTTGCCCAAGCCGTTTGTGCTGTCAGTGACAGTGTGTTGTTCATAGCGGCACAGTTGGTGGTGGAAGCCTCGGCACCGTCCATGTTGGCGACAACACCTGCTCCATAGAACTGACCGGTGACATTGCCTTTGGCATAGCACTTGTCTATCGCTGCGAAGGTGTAGCCTACCAGTCCTGCAGTGTATTGCGTACCCTTTACATTGGCAGTGCTATAGCAGTTGGCTATATTGCCCTTTGCGTAGCCCACCAATCCACCTGTGTATGAGTTTTCGCCTGTTGCGGTCACAGAACCATTGGCATTTGACAGTGTGATGACGGCATCGCTGTAGCCGACAAGTCCACCAACATAGTTCTCTGAGCCGGAAACTGTGATATTATCATTGGCCACGCTCTTGGTAATCTCGCCACCGTCGGCATAGCCGATGGCTCCACCCACGTAGGCAGTGTTGCCCGATGTCGTGATAGTTGACATGGCATTGCCACCAGTCAGCATGCAAGTCTCTGTTTTGCCAATGAGACCGCCAACAGAAGCCTCGTCCGTATTAGAGGCAAGGCTACCGCTAAAGGTCAGTTCCTGCAATTCTGCCTGAGAGACAAAGCCTGCAATGCCGCCCACATAGAGGGTTCCGCTGACGGTTCCTTCTGCCTGACATGACTTCATGCTGCCGCCATTGGCCATACCCGTAATGCCGCCTGCGTATGCATCGGTCGTCGTTGTCGCAACATTACCGCTATAAACAAGTGTACTAATATCGGAATTCTCCAAACTGCCAGCTATGCCTCCCACATGTAAGGTACCTTCTACGTCACCTTTCAATGTACAGTTCACAATCTTCGCATTGGCCATACGGCCAATCAGGATTCCCGTGTAATCGCCACCCTTCACTTTCTTGCCAGTGGCCACTTCTACGGTGAGGTTCTTGATTTGTCCTACAAGGAAGCTGGAGAACAGACCATTGAAGTCTTTTGTGGTATTCGTCCACAGTCCTTTGATTTTGTGGTAGTCGCCATCTATGTAGACTGCCTCTGAGCCATTCAGACCAATGGCAGGCCAGCCTTCCGTAGGACTGTTCTCGTTTATCCAAGAGGTCAGGTCAATGTCGTTCATCACCTTGTAGTAGCCGCTCTTGTTTACACCCTGCAGGTCCTCTGCAGTATATATTAGATAAGGTGCTACTTCTGTGCCCAGTCCTGGGTATGCCACGTTGGTTGTGGCGAAGTAAGAAGGTGTCAAGCCTTCGGCATCGGCATAGACCTGCACCTGTGCGCCGCTTTGCAGTGGTTCGGTGGTAAACGACCAGTCGTTGCCGTTACATACCGTTGATACGGGTTCCTTGTCTTTATAGTACAGATAGACCGTTCCGCCATCCGTACTCTTACCCGATATAGTGGTTGCCTGCGATTCCAAAGTACTGGTGATGGTCGGTGGGGCTGCCTGATATTTCTTGTATGGATAGCTTTCTGTTTCCAGTTGGTTCCAGTCTGTATCGAAGTTCCAACCTAATGCGCCGTAGGTAGCTTTCAGCTTCAGGGCATTTGCTCCGATACTCGTGCCGTTCTGCAAGTCATCATTTACTTCCTGCAGGATACCGCTCTTTACAACCTTTGTGGTCACCAAAGCTCGGTTTCCTTGGGTGGAGCCAAGAGCACCGATAAAGGCATATTCTGATTCTGCAGAACCATATATACGACCTACATTTCCAATAGAGGCTGAAATAAACGAATTGTTGGAGACATTAGATAATACCTTTGTTGAATTTGTAAACTGGGACAAATTTGTTGTTCCGCTAATTTGTCCAACAATTCCACCTATATTAAATTCACCATCCAGTGAAGCTAACGAATAACAGCTTGATATTATGCCTCCATTTTTTAAGCCAACTAATCCTCCAATCGCACTTTTGCCTAACAAATCCCCACTGTAATAACAATTGGTAATTTGGTAGCAAATAGTATTATGATAATACTTATACACTGTATAAGTTATGGTTCCGCTTTGTCCTACGCCATCTTTTGAAAAGGTAGCCCATCTTTCTCCAGAACTTGTTGTAAATGTTTCTGTTGTTCCTTCTGAAGTGTACCCCACAGATGCCTCATCATGCCCTATTAATCCACCAATTTCCGAGTTTCCTGTAATATTGGCAATAGAGATACTATTGTTGATGTTGAGGTTCTGGATAGTTCCTTCTATTATTTCGTCTTTATATGTGTCAGACCAGCTATATATCCCCTTTGAAACATATGTGTGATATGTATGCAATTCGGGAGTTGAACTATTATCGTGGATAGACCCTATCAGGCCTCCAACGTAAGATTTAGCCACAATATCTCCAAAATGGCTACAACTTTCCATTCCAGCCACACACCCACCTTGACTTGCACCCACGATGCCGCCCACATAGTCACTTGTAGCGGTTATCTTTCCTTTGGAGAAACAAGAAGTGAAAGTAGAAGAACTTCCTGCCACTAAATTACCTGCAACTCCACCTATGTAACCATTGCCACTCATATCTCCTACATAATTGCACGTATTGAAGGAGGTTGAAGATGCCTGCCCTATGAAACCACCCAAATAGTCCTGTCCTGTTACATTTCCGCTTACAGAACAGTTGGTAAGCGAGCCACCGCCATCACCAAGGAAGCCACCGACGTAAGTAGTTCCCGTCACATTGCCTGTCACTAGAATGTCGGAAACAGTCGGCGTGCCTGTTCCTGCAAAACCACCAGTATAAGGCTTGTTGTTTGTCACATTTCCTGTCACCGTTCCGTTTGACAGTTCTCCAGACACGCTTCCTGCGAATCCGCCAACATAACTGGCACCTGTGCTACTCACCGTTGCCTCAACGCTAAAATTGTTGATTGTACAACTCGAAATTGTACCAGCAAAACCACCAACGTAATTGCCACTCGACGATGATACCTTACCCGATAGCTTTGCATGGCAGTTGGTCAGCGTGCTGTTAGTGGCATACCCCACAAAGGTACCCACATTAGAGCCGCCCGTTACATCGCTTCCTTCGATGGTGAGGTCGGTAATGGTGGCTCCACTCAGATAGCCGAAGAAACCAACATAGCTCTCTGAGGCACGGGTGATGCTTAGACCTGTAATCTTGTGGTTCTCGCCTAAAAGCTTGCCTTGGAAAGGTGTGGCTTGAACACCCACGGGTGTCCATCCCTGCCGAGGGTTGTTGTCGCTAATCCACTCCGACACATCAATGTCTTTCATCAGTCGGAATACCACGCCCTCTTGTCCTCCAAAGTTGGAAAGCTGTGAGAGCTGTGTCACATTGAAAATCAGGTACGGGCTTTCCTCCGTACCACTACCCGAGCCACTGAACTGTGCCAGCGCCGAGAGCATTGAGCAGAGAATCATTGTTCCCAAAGTCAGTAATCTTTTCATTTGCTCTTTCTTTTTTTATTGGTTAATACTAAAAAATCTTTCCCTTTATGGAGAGCCTGCACTAACCTATTGGACATAATAAAAGCGCAGGCATTCACCATACGCACGTCAGGTTTAGGACTACCTACAATCATCTATGGGAGCGCCTGCGCTTTAGAGCGCAAGCCTCTTTGATGATCGTCATTGCCCGTTCACTTGTTCGAGGTCCTAATTCGACGTGCGATTGAGCAAATAAAAATGTATGTGCACCAAGATGCACGGGGGCAAAGGTAAACAAAAAATCCGAACCGCGCAAGCGATTCGGAAAAAATGTTTGGCTTTTTTTGCCAACTCAGTTGTAAACTCAGTGGTAAGGCTTCTGCGTCAGCCTTGTTGCAAGGCAGTCACTTCTTCTTCAGAAAGCCCTGTTGCCTGTGCTATCTGTTTGATTGGCATGCCCAGCTTTATCAAGTTGCGGGCAACTTCTGCACGGCCCTTTGCTTCGCCTTCCGCACGGCCTTCCGCACGGCCCTTTGCTTCGCCTTCCGCACGGCCCTTTGCTTCGCCTTCCGCACGGCCCTTTGCTTCGCCCTTCTCCATGCCCTCTAAGTATTGCCCCTCCATAACGGCAATAGTGTCGCGGTAGGCGCGAAGGTTCTCGTCGTAGTCGGAGCGTTCTTTCTTGCTCAGCGAGGCCACGTCGGCAATGCTGGCCAGTTTCTGGAAGACGGCATCCTGTGCCAGCCACGGCATTCTCTGTAATACGTCCATATTCTTCAATACATAAATCAGTTTTTCAAATAATGTCTCGCAGTCGTCCAGCTCTTTTGTGAAATAGGGCAGCTGCAGATATATCAGCCTTATCCTGTCGCTGAACAGCGTCTTGTGCCTCATATCCATCAGAGCCACGTCGGTGCGGAACTCCGTCGATATGTCATCACGCTTAAAGTTCAGCAGGGCAATCATATATACGGCCTTCACGTCGTAGCGCCACTCTGGCCCCGGCTCTCCCTGACGGGAAACGGAACGTGAGATGTAGTAGATGCTACGGTTCTTGAAGAAGGGCTGGCTCTTGTTCTGCATCTCGACGATGATGTAATCGCCGTTCTCCAACTTGCAATAGACGTCGTAGATGAGTGAGCGGTCATCAGCCAACTCTCCCGGCTGCTCCTTGTCCAGATACTGCACATCGACGATGTTGCGCTCGCCTGCCAGGAGGGCATTCAAGAAGGCAATGAGGACGGGCTTAGAAATCTCCTGTCCGAAGATGCGCTTAAATCCTATATCCGTAAACGGATTGATAAACTTCGACATAACGTTATGTGAGCATAAAAATAATGTACAATAAAATGCACGGAGCAAAGATACAACAAAAAATCGGAATCGCAAAGCAATTTAGAGAAAAAGTTTATTGTCGATTTACTTTGTGTGGTTCTGTTTGTCTGCCTTGTGTAGATAAGAGTTATGGATTATGGATAGGGCAATTATGGCAGTTCGTTTCCCAAAAAGACAAGCAAACTGGAAGTTTATGCGTCGTGTTTCTGCATAAACATTCGGGGAAAGTCGCTCAGAATTCAAAATTTCGGAACAACCTTCATCTTAGGGCGAAATAAGGGAATTTGGACGGTTTTGTAAGTCGCTGATAAACAGTTTGTTGCGAAATCTGGAAAAGACGACCTTGCAATTCAGGCTGAATGGCAATGCAGTTCAGCCTGTTTCGCGGTGTCGTGCAGGCTGAATTGCATCACGATATAGGCTGTTTGACGGGGTGGCTCAGCATGAACGGCAACGCCGATGAGCCTAAACGATGCTGTAACGAAGGCTGAATTGCATCGCAAACTGTGTCTCGCTGGTTTTCCAAGTAGCCAAATCAGGCTTTTTGCCATTCTAAAAGGCAAATTTTCTTTGTCTTGATTATCGAAAAGCTTCGTGCATAAATATGCAAATCCTTGCCTTGTCTTCCCACATAACACTGAGAAAAATCGTGATATTTCCTCAGCCGATACAATAAAAGGGTGGCGCGGTGCGTTATTTAGTCGTATATATACGCAGTTTTGAGACCGCTTCTTTGTCTTGGGGTGGCGACTGTAGTACAGGTTTTTTATAAAAGAGAGAAGTGATGATAGAATATATCAAGGGTGAGCTTGCCGAGCTGTCGCCTGCTGCTGCCACGATAGAGGCCGCTGGCGTGGGCTACGGGCTGAGCATCTCGCTTACCACCTATACCGCCATACAGGGCAAGAAGGAGGCGCGTCTCTACGTGCACGAAGCCATACGCGAAGATGCCTATCAGCTGTTTGGCTTCTATAGTAAAAAGGAACGCGACATGTTCCGCCTGCTCATCACCGTGAGCGGGGTGGGTGCCAATACGGCCCGCATGATGCTCTCGTCGATGACCGTGAGCGAGCTTTGCTCGGCCATCTCCACGGACAACAGCAAGCTCATTCAGGGCATCAAGGGCATAGGCAAGATGACCGCCCAGCGCATCATCGTAGACCTGAGAGACAAGATTGTAGACCTGGGAATAGCCGACGAGATACCCGCCGGTGGCAGCGTGCAGTCGCCCGTAGACTCGGCGGTGAAAGACGAGGCCGTGTCGGCGCTCACCATGCTGGGCTTTGCCCCGGCCCCCTCGCAGAAGGTGGTGGTGGCCATCTTGCAGCAGCAGCCATCGCTGCCCGTGGAGCAGGTGGTGAAGCTGGCACTGAAGCAAATAAAATAGACAGAAGGCGTGAAGAAATCGCTCATATACCTCATACTGATGCTGGCAAGCATTGTGGCCATCGCCCAAGTCTTGCCTGCAGCCTATCTTGCACCTGCCGAGGCCACGGTACCCGCCCCCGTCGACACCACCCAGGTGAAGGCCCAGCCCAAGCTCGTGGTGGCCGACGAGACCATACCCGACTCGCTGTTGCACTCCCGCTGGCGCATACAGCCCACGGCACCCGTGCTCACCGAAGACCTCGATTCGAGCGCACTGGACCTGCGCATGCCCGAGAACGTGAAGCAGGAGGCCGTCTACGACGACTCGCTCAACCTCTATTTCATCGGCTCGAAGCTGGGCGACAGCTATCTGAACGCACCCATCGTGATGACCCCCGAGGAATATATGCGGTGGAGCGAGCGCAGGGCACGCCAGCAGTTCTTCCGGGTGAAGGATGCCGAGACGGCCAAAAGTGCCGAGAAAGACAAGTTCAGCTTCACCGACATGCACTTCAACCTGGGGCCCGCAGAGAAAATCTTCGGCCCCGGCGGCGTGCGCATCAAGACACAGGGCACCGCCGAGCTGAAGATGGGCATGACGATGAAAGACGTAGACAACCCCTCGCTGCCCATACGCAACCGCAAGACCACAGCCTTCGACTTCGACGAGAAAATAAACCTGAGCCTTAATGGAAAGGTGGGCGACAAGGTGAACATGAACTTGAACTACAACACCGATGCCACCTTCGACTTCGACACGAAGAACCTGAAGCTGCGCTACGAGGGCAAGGAAGACGAGATGGTGAAGCTGGTGGAGGCCGGCAACGTGACCTTCCCCTCGGGCAACTCGCTCGTGAAGGGAGCCAGCAGCCTCTTCGGCATACGCACCGACTTCCAGTTTGGCAAGCTGAAGCTGCAGACGGTGATCTCGCAGAAAAACTCTACCTCGAAGAGCGTGAGCACCAAGGGCGGCACGCAGACCACCCCCTTCGAGCTGAACGTGGCCGACTATGAAGAAAACCGCCACTTCTTCCTCTCACACTATTTCCGCCGCAACTACGACCGGGGCATGTCTACTCTGCCCAACCTCACCACGGGCGTGAAGATAAACCGCGTGGAGGTGTGGATAACCAATAAGTCGGGAACGACCTCGAACTCGCGTAACATCGTGGCCTTCACCGACCTGGGCGAAGCCACCGACATCAGCAACCCGATGTGGAACGCCACCGGACTGCAGGTGCCCAGCAACATGGCCAACGACGAGTACTCCTCCATCGTGAGCAATATCGATGCCGAGTCACGAAACATCGATGCCGTCACCTCGCGCCTGGAGGCCGTCTCGCCCAAATTCGTGGGTGGCGTAGACTATGAGAAACTGGCAGCCGCAAGGCTGCTCACCTCGAGCGAATACACCGTGAACTCGGCCCTGGGATACATCACCCTGAACCAGGTGCTGCAGCCCGACCAGGTGCTCGCCGTGGCCTTCGAGTATACCTATGGCGGACAGACCTATCAGGTGGGCGAGTTCTCGACCGACCAGACCCAGACCGACAAGACCCTCTTCGTGAAGGCGCTGAAGAACACACAAAACAGTCCGCAACAGGGCAACTGGCGCCTGATGATGAAAAACGTGTACTACCTGGCCCAGAGCGTGGAGAAAGAGAAGTTCCGCCTCGACATAAAATACCAGAGCGACACCACGGGCACCTATCTGTCGTATCTGCCCGAAGAGTCGCTCAAGAGCAGCACCCTGCTGCGCGTGATGGGGCTCGACCGCCTGGACGCCAACATGAAGCCCCACGCCAACGGACAGTTCGACTTCGTGCAGGGCTTCACCGTGGAGAAGGGCCGCATCTTCCTGCCTTCGGCCGAACCCTTCGGCGGCTATCTGCGCAGCTATCTCACCAAGGCTGGTCACCCTGAGCTGGCCGACAAATACTGTTTCGACGCACTATACGACTCGACCAAGACCGTGGCCAAGCAGAACGCCGAGAAAAACAAGTTCCTCATGACCGGACAGTTCAAAGGCACCAACGGCAGCGTCATCTCGCTCGGTGCCTACAACGTGCCGCAAGGCTCGGTGGTGGTCACGGCGGGAGGCGTAGAGTTGCATGAAGGCAGCGACTACACCGTGGACTATGCCGCCGGAGAGGTGACCATACTGAACCAGAGCATCATCGATGCAGGCACCAACGTGAACGTGTCGCTCGAAGACAATACCAACTTCGGCATGCAGCGAAAGACCATGTTCGGCGTGAACTTTGAATACGACTTCTCGAAAAACTTCTCCTTGGGCGGCACCCTGCAGCATATTCACGAGCAGCCGCTCACCACCAAGGTGTCGATGGGCGAGGAACCGCTGAACAACACCATCTGGGGACTGAGCCTGAACTGGAAGCAAGAGTCGCAGTGGCTCACGAAGATGCTGAACTATGTGCCCTTCCTGAACGTGAGCCAGCCCTCGCAGATCAGCTTCACCGGCGAGTTTGCACACCTTATCGCCGGCACGCCGCCGGGCACGCAGGACAATGCCTCCTACATAGACGACTTCGAGAACGCCAAGAACCTGCTCGACCAGAGCGATGCCAAGTCGTGGGTGCTCTCGAGCGTGCCATCGATGTTCAGCGACCATGCCGACAAGGAGGGCGTCAGCAGCGGCTATGGACGGGCGCTCCTTTCCTGGTACAGCGTCGACCCCATGTTCACCCGCATATCGTCGAGCCTCACGCCGGCACATATCAAGAGCGACCTGAACCAGTTGTCGAACCACTACGTGCGCGAGGTATACGTCAACGAGCTATACCCCAACCGCGATCAGTCGAGCTACAATGGTGCCACCAGCACGCTGCCTGTGCTCAACCTGGCCTACTATCCTGAAGAGCGCGGACCCTATAACCTCACGCTCGACTACAACCAGGACGGTACGCTGAAGAACCCTCAGCAGCGCTGGGGCGGCATGATGCGACGGCTGGAGACCACCGACTTCGAAGAGGCCAACATAGAGTATGTGGAGTTCTGGCTGCTCGACCCCTTCATCTATACCAGGCAGCAGGGCACCGCATCGGCATATAGCGGCGACCTGTACCTGAACCTGGGCGAAATCTCGGAAGACGTGCTCTGCGACGGAAAGAAGTTCTACGAGAGTGGCATGCCCGTAGATGGCTCAGACAATGGCATCATCACCACCCAGTGGGGCAAGATACCGCAGCAGGCCACGCAGACATACGCCTTTGCCACCACCACCGGCTCGCGCGAGCATCAGGACGTGGGCCTCAATGGCCTGACCAACGATGAGGAGCGCACCTATGGGGCTTACGCCGACTGGCTGGCAAATATCGGCTACGTGGTGCAGAACGACTCGCTGCTCAACGCCTGGCGTAACGACCCTGCCGGCGACGACTACCATTACTTCCGTGGCAGCGACTTCGACGACCAGCGCACAAGCATCATGGACCGCTACAAGCGCATAAACAACCCACAGGGCAACTCCCCCGCAAGCGACAACCAGACTGAGAGCTACGACACCTCATACAAAACCGGACCCGATGTGGAAGACATCAACCAAGACTTCACCCTCAACGAGTATGAGCGATACTACCAGTACCGCATACCCATCAGCGACGAAGAGCTGCAGGCATACAACCGGGGGCAGAAGTCGGAGAGCTCTTACATCGTAGACCACCGCGACTATAACGCCAAGCTGCGCAATGGCGACACTGCCACCGTGCGCTGGTATCAGTATCGCATACCGCTGGCCGAATGCAAAGACAAGCATGGCTCCATCAACGACTTCACCTCCATACGCTTCATGCGCATGTTCCTCACGGGCTTCCAGAAACCCATCGTGCTGCGCTTCGGCTCGCTCGACCTGGTGCGAGGCACTTGGCGGCAGTATAAGCAGAGCCTGCAGACGCAGGCCGGTGCCGAGACCGGCGTGCTCGAGATGAGTGCCGTAAACATCGAGGAAAACGTCAACCGAAAGCCTGTGGCCTATGTGCTGCCGCCAGGCATCACCCGTGCCACCGATCCCGGACAGCCGCAGATGACCGAGAACAACGAGCAGTCGCTCTGCCTCACCTTGCGCAACCTGAGCCAGAACGAGTCGAAGGCTGTATACAAGAATACCAGTCTCGACCTGAGGCAGTACAAACGCTTGCAGATGTTTGTGCATGCCAACCATCTGGAACCCAACATCACCCAGCTCGAAGACAACCAACTGGCCGTGTTCATACGTCTGGGAAGCGACTATAAGAACAATTATTACGAGTATCTCATCCCCCTGAAGCTCACGCCCGAGGGCACCTATCGCTGGAATGTGCCAAACGACCGACTCGTGGTATGGCCCGAAGAGAACATGCTCGACATCGACATCAGCATCTTTACCGACCTGAAGCGCAATCGTAATAAGGCCCGGGCCACGGGAGGAGCCAGCTACACCCAGCTCTTTACCGGCTACGATCCCGAGAAGCCCAACAACCGCATCTCCATCATGGGTAACCCATCGCTGGGCGAGGTGAAGACGATTATTATCGGCGTGAGAAACCTGAGCAGCCAGCAGAAGTCGGGCGAGGTATGGGTAAACGAGCTGCGACTGCGCGAGTCGAACAACGAAGGAGGTTGGGCGGCCAGCGGCGCCATGAACATACAGCTGAGCGACTTCGGCACGCTCAACGTCACCGGCCGATACCTGTCGGATGGCTTCGGTGGGCTGGAAGAGAACATTCTGCAACGCAGCACCGACACTGAGAAGTCGTACTCTATCACCACCAACGTGGCGCTGGGCAAGTTCTTCCCAGAGAAGGCGAAGGTCAACATTCCCCTGTACTATTCTTATAATAAGGAGACCATCTCGCCAAGATACAACCCTCTCGATACCGACATGCGGCTGAACGATGCCCTCGACGCTGCCATCGACACTCGCGAGCGAGACTCTATAGAGAGCATTGCCGTGACAAAGCACATCAACAGCAACTTCTCGATCACCAACGCGAGGGTTGACATCAAGAACAAAAAGTTCCCCATGCCTTACGACCCTGCCAACTTCACCGTCACCTATAGCCATGCCCATCGCAAGACTACTGGCGAAACCACCAATTGGGAAACCGAAGACCAGTGGCGCGGCGTGCTCAACTACACCTATTCGCCGGTGTATAAGGCATGGGAGCCATTCAAGAAGTCGAAAAGCAAGTCGAAGTGGCTGGAGTTGCCCAAGGCCCTCGGTTTCAACTACCTGCCACAGACCATCTCCTTCAACTCGGAGCTTATGCGCACCTACTACGAGCTGCAGGAGCGCGACCTCGAGAACACCGTCAATCCCAATCTGCCTATACAGTTCAACGAACAGTTCCTCTGGAACCGCGACTTCCAGCTGAGATGGGACTTCACCAAGAACCTGCACATGTCGTTCCAGAGTGCCACCCATGCCGAGATTGAGGAACCCTACACCCCGGTGAACAAAGACCTCTATCCCGACCACTATTCGGCATGGAAAGACTCCGTGTGGACCAGCATCAAGAACCTCGGAGTGCCACTCGACTACCACCAGCAGTTCCAGGCCAGCTACCAGCTGCCGCTGAACAAGCTGCCCATCTTCGACTGGATAAATGCCGATGCCTCCTACAACGCCACCTACGACTGGGTGAGAGGATCGCAGCTCGAAGATGGCAGTTCGCTGGGAAACACCATCACCAACAACCGCAACCTCAACATCAACGGAGCGCTCAACCTCGAGACGCTCTACAACCACGTGCCCTTCTTGAAAAAGGTCAACGAGCGCTTCAAGAAGCAGAACAAGCCCAAGCAGGTGAGAAAACAGCCTGCTGCCGTAAAAAAGATAGCTAAAAAGCCGGGCGAAGACAAAGAGGCCGAGAAAGACGATGCCAAGGAGATGAAAGAACTGCCCAAGAACCGCAATACCTATCAGCGCGAAATCACTCTGCTGCCCGACTCGGCCATCACGGTGAAACATGGCAAGAAGTCGAAGCGGCTCTACGTCACGGCCAAGGATAAGAAGGGCAAGACTGTGAAGCTGAAGTGGAAGGCCGTCGACGAGAACAGCATCAAGGTCTGGCTGCCTAAAGACCTGTCGCGCCAGCTGAAGGCCAGCATCGAGGCCGAGAAGGCCGGAACTGCCGCTGCCGACTCGTCGGCCTCTCAGACCGCCGACTCGCTGAAGGCGAAGATAAAGGCCATGGCGAAGACACCTCGCTCTCGCATGCGCACCACAATAAAGAAACCCTCCGTCGATGGACTCGATATTAAGATCTCGGTCATGCCCAAGAAGCCACTGGAAGACCAGTGGTGGTACAATACGGCGCAGCATGTCTCACGACTGCTCATGATGGTGCGGAATGTCAATTTGTCGTACCGCAACCAGCAGGCGATGATGCTGCCCAGTTTCATACCCAATGTGGGCGATGTCTTTGGACAGCGCACGGGCGGCGCCATGGCACCTGGCCTCGACTTCGCCTTCGGTTTGGTGGGCGATGGATACATTCAGAAGGCACTCGACAATGGCTGGCTGCTAAGTGTCGACAGCGTGCCAACGGCGGCTACCAGCAGCCTCACCGAAGATTTGCAGCTGAAGGCTACCCTTGAGCCTATTCGCGACCTGAAGATAGACCTGAATGCTTCGCGAACCCAAACACGTGCGCGCAGTGTGCAGTTTATGTACGAGGGGTCGCCTACTACCTATAGCGGCACGTTCAACATGACTACTATCTCCATACGCTCGGCACTCGAAGGCATGGGGTCGGCCGACGATGGCTACCACTCGGCGTCGTTCGAGGAGTTCAGGCAGAAGGTAGGCGAATTTCAGCAGCGAGTGCAGCAGCAGTATGGTAGTGCCAGACCGCGCTCTGCAGGAAGTGCTGCCACCATCAACCCCGTCGACCCCTATTCGGCCGATGTGCTCGTGCCGGCCTTCCTGAGCACCTATACCATTGGCGGCTCGTCATCGCTCGATATTTTCCCCATGATTACGCGCTTACTGCCCAACTGGACCGTCAAGTATGCCGGCTTGTCTAAGCTGCCATGGCTGCGCGACCATTTCAAGTCGGTAAACATTAACCATGCGTATAAGTCGATATATCAGGTGGGAGCCTACAACAGCTATAGCTCGTGGGTGGAGTATATGGGCGAACTGGGCTTCGTGAGGGCTGCCGATGGTGCCAGCTTTACGCCCAGCTCCATGTACAATATCCCCTCGGTGAGCATCAATGAGTCGTTCTCGCCATTGCTGGGCCTCGACGTCACGCTTAACAACAACCTCACTGCCAAGTTCGAGTATAAGACCACTCGCGTGCTGAACCTCTCGATGACCAGTGTGCAGATCAACGAGGCTCTGTCGAAAGACTGGGTCATTGGCCTGGGCTACAAGTTCTCCAACCTCAATCTCTTTGGCGGTGGAACCAAGAGCCGTAAGGTGAAAGGAGGCTCGAAGAGCAAGCGTGGCAAAGGTGCTGCCGACGATGAAGAGGCATCAACGGGCAGAACGCAGCAGAACAGCAGGCAGAACAATGCCAAGGGTGGCGTGAATCACGACCTGAACACGCGCTTCGACATTTCGTTCCGCAAGCAGGCTGCCATCACGCGCGACATTGCCACGGGCGTTTCGTCGGCCAGCAGCGGCAACTCGGCACTGAAGATTACCTTCTCGGCCGACTATACCCTCTCGCGCTATCTCACCCTTACCGCCTACTACGACCGTCAGACCAATACGCCATTGCTTTCGTCGAGCAGCTATCCCACCACAACGCAGGACTTCGGCTTCTCGCTCAAGTTCTCGCTTACCAGATAGAGTGGGGGAGGGAAGTGGGGGGAATCCTTGCCGTCGGGACTTTTCTTTTGTCGCCAGTCAGGTCGTTTGTTCAACCATCTGTGAGCGTTGGGAGGAAACATCTTTTGACAAAGGAGTACAGTCTGTATTGCAGACTGCTTTCAAACAGGCATCTGATGCACTCGATGCCAAGGCTGATGTCTTGCACAAGGTGGAGATGGGAACAACACTCGTTTTGGCTGCAATAGACGGCAATCAGTTGTATATTGCTCATTCAGGTGACAGCAGAGCCTATTTTTGTTCCGATGGCGTATGCCAGTTTATCGCTATAGAAATTCTTACTTGTCGCTCAATGGATGACAAATCACCTGAAGATGTTATACATTTAAAAAAATCGAATTGGCTGTAAGTTATTGATTTTCAATTCAATATTCGCGGAGAGACCGGGATTCGAACCCGGGATACGCTTTTGACGTATACACGCTTTCCAGGCGTGCCTCTTCAGCCACTCGAGCATCTCTCCTTTTGTTAAGCGGGTGCAAAATTAGTGTTTTTTGCTGGATTTCTACTCTTTGATTGCCATTTTTTAATGTTCTTTATACTTTCGTTCCTACTTTTTTGCTACCTTTGCAGCAAACTTTTCGGCTGACCGAAAGCAGAGGCGTTTTATAACCCCTCGTTGAGGTTAGTTATATAGAAGCCGCAAAGAAGCAGACCACTGCCTTTAGGGGAAAGCATTGATGGAAAGTCTGCCCTTTGCAGCAAAGAAATAAAATCATTCAGGATATGGCAGAACATTCGTTGAAACACCAGTTGAAGATACTCACTATACCTGTGTTTATAGAGATGGCACTCATTATGATGCTGGGTGCCGTCGACACCGTGATGCTCAGCCGATACAGCGACAACAGCGTGGCGGCAGTAGGGCTCGACAACCAGCTCATGGCGTTGGTGTTTTTGGTTTATCAGTTCTTCTCGATGGGAGCTGCCATCATCTGTGCCCAGTATATAGGTGCCGGATTCCACAAACGGCTGGTGCAGGTGGTGGGTATGGCACTGGTGGTCAATCTGTTGCTTGGTCTTGCGGTGAGCGCACTGCTCTTTGTCTTCTCCGAGCAGGTGCTGCTCCTGATGGGGGTGCGGCCAGAGCTGATGGGCGATGCCCTTGTCTATCTTCGCATCACGGGTGCCCTGTCGTTCTTCCAGGCTCTGTCTCTCACTTTTTCCGCCTCACTCAGAAGCGCTGGCAAGGTTACTTATCCAATGGTGGTGACGGCTATTGTCAATGTGCTGAACATCGTGGGCAACTACGCCTTGATCTTTGGTCGGCTTGGTTGTCCGCAGCTGGGCGTGGAAGGTGCAGCCATAGCCACTGCCGCCAGCCGTGTCGTAGCCACCGTGCTGTTGGGCATCATTCATTTCCGCAAGCATATACCGAGCTTCCCGCTACGCTATTTCCTGCCCCTCCCTTGGTTGGAGCTGCGCAACTTGCTGTTTATCGGCATACCGGCCATGAGCGAGAACATCAGCTATAATCTGTCGCAGGTGGTCGTCACTTATTTCATCAATCAGATTAGCAATGAGGCACTGGCCACACGTACTTACTGTGCTAACATAATCATGTTTGTCTACCTGTTCTGTCTGAGTATCACCCAGGGCGGCGACATCTTGGTAGGCCACCTTGTTGGGCAGCGCCACCATCAGGCAGCCTACGTGCTGGGCAACTATTTCTTCCGTTGGTCGATGATTGTCACCCTCAGTGGATCTGCTCTCCTTGTTGTCTTCGGACGCGACATACTTGGTGCGTTCACCAGCAATCAGGACATCATCGCAATGGGCGTATGGGTGTTTGTCGTCGACTGGTTTCTTGAGATAGGGCGAACATCAAACATTTTTGCCACGAGCACGTTGCGTGCCACGGGCGATGCCTACTATCCGTTGTTCATAGCCATTGTCTTCAACTGGGCGGTGGCCGTGGGACTTGGCTATGTTGCCGGCATCCCCCTTGGTTACGGGCTCATAGGCATGTGGATAGCCTTTGCCCTTGATGAAAACATTAGAGGCGTCATTCTTATGCGCAGATGGCGCTCAGGGAAGTGGCGAACGAAAGGACTTACCGGCGAGTAGTGGGGGAGGCTGTCATGGGCAACCGAAGACCCGCCTTACGTTGTGGTTTGTGTGTTGCTCCAGTTCCTGAGGGCTGATGCCGTATGCTTGGGCCATGCGCTCCATGACGAGTGTCACGTAGGCTGGTTCGTTGCGCTGTCCTCGTTTGGGAACGGGAGCCATGTAGGGCGAGTCGGTCTCGAGCACGAGTCGGTCAAGGGGAACCACCGAGGGCAGCACCTCGGGCAGATGGCTCTTCTTGAATGTGAGCACGCCGCCTACGCCCAGCACGAACTGCGGAAACTGAAGCAGTTCTTCGGCCTCGTGCTCATTGCCCGTGAAGCAGTGGAATACTCCGCCAGGCAGTTCGCGCGCGTATTTCTTTAATAGGTGAACCATCTCGTTCTGTGCCTTGCGACAGTGTATCATCAGGGGTAGGCGCGTCTCCACCGACCACTGCACCTGTTGTTCGAAGGCATCGAGCTGCTCTCGTTCGAACTCTCGGCTCCAGTAGTAGTCAAGGCCCACCTCGCCGATGGCGATGAGGCTGGAGCGATGGGGCTGTATCAGCTCCTTTATCTTTTCCAGTTCGTCGCGGTAGTTTGCTTTCACCTCTTCGGGGTGGAGGCCGACCATTGGGAACAGATAGCCAGGATATTGGGCGCATAGTTGAATGATACGCTGACTCGACTGCAGGTCGATGGCTGGCACGAAGATGGCTTCCACGCCGGCTTCTTGTGCACGGGCAATGGTCTCTGGACGGTCGGCGTCAAATTCTTCGCCGTCTATGTGGGCATGGGTGTCTATCAACATTTGCGCTTTAGCATTTCGTCCATATACTGACGCAGGTAGGTTTTCCTTTCTTCTTTCACCGATACCTGGTCGAGGTATTTCTTTGCTTCGCCGAAATAGAAGTTTATTTTTTGTTCGCACAGCTGGCGTATGCCGATGTCGTTGTAGATTCGTATCACTGCGGCAATTTTCTCTTCTTTGTCAAACTCCCGTAGCCCTATCCATTTTGTCAGTTCGGCTCGCTGGCTCTCATCGGCTCTGTTCACGGCATTGATGAGCATGTAGGTTTTCTTGTTCGAGGTGATGTCTCCGCCGATGGCCTTTCCAAACACCTTGGGGTCGCCATACACGTCGAGCAGGTCGTCTTGCAGCTGGAAGGCCAGTCCCACTTGCTCGCCCACCTTGTAGAGCAGCTGTGCGTCGCTTGTCGAGGCATCGGCCAGGATGGCTCCCATCTTTAGGGCACATGCCAGCAAGACGCTGGTCTTCAGTCGAATCATCTCGATATATTCCTCTTCGCGCACGTCGTTGCGCTGCTCGAAGTCCATGTCGTATTGCTGCCCCTCGCCAATCTCGAGTGCCGTCTCGGTGAAGAGTTCCAGCACCTGTGGCAGGTGTTTGGCATCGCATTGCGCCATGCGCTGATAGGCCAGCACGAGCATCGAGTCGCCCGATAGGATGGCGGTGTTGGCATCCCAGCGCTTGTGCACGGTCTGGTGCCCTCTGCGCAGGTCGGCATTGTCCATCAGGTCGTCGTGCAGCAAGGTGTAGTTATGATACGTTTCCAAGGCCAGTGCCTGCATCATGATCTGTTCGGGGTGTTCGTTGAAAAGATTGTAGCCTAAGAGCATGAGCACGGGGCGTATGCGCTTGCCGCCCAGCGAGAGCACATAGCTGATGGGGGCATAGAGCGAGGCGGGTTTTCTGTCGTAGGGCAGGGCATTGAGGGCCTCGTTTACCTTGTGTAGAATTTCTTCAGAGTTGTACATGGTTCATTTTTTGGGGTTAAGAAATATCGGGGTGTTTTGATGCCTTTCTGATGCGGTTGGTACTAAAGCCGGAAGACGATGGGAATGCACATCATCGTGCGGCATGGCTTACCGTTTTGTAGTCCGGCCTGCCATCGTGGCATCATGCGCAGCACCCGTAGTGCCTCGTTGTCGCAGGTGGGCGAGAGCGAGCCAACGATGCGCACATCGGTCACCGACCCGTCTTTGTTTACGATAAACTGTGCCACCACTTTGCCCTGTGTCCTGTGTTGCTGGGCTACGGCGGGGTATTTCAGGTTGCGTGTCAGCCACTTCATAAATTCCGTCGGCCCTCCAGGAAACTGTGGTATGTCCTCGACCACCTGCAGGCTCAGTACCTCGTCGTCGTTGTCTGTCTTCTGTTCTTCGTCAGGCTCGGGCAGCGCGTCGGCGGTGTCGCCTTCGGTGGGAGCGTCGGGCTGTTGCTCCAGTTCTTCCTCCTCTTCAGGGTTCAGCTCGTTGTCTACCACCTTCAGCTTTACGGTGGGTGTTGGTTCTGCCTTCGGTGCCAGTGCCAACTCGTTTTCGGGTCGAAGCAACGGCGACAGCTCTTCGTCGATGGTGAGCTGTTCCAGCAGTTCTGGGTCATCAAGCGGGTCATCGGGGGAGAAGGAATATTCCAAGGCCACAAACAACGATGACAGTGCCACCACCAGTCCTATGGCGAACCGTTGGGGGCGCGTTCTTTCCAAGTCGGCCTTCAAACTCTTCTTCGTTTCCATAATAAATCGGGCAAACTTCCGTTAATTATACGAAATGCAACTGCAAAAGTACGAATAAATTCATAATTCATAATTCATAATTTGTAATTATTTTCTATCTTTGCACTGAAATTTAGTATATTTAGATGAAGAAACATGTTTTTATCGCCCTGTCCGTTCTTTTTGCGCTTATTTCTCATGCGCAAGAGAGTCAGACTGCTTTCAACTTCCTGCGTCTGCCCGTCAGCGCGCATGTGGCTGCACTGGGGGGCGACAATATTACCATAGCCGAAGACGACGCAACGCTCATCTTCCACAACCCGGCACTGATCCAGCTGGTGAGCGACCGCACGCTGAACCTGAACATGATGACCTACATGCAGGGCACCTTCACCGGCAGCGCCTCGTTTGTGAAGGCTGTGGGCGAACGCGGCACTTGGGGCGTGAGTGGCCGCTACATGGACTATGGCAGCATGAAGGAGATGAACGAACAGGGCGAGCAGACGGGCACTTTCGGCGCTCGCGACATCGCCGTGGGCGGCACCTTCAGCTATGGCCTTACCAGTCGTATCAGCGGTGGCATCACCGCCAAGTTCATCGCCTCTTATATATCCAATTTCAGTTCGCTGGCCGCTGGCGTAGACCTCGGGCTGAACTATCTCGACGATGACCATGGGTGGAGCATCTCGGTCGTGGCCCGCAACCTGGGTGGACAGCTCTCGGCCTACGAAGACGAGTTTGAGCGCATACCCCTCGACCTGCAGCTGGGCGTGTCGAAGCAGTTGGGTGCCCCGTTGCGCGTCTCGGCCACGCTGGTGCGGCTCAACGACTGGCAGTATGGGCTGGGCCATCACATCGTGCTGGGTGCCGAACTGTTGCTGGGCAGGAGCTTCTATATAGCTGGAGGCTACAACACCCTGCGTGCCAAGGAAATGAAAATCAGCGACGGCAGCGAGGAGAGCACCCACGGGGCAGGCCTCAGCATCGGTGGCGGCCTGCAGTTGGAGCGGTTCAAGCTGCACGTGGCCTACGGCAAATATCACGTCAGTGCCTCGTCGCTGCTCATCAACCTTAGTTATATATTGTAGAACAAAAAAAACAGACACGCAAGAATAATGAAAAAGATAACTGTAGCTATCGATGGCCACTCGTCGTGCGGCAAGAGCACGATGGCCAAGGAACTGGCCCGCCGCGTGGGCTATATCTATGTAGACACCGGAGCCATGTATCGCAGCGTGACGCTCTATGCGCTGCGCCGTCAGCTGTTTCAGCCCGACGGCAGCATCAATACCCCGGAGTTGCAGGCACAGATGCCGCAGATAGACATCGCCTTTCGCCTGAATGCCGAGACGGGGCGTCCCGATACCTACCTCAACGGCGAGTGCGTGGAGCAAGAGATACGCTCGCTCGAGGTGTCCAGCCACGTCAGCCCCATCGCCGCGTTGCCCTTTGTGCGCGAGGCCCTGGTGGCCCGGCAGCAGCTGATGGGGCAGGGTGGGGGCGTGGTCATGGACGGCCGCGACATCGGCACCGTGGTGTTCCCCCATGCCGAGCTGAAAATCTTTGTCACCGCCAGTGCCGAGGTGCGGGCCCAGCGGCGCTACGACGAGCTGCAGCAGAAAGGCATGCCTGCCGACTATGCCGATATTTTGAAGAATGTGCAGGAGCGCGACTATATAGACTCCCACCGCGAGGTGTCGCCCCTACGCCAGGCTCCCGATGCCCTGTTGCTTGACAATAGCCACATGACCATTGACCAGCAGAACGAATGGCTCATGGAGCAGTTCTTAAAAGCGTTGAGCGTTGAAGGTTGAGCGATATTTTGTTGAGCATTGAGTGATGCCTACAGTGTGCGCTCAATGCTGAATTTCGCTCAACGCTCAACGTTCAACCTTCAGCGCTCAACGTTTAACGCTCAAACCTTACTATCTGCGAGCCCTGGTAGTGCGGGTCGCCGTCTATCTGAACGATGCCGATGCCCCGCGACGCTACGTTGACGGAGTATGACTGCTGTCCGGCAGGCAGGTGCCATTCGCCCATCTTCTTGCCCGAAAGGGTGTAGAGCCTCAGACGGAGGGGGTGCCCCGCAGGCTGAGGGCAACCGAGGCGTAGCTGCCCCTTCGCCGTGCTTATTTGCATGATGGTCGGCGTAGACGAGATGTCGTCGATGCCCACCGCGCCCAGCACGTCGAGCAGTCCCCGGTAGACGTCGATTTGTCCGTAGCCATACTCATTGTTAGGATAGCTGAGCGAGGGGTCTGGATGGCTGCTGGTGCGTTCTATCACGCCCATCACGTCGTCAGGTGTCAGCCTGGGGTTGGCCTGTAGCCACAGGGCGATGGCCCCGCCCACGGCTGGCGATGCCGATGAAGTGCCTGAGGTGGCCGTCCACGCATAGGTGCGCCCTTCGAAATCGAAGTGCTCCACGCTCCACTCATCGTCCCAGGAGCCGGGGTTGCTTTCCAGGAAATAGCTGCTGCACGCTTGAATGATGTTGGCTCCCGGTGCCATCACGTCGGGTTTGGTGCGCCCGTCCATCGTGGGCCCCATCGACGACATCGTCATGCGCCTTGCGCGGTCTCCCTTCTCGTGCTCCATCCACAGTCCTTTATAGTTGTCGATGCCCTTGCGGTAGTAGGTGCCGCCCACGCATATCACCGAGGGCGAGCTGGCTGGCGACATGATGCTGTGGGTGGGCTCGCCGCTCGACAGCTGTGGGTTCAGGTCGTTTTCGGTGAGCGTGGCCGAATAGCGCCAGAACTCGGCATTGGCCTCATGGCCCACCATCTCGAGCGATACGTGGAACGAGTCGTCGGTGCCCAGCATGCCGCCGCCCAGCCGCTCCATGGCCACGTCGTAGCAGGTCTCGCCCCCTGCATAGCACGACGTGTAGGCATCTATGCTTACGGCCACGTCGATGCCCTGCAGCGTGAGCGTGTCGGCCCAGAGCGAGTCGGGCAGGCTCACCACCTGACGGGTGTCGATGGCCAGCGTGTCGTTGTGCTCGCCGTAAGCCACGAGGCGTATGCCGAACGGGGCATCGGCCTTCAGCGTGCCGTCTACCACGTTGTAGCCTGTGAGGAAAGTGCCTGCCGACGGCTGCCCGGCGGGCTTCTCAAACCAGAATTTCTCGCCGCCCCTGTTGCCTGCTGCCGAGACGATGATGTGGCCCGGCCCCACAAGCTTGTCTATCAGCTCATAGTAGAGCAGGTCGTAGCCCATGAAGTCTTGCGATGACCCCTCGCTGAACGAGATGACGCAGGGCTTGCCCACGCTGTCGGCATAGTCGAAGATGTATTTGAAGCCCAGCGCGTCGGTGGCGTAGGTGTACTTCTCGAGGTCGGCAGGGTCGATGAACTCCAAGTCGTCGCCCACGGCATTGGCCACGATGCAGATGTCGCTCTCGGGTGCCATGCCTCGATAGACCGACCGGTAGCCGCTGCCTGCGGCGATGCTCAGCGTGCCGGTGCCATGCCAGAAGCGGCGGCCGTCGCGTGAGTGGCCCAGGGCAAGCATCTCGTCGCGGGTGGTGTAGTCGCGTCCCACGTATAGCTGGCTGCCCGTGGTATCGGCGGCGAGCATGTCCCAGAACCGGCGTATGCGGTAGTCGCTCAGCGTGGTGTCGTAGAAGGTGGGGTGGGTCAGGTCGAAGCCTATGTCCATGATACCCATCACCACGCCCTTGCCGGTGAAGGCCTGTGGCAGCTCCGTGCCGGCGTATGCGTGCTGTGCGTTCAGGTGGCATGCCATCGAGTCGCAGAGCGTGCGGCCGCGCGGCTCAGCCTCGATGCGCACCACGCGGTCGTCGCGTGACAGGGAGACTATCTGGCCGATGGGTATGCTTGTTATGCTGATGTCGCCGATGCGTGCCAGCTCGCGGCAACCATATTGCGCCAGCACCTCGTCGGGCTGGCAGGATACTTTCATCAGCGCACACACCTCGCGCTCTTTCTTCGGCGTGGTGCTGCGCACCCCGGGCATCGCAGTCTGCTGCCCTCGCACCAGTCGGCGCAGCATGGGCGACAGCTTACCCTTGCATGCCTGCTGCTGTGCCTGCATGGGGGGGCACCAAAGGCCCTGTGCGGCAAACAGCAACAGCAAGATGGCCAGATGGGTGTGTATCGTTCTTATCATGTGATGTTTCATTTCTGTAAATCGTTTTTTTGAATGAGCCTCACCCCCAGCCCCTCTCCAAGGGGAGAGGGGAGTATATACCTTCAAGCGCAAAAAACAAGCACCAGAGCTAATCACTCCCCTCTTCCCCTGGAGAGGGGCTGGGGGTGAGGCTCGTTCAACACTCTTAGGTGTTCTATGGCGTCGCGGCACTGCTCCATGAGCCATTTCGGCGTGCTGGTGGCGCCGCAGATACCTATGGTCTCGATGCCCTCGAGCCAGGCGCGGTCTATCTCCTCGGGACCCTCTATCAGGTGGGTGTTGGGGTTCACCCGCAGACACTCATTGTAGAGCACCTTGCCGTTGGAGCTCTTCTTACCGCACACGAAGAGAATGAGGTCGTGGCGGGTGGCAAACTGCGAGATGCTGGGCATGCGGTTGGCCACCGAGCGGCAGATGGTGTCGAAGCTCCTGAAGGTGGCGCCAGGGGCAATGTGGTGCTGTATGTAGTCGATGATGCGGTGGAACTCGTTGAGGCTCTTCGTGGTCTGCGAGTAGAGGTAAATGTCGTGCCGGTAGTCGAGCTTGGTCACCTCGTCGAAGTTCTCTATCACGATGGCCTTGCCCTCGGTCTGTCCCACCAGTCCCAGCACCTCGGCATGCCCCCTCTTTCCGAAGATCACAATCGAGGCCCCCTCCAGGTGAGCCTCGAATTGCTGCTTGATGCGCCTCTGCAGCTGCAGCACCACGGGGCAGGTGGCATCGATGATCTCGATGTGGTTGCGGCGGGCCAGCTCATAGGTGGCGGGCGGTTCGCCGTGGGCCCTGAGCAGCACCTTCACGTTGTGCAGCAGTGCCATCTCACCGTGGTCGATGGTCTTCAGCCCCATCTGTCGCAGCCGTTCACACTCCATGCCGTTGTGCACGATGTCGCCCAGGCAGTAGAGCGTCTCGCCGCGGCCCAGTTCCTCTTCGGCCTTCTTGATGGCGGTAGTCACGCCGAAGCAGAAGCCGCTGCCATTGTCTATCTCTATCTGTAGCATTTTTTTTGCTTGTTGTTTGGTTTCGCCTGCAAAGTTAAGCATTTTCCGCTTATTTTCCCTACAATATGGCTTGAAATATGCAATGGAAGCTTTCCGACGACACAAATCCCCTTGTAATGTGCATGCGGGGTTTGGCGTGCACGGCATCGAGAGCCGCTTTTTTTGTGGAAAACAATACATCTTGTTAGATTTCTTCCGTTATTCTTTGTTGTTTCAATTATTATTTCTAACTTTGCGGGCGTAAGTTTAGAAAGACAGCACAACGTAATGGCAAAGTTCATCAATCCATTCACCGATATAGGCTTTAAGCGCATTTTCGGGCAGGAAATCTCCAAGCCCGTGCTGATAGCGTTCCTCAACGCCCTGCTCGACGGCGAGCGCCGTA